>JBFMAX010000001.1:0-305542 GCA_040755395.1 Nitrospirota bacterium
CTGGTGGCCTCGTCGAAAATGAGAATCCGGGGATTGGCCACGAGCGCGCGGGCGATGGCGATCCGCTGCCGTTGCCCGCCGGAGAGGGAGCACCCCTGTTCGCCCACCAGCGTGTCGTAGCCTTCGGTCAACTCGAGGATGAAGTCATGCGCACCACGAGCTTCCGGTCGAGTCTCTCCGGAATGGCCTTGCCGTCACGCGCGGTACGGGCGAGCATGGCGAGCATCGCCGGTTCAATGAACCCGAAGTCGAGATAGGCGATGCCCTGCGCCACGGCGACCGTCGTGTAATTGGCCGACACCGGCTGATCCGCGTGCTCGACCGGTGTCAGCGTCACATTCAACGCAACCACTTTCTCGTTTCATTCGGCCATGGCTTCCTCCGATATTCCTCCGTGATACCCAAACCTCTTTCTTGGCTGCATGGACCATCGCTCATCTAGACTGCCACCTAGACGTTGTCAACGACGAAAAAGTACTAGTTTGTGTAGGAACAGCCGCACACGCGGAAGGCCCGTGGTTTCGCCAGAACCCTGCACAACCGGCCTTACCGCTCACCACAGCGTGACTCGACGGCAGGCACCGGAGATTCTGCGAACCCGCGATGAGAATTTTCTCGGGTTTCCGCCGCGGTTGACGCCATCCGGGCACAGGCTATACTTGGTCACAATACAGCATGAGGTCACGCGATGGATTGGCACCTGGCGCTTTGGACGGCCATCAGTTGGATGTTCAGCGGTGGCATCCTGTATCTCGTGTACCGGTTCGGCCTGAACAGCGCGATCGAGCAGGGCCTGAAATGGAACTCCTGGCGGAGCATCTTGTTGCTGTTGGGATTTGTCGTCTGTCTCGCTATGTTCGGGACGGACTATCCGGACCAAGGCCTGCTCGTTCAATTTGACCAGGACGATCAAGCCCGGTTCGTCGGCATCTTCGGCATCATCGTCCTCACGTACGCCTTCGGCTACTTCGACGGGAGATCTCAGGAAACGACCGCGTAGTCGAGGTCTCCTTTCTCCTCTTGCGGCCCCGCGGCCGGCCCCACCCCTCAGTAGAATTCCTCTACTGGCTCCCACGATCCGGCGGTGAGTAGAATAATCTGCCACCCTATCACCGGGAGGTGGGTTATGACACACCACACACAGCGGGAGGCCCTCGGGCCTCTGATCGGTTTCGCCGTCTTGCTTGCCGCGACCGGCTGCGCGACCACCTCCGATCTGGACAAGCTGGAGCATAATCTGGCGCAAAAGGTCGATGCCCAGACGAGAGCCATCCGGTCGGAGGTCGCCACGATTCGCGACCAGGTCAAAGGGATCAAAGCGGAAGTGGAAGGCTTGCGCGCCCAGGTCGGCACGTTCCAAATGGATATGCGCGCGGCGCTGGAGGACGAGAAAAAGACGGACGCCATGCGGGATCAAATCCTTAAGGATCTGACTCTCGTCACGACCGGCACGAAGAAGGCGGTGGAAGGCTCTCAGGCCGCCGCGCAAGAAGAGCTCAGGAAGCTCGAAGCGGTGACGGGCGACGCGGCCAAGCAGCTTCAGGCGTTGCAGCAGATGGTCTCCACCGTCGGCGTCAGGATGGAACAGTTGCCCGCGCAGGTCAGCGCGCTGAGCGGCGATCTGCGCGCCCTGACCGACACGCTGTTGGGGACGTATACGCTGGAAGAAGCCGCGCTCAAGGACCGCTTGAAGGCGCTGGACGAGATGAAGCGGCGCCTGAAGCCTCTTGAAGCCCGGCAGCCAGGCGAGGCCGGACCGGCCAGGTAAAAAGGTTCCCGCGCGGGCCGCGCCGCCGGAGCGGTCCTGTCGAAGGCCGTGCTGAGAACCGAAGGGAGGTGAGGGAGATGCCCATGTATGAATACAAATGTCTGGACTGCGGCAAAGAAGCCGTCCTGTCCCTCAGCCTAAGGGAGCGGGAAAGCGGGGAGGTCGCCTGCCCATCCTGCAAGAGCAAACGGATGGAACAACTGTTTACGAGCGTAATGGCGAAGACCAGCCGGAAGAGCTGACGCTCCGTTACGTCTGGCGTTTCAGACTCAGCATGTAACTGGTCAGATCGTTGAGTTCCTGCTCGGTCAGCGGGAACTTCGGCATGATCGATCCCGGCGAGACCGATTGCGGATCGCGGAAATGCCGCAGGTGCCATTCCCGTTCGGGCCTGACCTCGCCCACGTACGAGAGATCGGGGCCCACCGCCCCGCCTTCTCCGTGAATCCGATGGCAGCCCGCACAGCCGTATTTCGCGTAGATCTCTTTGCCGTGCGCGACGGCCGGATCCACGCGCGGCACGGCATAGAGATTTTTGAGGGAGATCCCGAGCAAGGAAAACACCACGACCAGAAAGACCACACCGGCCCCGATCGCCACGGGGCGTGAAGAGGGATGCCGGACCGGATTGCGATCAATGAACGGCCAGAAGAGCAGCACCAGCACGAACAGGGCCGGCAGGATCCATGTGGCCACCGGTTCGAGCGGCCCGTGCACGTATTTCAACAACTCATAATAGAAGAGGAAGTACCACTCCGGCACCGGCACGAAACTGGTGTCTGAGGGGTCGGCCTTGTCCGTGAGCGGGAACGGAACGGCGAGCGCGAGCGTCGCGATGACCAGGAACACCCCCAGCATCACGACCGCATCCATGTAGACCTGCCGGGGATAGAACGTTTCGCTCCCCAGCGCCGCGCGATCTTCGCTCCACGGGCCGGCCGGCCCGACCCGCCTCAGGATGAACAGGTGCAGCGCAATGCCGGCCACGGTCAGCGCGGGCAGAAAGAGGACGTGGACGGCGAAGAATCGGGACAGCGTCAGCGCTCCGAGCGTCTCTCCGCCGCGCAGGACCCGCACCAAAAAATCTCCGACCAGGGGGACGGTCCCGACCATGTTGATGCCGACCTGCGTAGCCCAGTAGGCCGTCTGGTCCCACGGCAGCAGATAACCCGTGAACGCGAAGGCCATGACGAGCAGAAACAGGACGACGCCGACCATCCACATCAGTTCCCGCGGAGGCTTGTAGGCGCCGTAGAGAAAGACCTGCAGCATGTGCAAGCCGATGGCGACGACCATCCCAGACGCCCCCCAGTGGTGCAGTCCCCTGACGAAGGCGCCGAAAGCCACCTGTGTTTCAATGAATCGAACGCTGTCGTAGGCATGGTCCGGGGTCGGCGCGTAATAGACGGCGAGAAACATCCCGGTGACGGCTTGCAGGACGAAGAGGAAGAGCGTCGCCGAGCCGAATACATAGACCCAACTGGCGCCGCCCGGAATGGGCTCGTCCAGGAGCGTCCGCTCGATCGGCTTGAGCTTCAGCCGGCTATCGAGCCAGTCATACACTCTGGAGGCCATGCGTCCCTCGTGAAGCGTGAAGCGTATTTCGTCCTTGGGAAGCGCCGTTCATCGACTGCGAGATACGTTTCACGAGTTCCGCTTCACGCACATCATAATTCCACGCTTCGTGGTAAGCCCGCCTTGAATTCCCTGTACTGGACCAGGAGCCGGCCGTTCTCGATTTTCGATGGCAACCGATCCAGCGGCCTGGGCGCGGGTCCGCCCATGACCCGGCCCGTGACGTCGAACACGCTCCCGTGGCATGGACATTTGAACCGCCGGTCGGCTCCGTCCCACCGATAGCCGCAGCCGAGATGGGTACACATCGGCGAGAAGACCGTCACCTGCCCGTCACCCTGCTTGATCGCCCACACGGCTTTGTTGGACTTCGCTTCCATCCAGCCGTCTTTGACGGTCGCCACGTAGTCGAGCTGCTTCGGTTCGCCGACAGGCAATTCGTCGAGCCCTCCGACGTCGACCCATGATGACTCGCGACGTTTCAACGCCGGCGAGACAAAGTAGCCGACCAGCGGCACCGCCAGGGTGAGCCCGATCACGGCCGCCGCCGCGGCGGTGACCCACCCGAAGAACGTGCGGCGCGATCCGACCGGCGTGAAGAAGCCTGGAGTCTGCTTATCTTTGGGCTCATCCGGCGGATTCATGCGCGTTTCCTCAAATGGATGACGGCTAACAGCGAATAGCCAATAGCAAATAGCTCAGAGTTATTCGCTGCTTGCTGCTCGCTGCTCTGAAAATGCCCCCTCGATCCCCTCCCCCTTGAAGGTGGAGGGGAAGTGCGGCTACAGTCTGTTCGCTATATGCTGCTAGCTGTTTCAAAGCAGTTGAGCCCCATCGCAAGCCTCCGCCCCTTCTTCAGCGCTGCAGACAGGGCTCGAACATCTGTTCGCAGTGCTCCATCCCGCCGATCGACTCCGGCACAGGCACGTACTCCACGTCCGTCACCCGCTGGTCTTTGAGTTTCAGGCGCGCGCGGCACCCATTCGGCACGATGGGCACGCTGGCCTTCGAGCCGACGAAGGACCGTTCCAACGGAGGAGCTTCCCGGTAATAGATCAGGACGGCTCCTTCCTGGCCGGAGGTCCTGGCAAGCGGCTCGCCGGCGCAGACCACGACATCCTGTTCGGTTTTCCCGATCAGAGCCGCCCTCGCCGGAAAAGGTTGATCCGTCTCGAGGGTGGCGCATCCTCCGACGGCAAGGAGGCTCCAGGCCGTGAGGACCGGAGCCAGCCCCGGAGGATGCCGTTCCGCCAACACGTCGTGACGAGCCGGCCGGGCGCCTGCCGCCGGCAGGTTCGACCGGCTCGGTCGCCCGCGCGCCTTCACGGCTTTCCCATGGACGCCGGCGGACAGGTGTTGATCCCGAAGAGCTTCCAGGCCGGACAGAAGCCAATCGCCCCCGTCACGAGCGCCACCGCGCCGACCACGAAGGCGATCCCGGCGCCCCAAGGGGGAAGCTCCGCAAACGCGCCGACCCCCAACAACACGATGCCCAGTACGATCCGAATCGGTCGTTCAATCCCGCCCACGTTGCACGTCATGGCTCCACCTCCATACCAAGCTTCGCTTGATCCGGCCGCTCTTTTACGCGTTATCGCGATGAACGCGGCCGGAGAGACTGCTCAATTCGCTTTCCCGGATTTCAGCACCGAGCTTGCTGAGCCGCTCGCTCTTTATCGTTTCATGCACGACTGCGTGTCTTCACGAATGAATCACCCGTGTCGCATCCGGTCCTGCCGACTCAAACACTATATAGGAGTCGGCCGCCTATGAAAAGATTCATGCGAGGCCAGCATGAGCTTCCACAGCTCCATCGCCAGCAGTGGGACCAGTCCGACTCCGACCACCAGCATCCAGTGCTCCGGATCGAACGGGCTGACCTTGAAGACTTCGCGCGCCGCCGGCAGCAGGATGATCAGGACCTGCAAGGCGGCCGAGACCCCGACCGCCCAGAGCAGAGACCGATTCGAGAACACGCCGATCGAGAAAATCGACCGCCGGTCGCTCCGGCAGTTGAACGCATGGAACAACTGCGCCAACACCATCGCGGTGAAGGTCACCGTGCGCGCCCGCTCGAGGCTCTTGTCCATGGCGAACAGACAGTACGCAAAGACAAGCATCGTGCTTGCGGCGATGAGCGTCCCTTGGCCAAACATGAGCAGAAACCGTCGCCGAGACAGGAACCGTTCCTTCGGATCGCGCGGCGGCCGGGTCATGATGTCGGGCTCCTTCGGATCGGCGGCCAGGGCAAGCGCCGGGAATCCGTCGGTCACCAGATTGATCCAGAGGATCTGGACCGGCAACAACGGCAAGGGAAGCCCCAACAAGGTCGCCAGCAGCATCAGCAACACCTCGCTGAGGTTGCACGACAGGAGGTAGTGAACGGATTTTCGGATGTTGTCGAAAATGGCCCGCCCTTCCTCGACAGCCGCCGCGATCGACGCGAAGTTGTCGTCCGTCACCACCATGTCCGACGCTTCTTTGGTCACGTCCGTGCCGGTCAGCCCCATCGCGACGCCGATGTCTGCCGCTTTGATCGCCGGCGCGTCATTGACGCCGTCGCCCGTCATCGCCACCACCGCGCCCCGAGCCTTCCAGGCCCTGACGATCCGGAGCTTGTGCTCCGCCGACACGCGCGCATAGACGGCGACCTGCTCCACGCGCTCCACCAGGGCCCGGTCGGACAAGGCATCCAGCTCGGGTCCCGCCAGCGCCTCCCCCCGCCCGTTCACAAGACCCAGGTCTTTCGCGATCGCGATCGCCGTTTCCTTATGATCGCCCGTAATCATTACGGTTCGAATGCCCGCCTCCCGGCACTGCCGCACAGCGACCTTGGCTTCAGGCCGCAGCGGGTCCTTCATGGCCATGAGCCCCAGAAACACCAGGGCCTGTTCGATGTCCGCGGCTCGGAGATCGACCGGCTTGTCGTCCAGTTGCCGGCGGGCGATCCCCAACACCCGCAACGCTTCGTGGGCGAACGTCCGGTTGGCCTCCACGATCTTCCGCTTCGCCGACTCATCGAGCGGCTTGACGGCGCCGTCGACCGTCAACATATGGGCGCATCGTTCGATCAAAACATCCGGCGCGCCCTTCACGAATGCGGCGATCCCGCCGGGGGTTTTGCGGAGCACGGTCATCATCTTGCGTTCCGGGTCAAACGGAACCTCCCCGACGATGGGCGCCTCCGCCTCCAGCGATTCCTTCCACAACCCAAGCTTCGCCGCCGCCACCAACAGCGCGCCCTCGGTCGGATCGCCGAGCACCTGCCAGGTCGCGCCCACCTGCCTGAGCGTCGCCCCGTTGCACAAGACGGCCGCGGTGAGCAGCTCCCGTAGCCCGTTGCCCGTTGCGCGTCCACCGTTTCCGGCTCGTTCGGATAACGGATCACAGATTACGGATAACGGACCACGCCCAATCTCGCGAATCTCGCCCTCCGGCGCATACCCTTCGCCGGTCACCTCGAACGTTCGGCCGTCGATGAAAAGACGGGTCACCGTCATCTCATTCTTGGTCAAGGTGCCGGTCTTGTCGGTGCAGATGACGGTCGTGGATCCCAACGTCTCGACCGCAGGGAGCCGGCGGATGAGCGCGTGGCGCGCGACCATACGCGTGACACCCAGCGCCAGCGTGATCGTGACGATCGCAGGAAGTCCCTCGGGGATGGCCGCGACGGCCAGACTCACTGACGTCAGGAACATGCTGACCAGTGGCTCTCCGCGCAGCAGCCCCAACACGAAGACCACCGCCACGACCCCCAGCGAGAGATAGAGCAGGAGATGGCCGAGTTGTTCGAGACGGCGCTGCAGCGGCGTGACCTCCGGTTCGGCCGTCCGGAGCATGGTCGCAATCCGCCCTAACTCGCTCTGCAAACCCGTTGCGACGACCACCGCTCGCCCTTTCCCGGCGACGACGACTGTACCCATGAACACGAGGTTCCGTCGTTCGGCGAGGGGATGGTCATCGCCGCTCATGGCGGCGACAGATTTGTCCACCGGCGTGGATTCTCCGGTGAGCGCCGCTTCCTGCGTCCGGAGGGCGGCCGCATAGGTGAGCCGCGCGTCGGCGGGCACATAGTCGCCCGCTTCGACCAGGATGAGATCGCCCGGCACCAACTCCCGTGCGGGAATCGATCGGGCGCTTCCATCCCTCACGACCCGCGCCGTCGCGACCGAGAGCTTTTTCAACGCGGCCAGCGAACGCTCGGCCTTGAACTCCTGCGCGAATCCCAAGATTGCGTTCAGAAACACGATCGCGAGAATGGCGCCCGCATCGACCCATTCCTGGAGCAACCCGGACACGACCGCCGCGCCGATCAAGACCCAGATGATGAGGCTGGAAAACTGGGCGAAGAACAGAGACAACGGTGACGGCAGCGGGGCCTCCGGCAATTCGTTCGGCCCGTGCAGGGCGAACCGGCGCGCGGCCTCCTGTTCGCTCAGTCCGTGATCCAGGTCGGAGCCCAGTTCGCGGACCGCCGCACCAGGCGACATCGCGTGCCAGGAAACGGGTTTCAGAGAGGACGCCGGTGTCATGCAGTTCGTAATTGTGTCGCGATAGCCAACAGCGAGCAGCCGTCAGCTCTTCCGCTTCCCCCTCATCTGTTTCCTCTCCCCCATTCCTGGGGGAGAGGGCTAGGTGAGGGGGATTTTCGTTCCCCGTGGAAAAATGACCGCTACCGAAATAGCAGCCACAGCCCGAGGAAATAGCCGACGATCATGACCATGCTGTCAGGTTCGATCAGCAGATAGCGCTTTTCCACCCGGTACATAATACCCATGAGACCGACGTTCATCAGCAGAATGCTCCATAAGGCCGTCAGCGCGTGCGCGGGATCGACCGCGCTCAGCAGAGGTCCCTCGCGAAACGCGGCATCGGCGAAAAAGAAGGCCGCCATGTTGAAGGCGTTGCTGCCGAAGAGGTTGCCGACGGCCAGATCGAAGGCGCCCAGGCGCACGGCCGCCAGCGCCGTGACCAGCTCCGGCATGGAGGTGGTAATGGCCACCAACGACGTGCCGATGAACGTCGCGCTGACGCCGGTCCCCTCGGCGATCTCCTTGGCCGAACCGGCCAGGAGCGGTGCCGCGCCAAGCAACGCCAGCGCCGAAATGAAAAACCCCGCCAAGGCCCATCGCAGCGTCTTACGCCGCTTCCCATGCCTGTCCTCCGCCAACACCGCCGCTTCTGCGACTGCTTCCTGCTCCCGCTGGCGGCGCTTCACATCTTCCTGCCGGAAGATCATCCGCATTCCTAAGACGTACATCACGAGCAGGAGCACACTGCCGAAGCCGATCCCCGCATGTTCCACATCCGCTCGCAAGAGCACCAGAAACGCAGCCAGCCCGGTTAGGACCATCGCCAGAGAGGCCACCAGGGTATGTTCGAAGGCCGCCTGCTGCCACACCCGCCTCCTCCGATACGCAAGATCGATCACGCCCAGCGTCAGCATATTGCTGAGCCCGGCGCCAAAGAGATCGCCAGCGGCGAGATCGGGCGCGTGAAGCAGGCCCGCGCTCATGGTGGTGAAGACTTCCGGCAACGATGTGGCGGCGGCCATCAGCAGCACGCCGATCCAGAGCCGGCCCAACCCCGTCAGCTCGGCGATCCGATCGCCGTATTGCGAAAGCTTCGTGCCGGCAAAGACGATCGCCACGGCGCTCAGCGCGAAAAGCCCCCACGTCAGCACCATCAAGCCTCTCCTCCGCGGCCGAGAAGCCGGCCCTGGCGTTCACCGAGTCAGCGACCGGACATAGGCGAGCACGTTTCGGCTCTCCTCCTCCGACAACCGCAATTTCCACGACGGCATGTTCGGTTTGCCTTCGTGCAGCGTCTTCAGCAGTTCTTCGTCGGATTTGCCCTTGGTCGACGGCGAGGTGAGGTTCGCCGGCTCCGGACCGAGCAGCCGGTAGCCGTCACCTCTGCCTTGCGGACCGTGACATCCTGCGCAATGCCGCTGATACAACGCCTTGCCCCTTGCCAGGTCGCGGGCCGGCGAGCCGGTCTCAGCCGACGCGCCGATCCCGCCCATGATCCCCAGATTCCAGAGCGTCGCCGCCACCCCCATCAGCCACGCACTCTTCATCGCGTCACCTCTTCCGAAACCACCTCCGACATGTCGTCCGCAAACAGCTTCTCCTCGGCGGCAGGAGCCTTCGGCCGATCGCCGGGCTCCTCGAACCAGCGGTACAGCGCGGGCAGCACGACCAACGTGAGCAACGTCGAGGTGAAAAGCCCGCTGATCACCACCGTCGCCAGCGGCCGCTGGATTTCCGCCCCGATGCCCTGCGAAACCGCAAGCGGCAGAAGCCCGAGCAGCGTCGTCATCATCGTCATCGTGACCGGGCGG
This sequence comes from Nitrospirota bacterium, assembly GCA_040755395.1. Lineage (NCBI taxonomy): Bacteria > Pseudomonadati > Nitrospirota > Nitrospirota bacterium. The sequence continues at coordinate 9,687 of JBFMAX010000001.1, forward strand.
AGCCGCAACGTGCAGCCGGCGATGATCGCCTGGTCCGTCGGCCGCCCTTCGCCCCGGAGCTGATTGACATAGGATACCAGCACGATCCCGTTCCCCACCGCAAGACCGAACAATTCGATGAAGCCGATGGACGCCGGCACGCTCAGGTACTGGCCGGTGAGCCACAGTGAGACGACCCCGCCGATCAGCGCGAAGGGAAGATTGAGCATGATCAGGATCGCGTACCTCCACGAATGGAAAGCGACGAACAACAGGAAGAGAATCAGGCCCAGGGCGATCGGGACCACGATCATCAAGCGGGCATTGGCCCGCTCCATGTTCTCAAAGGCGCCTCCCCACGTCACAACGTAGCCTTGCGGCAACCGCAGCTCCGTCGCCAGCTTCCGGCGCCCTTCATCCACCACACTCCCGATGTCGCGATCCACCACATTGAACCCGATATAAATGCGGCGGCGCACCTGTTCGCGGCTAATGCGCGCCGGTCATTCCCGCATCTCGATGGTCGCCAGCTCGCTCAAAGGGATCGGCGCACCGGTGGCGGCCTTGACTCGAATCTCTCCGATGGCCCCGACGCTGTTGCGATACACTTCCGGAAATCTGAGGATGAGCTGAAACTTGATCGCGCATTCGGTCCTGATGCCGGAGATCAGTTCATCGACGCGTTCCTGGATCGGTTGGCTCATGAGGACCGAAATACCGGGAATATCGGCCAGCCGCCGGCGAATCGCGTCCACGAGACCCGATTTGGTCTTGGCGGTGGTCCAGGTCTCTCGCGGACGCAGCAAGACGACCGGGTCGCTTTCGTTCGGCTCTTCCGGCGCGTTGGCGATCTCAGAGCAGCTCAAGCCGGTTCCTGGCTTCGCGCGCCTCTGCGCAAGCCGTTCTCAACTCCGCTTCGCGTTTCTGAAACTCGGCAAGGCTGACCGCCCGGTGCTGGTAAAGATCATGAGTTCGTTCATAGACCAGTTCCGCTTCGTGTAGTTTCGCCGTCGCCTTGAGATACGTCGCCTCGGCCAAACCGAGCTCCGTACTGTGGAGCAGGGCCAGCAGCTCGCCTTTCTTGACGTCCTGGCCGAAGTCCACATACACCTTCACCACGCGCCCGCGAATCAGGGTGGTGACATCGGCCAGTTCGTTTTCATTGGGCTGTACCGTGGCGGGAAACTCCCGGTACAACCGGAATTCGCCGCGGGTCACGGGGTGGACCTCGATCCCCGCCCGCACGATCTCGTCAAGTTTCAGGCGCAAAATGCCCGAGGGTGCGGCGGCCGGAGCGGGCTTCGCGCCGGAAGCCTCGTCTCCCTCTCTGCCGCAACCCGGCGGGCCGACCAGACACATCAGCAGGACGACCGCGCAGAATTGCCGGAGTGAGCGCGTAAGACGACCCGGCGGCGTCATCGCTTCTTCACGGCGGTGCACAAGTACGGCTTCACCATCTCCCAGGAATCTGTGGTGTTCACGGGAAACTCGGAGATCGGACAAAAGAAGGGCGGAACCGCACGCCACAACCGCACCGACGCCCCTCACCAGGCCTATGCAGACAAGGCACTGCTCCCACTCTCGTTGCGTCCGGCAAAGGTCATAATTACCCACGAGTGACCGAGGCAAGCCTAATGCCAGCCTAGGCCGTTGGAACGAGGCAATTTCTTAAAGGATCTTGCAGCGGCGACAAGACGCTTCAGACGGCACAGTGGCAGAAAGGGGCAGCTTCATTGGAACCCCAGGCCCAAAACACCCCGTGCCGCGGCCTGAACCGCGGGGATGGTAGTCGTCTCCCACGGTAATCGGGTAACCATCGAGGCACGAGATAAATTTCTTCACTATAGAGATAGGCGCAGGATCGGTCTGCCGATCTTGCACTTGGTAACGGTAGCCTGAATCCTTGGGCGAGCCACCATTCTCCCTTTTCTTTCATTTCGCATCGGACGCTGTGAACGGCGGAATGAGCAGACGTGGAAAGAAGAACAACTGGCCACGTTGGAGAGAGGCCAAAGAAGCAGCATCCCGCAATAAAGGATGCCGTGCGCCCAGTCCACTGTTACAGGATACACCTCGAATATAAGGGCTACTTATAGTTTGCTCGGAAGCTGTTTAAGAAGCTTGTTATTCGATCAAAAGCTGAATGATCAAGCGGTATTAAGGTTTCCGGACGGCTCCAGGCCCATTTCAAAGGCGTATATGGATCACTCTTGCACGCGGCAGACAAGAAGCAACGCATTTGCAGTTTAGATAACTTCGATTTCGGCCAAGATTCCGCATTCGTACAACGAACGAAATCCTCAACACATGGTCTAAGGCTAAACCACTTGTCGAGGGCTGCCCCCAGGCAAAGCGTTTCCAGATTGCCAGGTTGGTCCGCTTCAGGAAGTAAGACTACTGCGATGTCCGGCGATCCACCGCGCGTAGCAATTGTAAAAGGCCGGTCAGGAACCGGGTAGGTCTCAGCTGATTCAATTTGTTCTCTAAGCTTTGCGAACGCACTGCCTGCATCGTCATCGCTGTCGGTCACAATGACTATGCCGGAGATCTTTTCGAAGCCCTCAAGGACCCTAAGGGCGACGAGTAATTGGCCAAAACCTTTCTTGCCTCCAGTGTCCGACTCTGGTTTTCCAGGGAAAGCGACTTGAAAACCGTTCAAATTTCTTTGTTCTACGAGATGCCGAAAAAATGCTTCGTCATCTTCTCCTTCTCCGACAATCAAACATGGACCAACTAACGGCCTTGGAACCAAAAGATGATCCCTACCTCACTTCGAGATCCTGATCCATTGCGCTACGAAGCTCCTTTCCGCTAAACATTCTGATATTGCAGCGATCATCTTGTCTCTCAGCTCTTAAGAGTCTGAAGTCATCCTGATTCTCTTTAAGCAACGGTGACAGTGCTCTGAGGCAATCCAAGCTGTGAGTTGAGGCAATCAATTGAACATCGTAGTCCTTTGCGAAAGTAAAGAGAGAAGACCAGATAGTAGACAATCTGTCGTAGTAAAAGCCATTTTCGATCTCGTCCACGTAAACAACTCCATGAGGGTTGCTCGCAATGGCTAACAGTAGACTCACAAACTTGTTGATTCCACCGGAAACCAGCGTTAGCGGCAGCCTTCGACTTATCGAAGGCGCCACCAATCTTGCGTATACCATAGGCGAGCCAGAATCTATCTCGACGGATAATCCCTGAATATAGGGGAATTCTCTGTTGAGAGCCTTGACCAATTCGCCTTCTTTCCCTTGTTTGCTAAGCTCTGAAAAATGAGCAGCGTTTTCCTCGGCATTCGGATTATGGAACGAAGCAAATAGGGAACCAGGGAGCGGATCGATGAACTGGCCGACGTTCAGACCTCGCGGTGTCAATGCGGGTTTAACCTCAAAGGTTTTGCCTCCGCTTATTGTCCATTCCATCCTGATGGGTGTGATGACTGACATATCATCCCTCTTCTCCAGGATGGGAATAGTCAAGGATTCCTCGGATCTATAATAGATCTTCAAGGACCTGTCCGCTCCGTGAGTTCCGGACGTCCTAATGGATATCTGTCGATTTTGGTCAAATGCGTAAAATAGGTCTCGCCACAAGGACTCGTAGAATCTTCTTTCGTAAGTGATCTTCAGAACATCTCCAAAACCCCTCCATCCGCGCAAGCGCAAGAAGACCTCGGCAGATCCTGCAGCCACAAGAAAAAGAGACTCCAGGAAAGCAGTTTTACCGGTGGCGTTTTTCCCGACCAGTAAGTTAATTCTGCTCAGACCATCAAGGTTCAATTTCTCAAAACACCTAAAATTTTGAATTTCGATTGTGCTGATCATCTAGACAATGTGCTGAGATTCCTTGCACACCTCCCTAACTAGCGCTGCATAATACGTTACCGGATGTTTTTTGTCACGCTGTGAAGTGTGCCCCAACTGGCTTGGTTGCTTCCGCTGGGTGCATCATCGACCCCTTTATATTCTTCCCACTGCATTCGAACTGTAATGGGTACCTGGCACAGTCTTAGATGTTACCTTCAAACTTGTTGTTTTCTCCGCGTGTATTGGAGCTTGCATCAAAGCCGTCTTGTGCTCCGGCGTATCACGTCCAGGCGGCTGGGCTGGAATTCCTGCCGCACATCGCCGTAGTGGGCGGGACACAACTTGTCGCAGCATGCGGCCCTTGCTTCCGAACAGCAAGGGCGAAGCCTGTACTGTTTGAGGCCGCTGCGGCCGAGTTTACAGGATTCGAGCAGGCAAGGCTTAGTTGGGTGCCCCCGGAGGCGTCTTCAGCGGCAGAATTCCGGCCCAGCCACCGTTCCCACTCCAAACGGCCAGGGACCCATTGCCTAACTGGGCTTCGTGCAACGGGTGTGAGCGGAGGCAGTCAGTCCATCGCTCTTCCCCTCGCGTCCCGTCTCTTTGTCCTTCCGCCACCGCCACGTCACATACACCGCCGGGATCACGAACAGGGTCAGGATCATCGCTGAAAGTACCCCGCCCACCTGCGGAGCCGCGACCCGCTTCATCACGTCCGCCCCAGTCCCCGTCGCCAGCATGACGGGGACCAGGCCCAGCACGTCCACCAAGCCGATCATCGCCATGGGCCGGATGCGTTCCACCGCGCCGCGCTGGACGGTTTCCAAGAGATCGTCCAGGGTTTTCAACCCGCCCGCCGCCTTGCGGCGGGCGCAGGCCTCGTCCAAATAAGCCAGCATCACCGCGCTCGTTTCGGCCGCGGTGCCGACGACGGTGATGATCCCGACCCAGACCGCGATGCTCATGTTGTACTCCAGCGCAGCCAGGTACCAGATCGCGCCGACCAGCGCGAGCGGCACGCCCAGCATGACCATCAGCGTTTCGGCAACGGACTGGAACGTGAGATAGAAGACCACGAAGATGATCAACAAGGTCAGCGGGACCACGACCGCCAGCCGTTCCCGCACCCGTTGCATGAACTCATACTGTCCGGACCAGGCGATCGTGTAGCCCGGCGGCAGCTCGATTTTCCCCTGCACAGCGCGCTTGAGGTCCTCCACATACCCACCGACGTCCCGCCCGGCCATATCGACGTACACGTAGGCCGCGAGGCGGCCGTTCTCGTCGCGGATCATCGGGGGCCCGCTCACGAAGCGCAGCGCGGCGAGTTGCGCGAGCGGCACCTGGATGCCCGCCGGTGTCGTGACAAGGACCCGCTTGAGCTTCTCCGGATCGTCGCGCAGCTCCCGCAGGTAACGGACGTTGATCGGATAGCGCTCGCGCCCTTCGATCGTGGTTGCGATATTCTCCCCGCCGATGGCGGACTCGATGATCCGCCCCACGTCCATCACCTTCAGACCGTAGCGCGCAATGTCCTCGCGGTTGATCTCGAAATCCAGGAAGTATCCGCCGGTGACCCGCTCGGCGTACACGCTGCGGGTCCCCGGCACCTCCTTCGCGACCATTTCCACATGTCGCCCGATCCGTTCGATCTCCTTGAGGTCTGAACCGAAGATCTTGATGCCGACCGGCGTCCTGATGCCGGTGGTCAGCATGTCCACCCGGTTCTTGATCGGCATCGTCCACGCGTTGGTCACCCCTGGGAACTGCAATGCTCGGTCCATCTCGTCGATCAGGCCTTCATAGCTGAGGCCTGGCCGCCACTGCGCTTTCGGCTTCAACATGACGACCGCTTCGATCATGCTGAACGGCGCCGGATCGGTGGATGTCTCGGCCCGTCCGGCTTTGCCGAAGACCCGCTCCACCTCGGGGAACGCCTTGAGCTTCTGGTCCATCAGTTGGAGGAGTCGGCCGGCTTCGGTCACCGAGAGGCCGGGCAGCGTCGTCGGCATGTAGAGGATCGTCCCTTCGTACAGGGGCGGCATGAACTCGGAGCCGAGTCGCTGAAACGCGGGAACCGTTCCCGCCAACAGCGCCAGAGCCGCCAACACCACCAGGCCGCGGTGGCGCAAACAGCCCCTGAGGGCCGGCGAGTACAGCCGCTGCAGCAGCCGGCTCACCGGATGGCGCCGCTCCGGAAGAATCCGGCCCCGCATGGCGCCCGGGAGCACCGCCGGTACGAACGTGATCGCGAGCACCGCGCAAGCCGCGATGGCGAGATTGTTCGTCCAGGCCAGGGGCCGGAACAGCCGGCCTTCCTGCTCCTGCAGCGTGAAGATCGGGATGAAGGAGATCGCGATCACCACCACCGACGCGAACGTCGCCGGCCCGACTTCCTTTGCCGAGTCGATCAGGACTTTGGCGCGGTCTCCTTGCCGGCCTGCTTGCTCCCATTCCTCCAACCGCTTGTGCGCGTTGTCCACCATCACGATCGCGGCGTCCACCATGTCTCCGATCGCCACGATGATCCCGCCCAACGACATGATGTGGACGCCGATGTTCATCAGGTACATCGGCACGAACGCGATCAGCACGGCCAGCGGCAAGGTCAGGATCGGGACGGCGGCCGATCGGACGTGAAGGAGGAACAGGACGATCAGGGCGCCGGTCACGATCAATTCTTCCGCCAGGCTTTCGTACGCCGTGGCGATGGATTCTTCGATCAATCCGCTCCGATCGTAGGCGGTCACGACCTTGACGCCCTTCGGGAACGACGGTTCCAGCTCCTTGAGCTTGGCCTTGACGCGCTCGATGACGCTCAGCGCGTTCTCGCCGAAGCGCATGACGACGATGCCGCCGACCGCTTCCCCGATCCCGTCCATTTCGGCCAGCCCCCGCCGCATGTCCGGGCCGAGACGGACCGTCGCGACATCACGGAGCAGGATCGGCGTCCCGCTCTCGCTCACCCCGACGGCGATCTTCTCGATGTCACTGACGGCCTTGATATACCCGCGGCCCCGGATCATGTACTCGATTCCCGAGAACTCCACAACCCGGCCGCCCACATCGTTGTTGCTTTCCCGGATCGTTTCGATGATCGCCGGGATGGACAGCCGATAGGCCAGCACCTTGGTGGGATCGAGGTTGACTTGGTATTGCCGGACGAAGCCGCCCACGCTCGCCACCTCGGCCACGCCCTCGACCGCGCGAAGCCAGTAGCGCAGATACCAATCCTGGAAGCTGCGGAGCGAGGCTAGGTCGTGCTGCCCCGACTCGTCCACGAGCGCGTACTGGAACACCCACCCGACGCCGGTCGCGTCGGGGCCGAGTTGCGGCGCGACCCCTTCGGGCAGGCGCCCTTCGAGCTGGCTCAGATACTCCAACACGCGGGATCTCGCCCAGTAGATGTCCGTGCCGTCCTTGAAGAGCACATATACATAGGAAAACCCGAAGTCCGAGAGCCCGCGCACTACCGTGACCTTCGGCGCGGACAGCAAGGCGGTCACGATCGGATAGGTGATCTGGTCCTCCACGAGATCGGGCGAGCGTCCCGGCCACGTCGTGTAGACGATCACCTGGGTATCGGACAGATCCGGCAGGGCATCCACCGGCGTCTGCCGCACGGCCCACAGTCCGGCCGCCGCGGCAAAGAACACCAGCAGCAGGACGAAGAACCGGTTCTTCGCGCTGAACTCGATGATGCGTTCAACCATCGTCAAACACGTCATGCGTCATGCGCGACACGTTATGCATCATGAGTGACAGAACCGGGTATTTCTTGTCCTCTCCACGCTTCGCGCATCACGTCTCACGCATCACGTCCTATTTCATTCCCGGCATCCCGGCCATCCCGCCGACGGCGGCTTTCAACTGACTCTCGGAATCGATCAGAAAGTTCGCCGAGGTCACGACATGGTCACCTTCCTTGAGCCCCTGCACCACTTCGACCCAGTCGCCGGCCCGCTCCCCGAGCTTCACGGTTCGCCACTCCAGCTTGCCGCCGCCGTGATGGATGAAAATAATCTGGCGTTCGCCGGATTCCAGCACCGCATCCCTGGGAATCGCCAGCCGGGTCCCGAGCGGGATCTTCAGCTCCACATTGGCGTACATATCAGGCTTGAGCCGCTCGCCTGGATTGTCGACCTCGAACCGGACTCTGGCCGTTCGCGTCTTCGGATCCAGCGTCGGATAGATGAATCCCACGTGACCGTGCAGCTTCGTCTGCGGGTCATAGGACAGCGTGACCATGGCGCCCTGCCCGATTCTGATGGAGGGAAGTTCGTACTCGTAGATGTCGGCCATGATCCAGATCTGCGAGAGATCGGCGATGAAATACAGCTCCGTCCCGGGCGTGACGTACGTGCCGGCCCTGGCCTGCATGCGGATGACCGTGCCGGTGATGGGCGAATGAATCGGCAGCGTCCGGAGCACCCGGCCGGTGCGCTCAAGATCGCGGATATGGTCCTCCGTGATATCCCAGAGCTGGAACCGCCGCTTGGTGGCCTCCAGCAGTTCTTTGGCCCCGCGGGCGACCTCGGGAAACTCGCTCCCGCCGAGTTCGCGGTAACTCTGCAACGCCAGCAGGTATTCCTCCTGAGTCGCGACCAGGTCCGGACTGTAGATCGTAAAGAGGATCTCCCCTTTCTTGACGTGGTCCCCGACCGCGCTGACCCGGAGATCCTCGATCCAGCCGTCGAACTTGATGTTGACCCGAGCAAGCCGGCGCTCGTCGATCTCGACCCGCCCCACCGTCCGAATCGCTTTCTCGAGCGGCCGCCGCGCGGCTTCCTGGAACCGCACCCCGATCGTCTGCAACCGCTCCGGGGCGATCGTCACGGTGTTGCGTTCCGCAACCGGCGTGGACGGCGCCGCCGGCGCGCCGGCGTGCGGCGCCCCTTCGCGGGGTATCGTCTCATGCGGCTTCGCCGGCGCACCCGGCGGTTCCTGCGTCAGGAACCAATAGCCCGCCGCCAGCCCTGCCGCCAGCAACGCAAACGCCCCTGTGATGACGATCATGCGCTTCACGTGCCCTCCGCGGTCCGCAGTCCGCCACCCGTCATCCGTGATGCGTCACCCGTGATCCGTGAACGGTGATCGGAAAACGGGTGACGGACAACGGCTAACGGTTCGCGGATAACGGGCCTCCGGTCAATTCCTCCAATCTCGCCAGCGCCTTTTCGTGCGCGACCATTTCCCCGTGCAACTCAAGTTCATTTTCCTGCAAAGTCAGGAGACTATTCAGCAGCGTCAAGAAGTCCACTTTGCCGACGCCGTAGCCCGCCTGAGCGGATTGCAACGCCAGCGTCGCTTGGGGGATGATCGCGTCCCGGAGAATCATCACAAGGCGCTCCGCGCGCTGCGCCTGGACGAACGCATCCTTGACCCTGAACAGCACCTCCTGCCGCGACGTGCTCAAGTCCTCCCTCGCGCTGGTCAGCCCGGCGAGCGCTTGATTGACGCCCTGTCGCTGTTTGGTGGCATAGTAGAGCGGGATACGGATGCCGAGCATGACCTGATACCCATTGTCGTTGATCCGGTCGTTCCGGAGCCCCAAGGCGGTCACATCGAAGTCTGGAAAATACTCGCGTCTGGCCAGGGCGACGGCTTGCTCGCCTCGCTCGACCCCCTTGGCCGACGCCTGCAGAATCGGAGAGAGCGCCTCGGCCCGCCGGCTCAGCTCTTCCAACGGAAACGGGAGGAGGGCGACCTGGATCTCCTCGGGAGTGCCGAGCGCCGCGGCGGGGGGACGATTCAGAATGCGGTTGATCGCCGCATGGAAGCTCTCTTTCTGCTGCTCGAGCACCGCCAGACGGTCAAGGACCCGGGAGATCTCGACTTGCGCGCGAAAGACATCCTGCTGGGCCGCCCGTCCGACGGTGTACCGTGCTTTCGCGGTCTTTTCGAATTGGATCAGGAGCTGCTTGTTCTTCTCGACGATCTCGATGGCCTTGTGGACGAAGTGCAAATCAAAGTAACTCTGTTTGAGAGCCGCGATCAGCCGGAGCCGGGTCGCCAGATAGTCCCGTTCCAGCCGCTCGGCTTCCCGCTGGGCGACCTCACCGCGGAGCCGGAGCTTTCCGGGAAACGGGATCTCCTGTCCGAAGCCGTACACGGCGCCCTGAAGCGGCTCCACCATCGGCATCCGCTGATAGCCGAGCTGAACCTTCGGATCAGGGAGCGTTTGCACCTGCGGCACGATCGCCTTTGCCGCTTCCCATCGCTCGCGCGCCGCCCTGACCTCCGGGTTGTTCTCCATCACCTCCGTGATGAGGTTGTCCAATGACAGCCTCGTCTCTTGCGCGGCATTCGCGGCGGGGATCACACACCAGAGGCAGACAGCCGAGGCCGCCGCCATCCATCCTGTCATCAAGCGGATCATGGTCGTCCTCCCTCAAAGAAAAAGAACGGAGAGCCCTTGACCGAATCGGTCGCCGGCCCGTTGACGCAGCCGTTTCTCAGGAGAGGATCAAATGCGCAGGACGGCGTTCAGGGGAAGATTGCGCGGAGGATCGTGGAGCGTCCGGACGAGCAGGTGGGCACAACCAGACGCCGGCTTTGCACAGGAGACCGCGGGCACCGCACCTCCGGGGCAGAGCCGGTGCGCATCACCGGCGGGATCGAGGGTCTGGCCGGTCTCCACGGTGAGGGTCTTAAAGGCTTCGCAAAACTGGGGAGTCGGCTGTTGCCCCGACGTCGAACACCCGGCGCCCATCGTCGTTGCCGGGTGCCCGACGAACGGCAGCAAACAGGCGTAGGCGTTGAAGCTGAAGCCGGCAAACAGAACGATCAACAGGGCGACGAGGATGGCGCGTGCGCGACGCATCGATGATCTCCCTTACGCGAAAGCATACGCCTGCCGCGCAGACGAGTCAATTTGCAGGCGCGGGAGCGGTGTGCTCCGCCTGAGCACGCCCGTTTACAATCAAACGGAATCCTATTTGCTCACCGCACCACCAACACCGAACAGGAGCTGTGTTGCACGACTTTCGTGGACACACTGCCGAGCAGGAAGCGCGCGATGGCGCCCAAGCCTTTGGCGCCGGTGACGATCAGATCGGCTTTCTTGCGCGACGCGACCTTGATGATTTCCTCGGCGGGCTTCCCGAGGCGGAGCACCTCTTCGACGTGATAGCCGGCTTTGACCAACTTTTCCGCGCACCGTTCGACGACCCTCTTGCCAGCTTCTTTCAGCTCGGGATACTTCAGAAACGGCATCACGTGCACGACCGACACCCGGATCGGCTCGGACCTGCCAGCGGCCGCGCCTGCGTCCGCCCTGAGCTTGCTTGTCAGAAACCGGATCGCTTTCTCGGACGACGGGGACCCATCGGTTGCGAAGACGATGTGGCGGACCGGCCTGGCCTCCTCCTTGACGACGAGCACGGAACAGGGCGCATGGAGCGTCACCTGCGTCGAGACGCTGCCGAGCATGAACCGATCGAGCGCGTCCAGTCCCCGGCTGCCGAGGGCGACCACACCGTCGCGCCTGGGAGCCTGCTTCAGAATCGTCGAGGCGATGCCACCGTTTTGGGTGACGACTTTTCCCTTCAGGCCATGAGCCGAGAAGAGCGAGCGGGTCTCTTCAACCACTTTTTTCGCCCGCGTCTCCAGCCGCTTGATTTCCTCCTGAATGAACCGCTCGTTCCCGGCCACCACAGGCTGCACCACGAAGGGCGCGCGCAGCGCCGCGACGTCCATGACGTGCAACGCCGTCACCTGAGGCGGTGAAACAAATGGCAACCGCGCGATCCATTCCGTCGCCCACCGACCGTACTTGGAGCCGTCGACCGCTAAGAGGATTTTCATCGTCACCGTCCTTTCGTATTCAAAGAGGCGAGAGGCGCCCATTCCTCATTCACCATCAGCATTCGTCCCTAGCCCAGCGCCTGAATTTTGATCCGGGCCAGCAGCCGCTGCACGTCCTTGAGCCGGCACAATTGGTTGCCCGGCGCGAGGGTGGCCGCCGTGCCGGCGGCCGTCGCGAAGCGGACGCACTCCTCCAAGTCTTTGCCGCCCGCATGCTTGAACACAAAGCCCGCGACGGTCGAGTCGCCGGCTCCGACCGTGCTGCGAACCGTCACGGCCGGAGGCACGGCCCGGTATCGCTCGGCGCCGCTGACCGCCAGCAGCCCACGCCGTCCCTGTGAGACCAGCACGATCCGCACCCCCGCCCGATTCAGCGCCCGCGCCGCATCCCACACTGCGCCTTCGGTCCGCAACGGCCGCCCGGTCAGGCGACGCAGCTCATTCAAGTTGGGCTTGATCGCGAAGGGCCTGGCCTTGAGGCCCGCTTGGAAACAGGGTCCGTCCGCGTCCAACATCGCTTTCGCGCCTTCCCGCTGGACGAGGGCGATGATCTGCCGGTACGCATCCTGCGGGACGCCGCGGGGCAGACTGCCACCCAGCACGACATAGGCGCCTTGCAGGTCCAGCAAACCCAGATGCGTCAGAAACGCCCGCCATTCCTCCGGGGCGACGACAGGACCTTTGGCGTTGATCATGGTCTGCGTACGGCGCTGTTTCGCGCAGATAATGATGTTGCGGCGGGTTTCCTGCGCAATCGCCGTGAAGTAACAGGTCACGCCCTCGCCTTTGAGCAGATCGACCATGAGCCGCCCGTTATGCCCGCCGATAAACCCCAGGGCGATGCTGTCGCCGCCCAGACGCCGGATCGCGCGCGACACGTCGATGCCTTTCCCTCCGGCGTAGATGCATTCTCCCGTCGCGCGGTTGGCGTCGTCCACCCGCAGATCCTCGACGTCGAGGAAATGATCCAGCGCGGGATTCAGGGTGATGGTGTAGATCATCGCTTGCGCGCGGCCACGGGGCAAGAGGCTTGTGGCGAGAAGATCACGTGAGGTTTCCCCTAGCCCCGCGCCTCTAGCCTCGCGCCTTCTTTGCGAAGATACACGAACCAATAGACCAGCGCCACCAGCACCGTCCCGCCCAGGATGTTGCCCGCAGTCACGAGGACCAGGTTGTCGACGGCATCCCCGACCGGAATCGGCGCACCGCTTCCCGCCGCGACCGCGAGTCCGACCGGGAGGAAAAACATGTTGGCCACCGAGTGCTCGAAGCCGCAGGCGACGAAGGCGCTGATCGGGAAGATAATGGCCAGGATCTTGTCGGCCACGCTGCGGGCTCCCATGCAGAGCCAGACGGCCAGGCAGACCAGCACGTTGCATAACATGCCCCGCGCCAGCGCGGACAGCGGATCGAGCGAGGCTTTGGTCCGCGCGATCCGGGCCATCATCTCACCGACCGCACCGTCCTCCAGTGTGTGGACTCCCGCCAGCCACACCAACACCGCCGTCCCAAGCGCGCCCAGCAAATTTCCAAGATACACCCACCCCCAATTCCTGATGACCTGTGCAGTCGTGATGCGGCGGGCCGCCCATGCCATCGCGATCAGGTTGTTCCCGGTGAACAACTCGGCGCCGCCGACCACGACCAGCACCAGTCCCAGACTGAACGTGAGCCCGCCGGCCAGGCGTGTCAGGCCGAACGCCCCGGCCGAGCCGCCAGGCCCGGCGGTGATTGTCACGATGTAGAAGAGCGCGCCTAGCGAGATGAACGCCCCGGCCAGCACGGCCAGCGCGAGCGTCGTCAGGACCGGCGCCGCCGCTTTGGCCACCCCGACGTCCCGGACGCGCACCGCGATCTGGGCTGGCGCGTAGGCGTCAAATAGGGGCACAGAAGAGATTGACGATTGGTCCATCGCTCTTGGCTATTCCGATCACAAAGACGGCGTTACCTACCTGCGAGAAATGCGTGACTTGCGAGAAGCGCCAGAAGGACCAAACCCGCGAGCCGCCAGTCGCGCGTTTCCCGCCTGTCTCGCCGTCTTACGTAATCAACTTCGCCTGTACGCGGCCGAGTTCGGCCTCGTCCTCAGGCTCGATCTTCTCCCGGTCCAGGCGCTCCACCCGCACGGCCGACACCTTGTACTCGGGACATTTCGAGCTCTCGTCGGCGCTCGACGACAGCAGGGCATTGATCGCGGTGCCCGGAAAATGGAAGCTGGTGAAGAGCTGACCGTGCTGGACCCGCTCGCTGATCGCCAACGGAAGCGTCGCGTCGCTTCTGGCGCTCACCAGCCGGACGATTTCGCGGTCGCGGAGCCCCAGCCTGGCTGCGTCGTCCGGGTGCATCTCCAAGACATCGGCGTCGACCACCTGCAGAATCGCGGTTCGCCGCGTCTGCGCCCCGCAGTTGTAATGCTGCAGGATGCGGCCCGTGATGAGGATGAACGGGTACGCCTCGCTCGGCGATTCGCCCGGCGGCAAATAGTCCACGGCGACGAATCGAGCCTTTCCTCCGGGAAACCGTTCCTGATGCATCAGGGAAGTGCCGGGATGGGTCGGAGCGGGGACCGGCCACTGCAACCCTTCGGGCGTTTCCAGCCGGTCATAGGACACACCCGCGAACATCGGGGTCAGCCGCGCGATCTCGTCCATGATCTGAGACGGATGCGCGTAGCGCATGGGATAGCCCATCCGCGTCGCCACCTCACAGACGACTTGCCAGTCCGGCAGGACGCCGGCGGGCGGCTCGACGACTTTCCGAATGCGCTGAATCCGCCGTTCGAGATTCGTGAAGGTGCCGTCCTTCTCCAGAAAGGAGGCGCCGGGGATCACGAGCCGGGCGAACTTCGCCGTCTCGCTGAGGAACAGGTCCTGCACGACCAGGAAGTCCAAACTCGCCAGAGCCTGCCGGACCTTCTTGAGATTCGGATCGGTTTGCGCCACGTCGTAGCCGATGATCCACAAGCCCTTTAAGCGGCCGTCGAGCGCTGCATCCCACATGTCCGGAATCTTCATGCCGCGCGCCGTCGGCAGCGGACGTCCGGTGACCGTCAGGTGCCGCGCGGCCAACTCGGGATCGTCGAGGCTCTGGTATCCGGCGAAATAGGTCGGCAGGCAGCCGACATCGGAGGCCCCCTGCACGTTGTTCTGCCCGCGCAACGGGTTGATGCCGGTTCCGGGCCGGCCGATGTTGCCGGTCGCCAGCGCCAGGTTGCAGAGCGCGATCACCCCGTGGCTGCCCCAGCGATGCTCGGTCACGCCGAGGCCGTGGACGCAGAGCGAAGCGCCGCTGGTCGCATAGCGCCGGGCCGCATCGCGGATCATGGCCGCCGGGACGCCCGTGATCCGCTCGGTCACTTCCGGCGTGCAGGACGCCACGGTCTCCAGCCAGTCGTCGAGCCCCTCCGTCCTCGCCGCCGTGAAGGCATTATCAATAAGACCTTCTTTCGCGATCACATGGCCCAACCCGTTCAGCAGCGCGACGTTCGTGCCCGGCTTCAACTTGAGATGCAGGTCGGCCAGACGCGCCAGCTCCGTGCGGCGGGGATCGATCACGATCAGCGGTACGCCGCGCCGCTTCGCCTGCTTGATCCTCGCGCCGACCACCGGATGGGATTCGGTCGGATTGGCCCCGACGACCATGATCAGCTTGGCCAGATCCACGTCGGCGATCGAGTTGGTGGCGGCGGAGGCGCCGAGGGTCTCCATCATGCCGGTCACGGTCGCGCTGTGGCAGACGCGGGCGCAGTTGTCGATGTGGTTGGTCCCGATCACGCAGCGGATGAACTTGGCGAAGAGATAATTCTCCTCGTTGGTGCCGCGGCTGGAGGAAATGGCTGCCAAGGCATCGGGGCCGTAGGTCTTCTTGATGCGCGCGAACTCCAGCGCCACGCGGTCGAGCGCCGCCTCCCAGGACACCTCCTCCCACCGATCGCCCCGGCGCAGGAGCGGAACCCGTAACCGGTCCGGCGCCGAGATGTACGTCCAGCCGAAGCGGCCCTTCATGCAGGCGTGGCCTTCGTTCGACGGCCCGTCATCCGCCGGTACCATGCTGACTACCCGGCCGTCGCGGACGCCGGCGTCGAAGGCGCAGCCGACCCCGCAATAGGCGCAGATGGTGCGGACGGTCCGGGTCGGGGGTCCGAACTCAAGGACGGTCTTTTCCGTCAGGGCTCCGGTCGGGCATTCCTTCACACAGGCGCCGCACGAGACGCAATTCGAAGAGGCGAATCCGTCGCCATCCCCAGAGAGCGGGCCGGCGCCGGCGACCGGCCGCGAGCCGAAGCCGCGGTCGATCATCGTGAGCGCGAAGGTCCCCTGAATTTCGTCGCAGGCCCGGACGCAGCGCGCGCAGGACACGCAGATCGCGTTGTCGAAGGTGAAAAACGGGTTGGAGTCGTCCCGGTACGGGACGCGTCGCGCCGCGTCCGTGTACCGCACGCGTTCGAGCCCCAGGCTGGAGGCTAACTGCTTGAGGACATCCGGCGTCGGCGCATCCTGGGGTAGTTCCGAAAGGTACAGCTCGACGATATTTCTTCTGTGTCGCCGCAGCCGGTCGGTCTTGGTCTGCACCACCATCCCCTCCCGCACCGGGGTCGTGCAGGAAGCCGGGGTACCGGCCAGGCCCTCCACTTCGCAGAGACACAGACGACAGGAGCCGAACGGATTGAGATGATCCGAGGCGCAGAGGCTCGGAATGACGATGCCCGCCCGTTGCGCGGCTTGGTAGATCGTCTCGCCGGGAGAGGCGGAGACGGATCGGCCGTTGATCGTTAGCGTGACCACTGAGAGCGCGGGGCGTGTGGCATCCAGCCTGCGATCGGAGGGAAGGGTCGATCCCTGCGATACTCCGTTCATGTCTCGCGTCTCCCGCCCTTCGCCTCTCGCCTAACCCGCATTATTCATGAACGCTTCTGCTGCAAACGCGGACACGCTGTTCCGACGGGCGTGCTCGCCACTCAGTCGGTCAACATACTGTTGCAAGTATGCTTCCCTCCTTCGTGGCTGTGCTTGCCCGTCTCACAACGCGTCTCCGCGTTTTCCCGACGAACCGTCATGAATAATGCGGGCTAAATTCGTGAGGAAAATGCTCGATCGCCGTCAGCACCGGATAGGGCGCGCGGCCGCCGAGCGCGCAGAGACTCGCCGTTTTCATCGTCTCGCCGAGATCGGCCAGCAGCGCCAGATCGTCGGCGGTCCCGCGGCCCGCCTGGATGCGTTCCAAGATCTCCCGGCCCCGCACGGACCCGATCCGGCAGGGTGTGCACTTTCCGCAAGACTCGTCCGCCGTGAACGCCATGAAATGCCGCGCCAACTCGACCATGTCCGTCTCATGGTCGTACACCACGATGCCGCCGTGCCCCAGGATCGCGCCGGCCTCCGCGAAGGCGTCGTAGCAGATCGGAATGTCGAGCTTGGATTCCGGAAACAAGCTCCCCAATGGTCCACCGACCTGCACGGCCTTGAAGCGCGCGCCGGGAGCCATGCCTCCGCCGAAGCGGTCCAGCACGTCGCGCAAGGTCAGGCCGAACGGAACTTCGACGAGCCCCGGTTGTTTCACCCGTCCGCCGATCTGGAGAGGGATCGTCCCGCGCGACCGTTCGGTGCCCAGCGAGGCGTGCCAGGCGCCGCCGCGCGAGAGGATATTCGGCACGGTGGCGAAGGTCAGCACATTGCTCACGATGGTCGGCCGGCCGTAAAGCCCGGAGACCGCGGGATAGGGAGGCTTGGCGCGCACCACGCCGCGACGGCCTTCCAGGGATTCCAGCAGGGCCGTCTCTTCCCCGCAGACGTAAGAGCCGGCGCCGCTCACGACTTCCAGCCGGAAAGGAGTGCGGCCGAGTTGCAAGAGACCGGTCCGCTCGGCCTCATCAATGGCGGCCCGCAGCGTCCCGGCCGCGGCCGGATATTCCTGACGGCAATAGATGTAGCCGCTGTCGGCGCCGATGGCGCGGGCGCAGATCAGCATGCCCTCGATCAGGCGGAAAGGCTCCCCTTCCATAACCATACGGTCGCAGTAGGTTCCGGCGTCGCCCTCATCGGCGTTGGCGACCACGTATTTCCGGCCGGCCGGCGCCTGGCGGGCCACATCCCACTTGTTCCAGACCGGGAAGGCGGCGCCGCCGCGGCCTCGTAGTCCGGAGAGACGCACCTCTTCGATGATGGCCTCAGGGGACATCGATCTGGCGGCCTCGAGTCCCTTGAGTCCGCCGTGGGAGCGATAGTCCTCCAGCGAGAGCGGCCGGGTCACGCCGAAGTTCGCGAAGGTGACCCGTGTCTGCTCCTTAAGAAAGGGAATCTGATCGACGGGGACGCCGCCCGCGCCGTTCACGATCCGGGGCACGTCGTCCGGGGTCACGTTGAACCAGGCGATGCGCCCGCCCGGCGTGTCCCGTTCGACCATCGGCTCGAGGAAAAACGCGCCCCGCGAGGACGTCCGGATCACCTCGACGCCGGGCCGATCGCGCAAGGCTTCCGCCACTCGATCGGCGCCCGCGGCAACGGCCGATGTATCGCTTGAAAGGTAGAGGCGAACCATACATTAGCTTTCAGCTTTCAGCTTTCAGTCATCAGCTATCAGCTAAACTCTCTCCCTCGCCCTCCCCTATTTAGGGGGAGGGAAGGGTGGGGGTACTGACGGCTGATAGCTGACAGCCGAAAGCTTCCTTACTTGTACTTCTCAATGACCGCCGCAAGCTCCGCCGGCGTCATCCGCCCGTACAGATCGCCGTCAATGATGACGGAGGGCGAGACCGCGCAGTTGCCGACGCAATAGACGTTCTCCAATGTGAAACGGCCGTCCGGCGTCGTTTCTCCGACCCCGACCTGCAATCGGTCGCGCAACTGACAGAGCACCCGTGCGCTGCGGTTCGCAAGGCAAGATTCGCCCATGCAGACGCGGATGAGATGGCGCCCCGTGGTCCTGACGCGCAAATCAGGGTAATAGGAGAGTACGCCGGCCACATCCGCTTCCGTCACCTGCAGCGCATGGGCGATCTCTCCGACGGCGTTCGGGGGCACATGCCCCAGCCTTTCCTGTACTACGAGCAAGGTCTGCAGTACGTTCGCCCGGTCCGGCCGCTGCGGCCGGCACCTATCGAGAATCTCGGCCAGGAGCGACGCCTGCTCGTCCTTCATCGCACCACCTCTTCGATCCCGACATGGGCGCGGAGCCTGTTGTAGTCGAATGCCGGCCGACCCGTTCGCCGCCGGCCGATGTCGTTCCGTTCCATCTCGTCGATGAGCGCCGCGACCTTGTCGCGCGCCGCGGGAGACGCCGCCGCGTGGCGAGGCGTCTGCCCGCCGAGCGCGGGCGACTCCTGATCGGCCCATTCGAGGTATGTGGTCTCCAAAAAGGAGGCCAGCAGCGCCCGATCTTCTTCCGGGGTAATCACGAGAGACACCGGCTTCTCTGCGGCGAGATCCGACACAGAGGGCCGACGACCCGGCGGAGTCGTGGACTCTCCTCGAAACCGGAGCGCATACCCGAACGCGTACGCCATCCGGTGTTTGATCTCTTCCAAGCGATCGCGCAAGTCGCACTCGACCATCAGTTGGGTCGGTGTCAACGTCAGCCTGGCTATGACGCCGGTTCGTCCATTAGTCCCATCCCCGCGCTGCACCCAGGTACGCACCTGACGTGTTCCCCATCCAGGCCCGTCCTCGAGCTGCAGGATGGCCTCCAGCTCCAGCCCCTCCATCGCCGCCAAGCCGTCCGCCAGAAACCGATACTCATGATGCTCGTAGAACGCGATGGCGTAGAGATAGGGCTGGCCGTCGGGCGTGCAATAGCGGATGTTCGTCACCGCCTGAAGCAACGCGGCGAAACGCATCCTCGCGAAGTTCCAAAGGAGGACGTAGCCGTAGAGCTTGGCGAACTCCGTCCATTCACCGAGCGCGAAGGACCCGGAGGCGGCCTCCATGGCAAGCCGCTGTTCGTGGGTGAGTTGGTAGAGGCTTTGAGCGTCGGATGCGCTCAGCACGATGGCGCTCCCGGGAATGACCGCGCGATCGGTGTCGGGATCGCCCGGTTCACGGATGAGCCTCGTGAACAGGATCTGCCCGGCCGCCAGCCCCTTGGCGAACTCGCCGCCGGTGACGCGGAATACCTGACTGTCGCCGACCGAACGCACGGCGAACATCCCGCTCGGAGGGCCGACCTCAGCGGGCATCACCTCCAAGAGATCCATATACGAATGCTTCAACGGGTCCAACCAGGCGCGCTCCTCGTCGGGCACGTGCTCCGTAATCGTGTCCCGGAGTTGCTCGATCAGACTCAACTGCCCTTCGGGGTAGAAGTCTGCGTAGACATACAGATTCGCCAGTTCCACCTCTTGCGCCAGAGGCGCGAGGGGCGTCGCCGCGCCCGCTTCCAGATACGGTCTGAGCGCCTGCTCCAGCGCCGCCTTTCGTTGTCCCGCGAATCCCGGCTCCAACGACAAGGCTTCGAGGCGCGCCAGGACCGCCTCCAGGGACGGCTTCATCGGCGCCCACAGGCCGGCCGTCTGTTCATTCGCGAGCTTCATGAATCTCCTCCATCACGATGGCTTCGGCATCCAGCCAATCCTGCAACGCGTAACCTTCGCGCCGTCCCCGTTCTTCCCACAGTTCGTAGGCCTTGGTGGCGATCCGTTCCCACATGCCGTCCGGCAACTCGATGGGTTTCTGAGCGGAGACGGCTACGGTCCGTTTGGGCGTCGCCTTGGCAGCGCCGTTTTTCTTGACCGAGACTTTCATGACATCCTCCCTGTTCTGAAAATAGCCAATAGCTTCACCCCCACCCTCCCCTCCCCCTTCAAGGGGGAGGGTCTCGGGGAGGGGGTTTTTCATGCTGCCGGGGTACCCGTTGCTCTGACGCGGCAACGGGTCGTGGCCGACATCTCATGACGACTGTGGAGAACATAGCGAGCGGCAAGTAGCCAACAGCTCTCAGCTATTCGCTGTTCGTTGTTGGCTCAATTTTATGAACGACCGGCCGATGATCCGGCGCGAACTTCGGACTCCGCACCGTCAACACCGGGCAGTCCGCCCGCCGCAGCACCGCTTCGGTGACGCTGCCGTTGACCAAGTGAGAAATCCCCCGGCGGCCGTGCGTGCCCATCACGATGAGATCGACCGCCTGGCTGCGCGCATGGTCGAGAATGGAATCCGCCGGCAGACCTCCCCGCAGCGCCTCGTCCGCCTTCAGTCCGCACCCGGCCGCCGCCGCGGTCAGATCCCGGAGCCGCCGGCCGAGCTTCGCCCGCTTTTCTTCCAATTCGGACGGATGAGACAGCGTGAAATCCAAACCGTACGCCAGCGGCTCCATGACATAGAGAATCGTGACGGCCGCGTTCAATCGCTTGGCGACCTGTACCGCATACTCCAACGCATCCAGCGAGCAGTCGGAAAAATCGATCGGCACCAGCATCCGTCGGACCACGATCGGCGAGGAACGGTCCGGGACCTGCGCCGTCCTCGGTTTGTGCCCGCGAACCGCCAACACCGGACAGGGCGCGCCGCGAATGACCCGCTCCGCCGTGCTCCCCAGGAGCACATGCTCCAGGCCGGTCCGGCCGTGCGTCCCGACGACCACTAGGTCGTCGCCGTTGTCACGGGCGATCGCGGTGATCTTCTGGCTGGGAATCCCGATCACGACCTGCTTCTTCGCCGAAAGCCCGACTTGCGAAGCCCGCTCCGCCAACCGCTCGAGATGGCGATCGGCCTCTTTCCGGAGTTGGCCCAGGTACACGTCGTTGATCGGATACTCGGGGTTCATCCCGGGCGGAAATTCCAACACGCTCACCATATCGAGGCTGGCCCCCCAAGCCGAAGCCAGGAACAGCGCATACTCCTCGGCGCGAGCCGCGTAAGCCGAGCCGTCGGTGGCTAAGAGGATGCGGTGAATGAGCGGTGTCATCCGTTGTCCGTTGTCCGTTGTCCGTTGTCCGTTGTCCGTTGTCCGTTGCCCGTTGCCTTTCACCCCTCAGCCTTTACCCCTTACCCCTCACGCCTCAGGTCCTTCAGACCGCTTCGACATTGAGCAACAACAACTCGCCCTTCATGCCGGGATGAATCGAGCACTTGAATTCGTACCGTCCCGGTCGTTCGATTGTGAACCGGATCTCGGTCTGCTTCTTCGGATCCAGAAAGACGCCGCCGATCCCCTTGCCGTAGGAAATGACCCCGTCGCTCTCGACCTTGGTCAAGGTGCCTTCGAACATCGGCGACCCGAAGTCGTGTCGCTCCCCGTCCTGATTCCGGATCACGATCACCGTGGGCAGGCCGAGCCGCAACGGCGCCTGTTTGGCGACGAACGCATACTCCTTGATCGTGACATCGACGCGCTGCTCGGTTTGCGCGCCGACCGGCGCCAAGCACCCGAGCGCGATACAGCCGGCCACCACCACCTTGCTCATCCATCTGCGCGCATCCGATAGCCAGTGTGTCATCGTCCTCCTCCTTCACGAGACTCCGTCCCGCGCGGCCGCAGTCGGACCGGCAACGGGACGGTCAAGACCGGACAACCCGCCGTCCGCACCACTTTTTCGGCCGTGCTGCCGAAAAAGATCTTGTCCACGCTCTCGACCTGGCCTCCATAACTGCCCATCACGACCAAATCCACCCTTTCCATGCGAGCCGTCCGGGCGATCTCGACAAAGGGAGCGCCCTCCGCCAACAGCCGCCGGATCGTCACCCCCTTGGCCTCTTCGAACTGCAACAGCCGACGCGCCTGGAGCCGCGCATGATGTCGTAACCGTTTCTTCTGCCCGGTTTCTTCTGACGGAAGCGCCAGCCCCAGCCTGTTCAACGCGGTCAAGCTCTTGGTATCGATGACGTGCAACAGCAGCACCTCCGCGTGGAACAGACGCGCCAACGACAGCGCGACACGGAACGCCTCCTCCGAGCACGGCGAGAAATCCACCGGGACCAGAATCTTCGAAAAGAGTCTCTCACCCATAAGCACCCTCTCTACGCCCAAACGAGCGAATCGCTCATAGCAAGCCGCGAACAGCCAAGCCGCCCCTTCTTCTCCGCATCTAGCGTCCGGCAAGGGCAAGACACAGAGTGGATTCGCTGCCTGTCCGTCAGGGTCTGCGGAAATAGTCAGCAAGGCCGGTGCCACCTGCGGAGAGCAAACAGCGAATAGCAAGTAGCGAATAGCAAAGGGGGAAATCCCGCGGTAGCCGGCTGCGAGCTGTTCGCTGCCAGCTACCGGCTGAGAAGAAGGGGGAGTCTTGCTACAGTCCCACCTGAGTCCCTGTAGCGGAAGGCCACAAAGACCGTGAATCGTGAGGCGTGACGCGTGGACCGCAGAAAGACAAAGCGGCTGCTCGTGTTCATCAGATGCCCGTGATCTTTCACGCTTGACGGATTCCTCTTAACCCGTTTACCTCTTCCTGCTTACCCCTCTCGCCTCGGCACGGCACCCCTCTTGCTCCGGATTCATTTATGTGAAAGGTCGGGAGGGAGAGACGGATGACGAAAGCAGAGTGGTTACTGGTGGGGGCCGTCCTGTTAGGAGTAGCGATCGTCGTGTACTTCGTCTTCCTCTGCCCAACCGAATGCCACTGACACGACCGGCACGAGGCTCGGGGCAAGGGGTCTAGACACTGCACCGGGAGGAGAAGATGTACTGTGAACGATGTCACGGACTCATGGTAGTGGATTCTTTCATTGATCTCCAAGACGACTCCGGACATCTGTGGCTACGGGCCTGGCGCTGTGTGAACTGCGGCGAGGTGAGCGACCCGGGCATCATCAAGAACCGATCGGCTCACCGGTTCTGGCTTGCCGGGCTTGCCGGGCGCATGTTGTCCAAGTCCAAACGGCCGCGCACCGTTGAGCTGATCCCGCTGGCCGCGTAACGGACACGGCGATGACCACGGCCGCCGATCTGATGACACCCGCCGTGCCGCGTGCGAACCCCGACCACACTGCGGGGCAAACGCTCGCGTCGCTCCGCGAGCAGATATGGACCGAAGTCGGCCACATCTATCTCATCGACGCGGACGCCCGCCTCATCGGGCAGGTGCCGATCGAAACCCTGCTGAGCGCCGAAGCTCACCGCCGCCTTGACGATCTGCGAGGCGCGCCTCCCCTGGAAGTCTCGGCGGAGGACAACGCCGAAACCGTCGCCCTCACGGCGGTGGAGCGGCATGACGCCGACGTCGCGGTGATCGATGCGGAACGCCGGCTGTTGGGCGCGATTCCCATCGGTCGCTTGTTGGCGCTGCTTCACGAGGAACACGTGGACGACTGGCTGCGCATGGGCGGCATCGGAAGGGTCCATCCGGAACCGACGGCCCAGGGCGGCACGTGGACGGCCTTCCGGGCTCGGTTGCCTTGGCTCCTGATGGGATTGGTCGGCGGGTTCCTGGCGGGTGGAATTGCGGAGACGTTCGAGACTTCGCTCAAGCGGGAAATCGCGCTGGCGTTCTTCCTGCCGCTCGTGGTCTATATGGCCGATGCGGTGGGCACGCAGACTGAAACCGTGCTGGTTCGAGCGTTGGCCTATGGGACCGTCCCGTTTGGGCCGCAACTTCTCCGGGAAGCCACCGTCGGCACGCTGATCGGCGGAACGATCGGGCTTCTGGCCGGAGCCGGGCTCTTGTATTGGGATGGACGAGCGTCCGTGGCCGTGATCGTCGCTACAACGCTCGCCGTCACGGCGGTTGTCGCCACAGTGGTCGCGAGCCTCCTTCCGCTGGGCCTCGTCCGGCTCGGAGCCGACCCGGCGCTGGCCAGCGGGCCGGTGGCGACGGTGTTGCAGGATCTTCTCAGCGTGGCAACCTATTTGAGCATCGCCACGGTGATCCTGCGCTGATAGCGCGGGAAAGAGGGCACCAATGTCGCAGTACAGCCGAGGTCCCGACGAGCAGCCCGTGACGCTCCCCGGCCCCGGTGTCCGGCTGGAAGGTGTCCTGGCGGTTCCACCGCGCCCCGTCGGTGTCGTGGCCTTCGCCCATGGGAGCGGAAGCGGCCGATTCAGCCCCCGCAACAATTTCGTCGCCCGGAAGCTCCAGGACGGCGGCCTCGCCACGTTGCTCATCGATCTGCTCGACGAACGGGAAGCGGACGATCGCCGCAAGGTCTTCGACATCGATCTGCTGGCCGATCGGCTTCTACTGGCGAAGGCCTGGCTGGCGGAACGGCCGGAGACCCGGACCCTCCGCCTGGGCTATTTCGGCGCCAGCACCGGCGCCGGCGCGGCGCTGCAGGCCGCCGCGCGTGACCCTTCATCCGTCGGCGCCATCGTTTCCCGCGGCGGGAGGCCGGATTTGGCCGAACGCTATCTGCCCGCGGTGACCGCACCGACCCTCTTGATCGTGGGAGGTCACGACACCCCGGTGATCGAGATGAACCAGAACGCATTTCGGCGCCTCACATGCCCGAAAGAGCTGGTTATTGTGCCGGGCGCCGGCCACCTGTTCGAAGAACCCGGCGCCTTGGAACAGGTCGCGGACCACGCGCAGCGCTGGTTCCTCCGGCACTTCATTCACACGTAGGGAATCGCGAGCGCACGCTCGTCGGATGCGCAAGACCGGAGTCTGGGTCATACTCTGCTTATGGAAGGTCAATTGTTATTGGTCACCGGTCATTCGCGAAGAGCCCCGTATGGCTCCCGAGATCTCCGTGCGTCCGGCCGATAACCATTGACGAATCGCCAATGACCAGAAAATGGAGGAGGCCATGCGGATCTTACTGGCTGTGGACGGATCGGATAATTCGTACGAAGCCCTTCGGGCGCTGGCCCATCTGACTCGAGCCGAACAACTCATCCTGCTTCACGCCCTGGACGTTCCTCAGCCGACCTACCCGATGATGATGCCGGAGGTCGCCCGCGACATTTATACGACCGTGGAGAAGGAGATGCGGGAAGACGGCGAGCGGCTGCTGGACCGGATGGCGTCGTTGCTTCCGATGAACGTCGGTCCGGCAACGAAACGGATCGAGGTCGGCACGCCGTCCGAGGTCATCGTCAATGTCGCCCGGGAAACGGGGACGGACTTGATCCTCATGGGCGCCCGCGGCGTGGGTCCGATCAAGGAACGGCTCTTCGGCAGCGTGTCTCACCGCGTCCTGACCCACGCTTCCTGCGCGACCCTGATCGTCACCGGACCCGTTCGGAGCATCAAGCAGATTCTGCTGCCTCTGCAGGGGCCCGACGATGCCGAGGCTGCGATCCGGTTCTTGACCATGACACCGTTTCGAGAGCCGGTCGACCTGATGCTCGTCACGGTTCTCCCCTTCGCCCAACCTCTGTGGCCGGCGGGTATCTCCGTGACGGAGGCCATGAAAGAACAGGTGTTGCAGAGCGCACGGGCGTTCCTCGATGACGTCGCCGGGAAGCTGACCGGGTTGGGGTACCGCGCCCGGGGCGCGACGCTGCTCGGCGCCGCCGCCCCCATGATCCTGCATGAGGCCTCGAAGCTGAATCCGGACCTGATCCTGATGGGCTCCCGCGGACGCGGAGGTCTCACCCGCTTCGTGCTCGGCAGCACGTCTCATGCAGTGATGCACCAAGCCCCCTGCCCGGTGCTGGTGTTTCATTGACGAAAGGCCACGTAGGTAGTACTCTCTGGTTCAGTCAAGCCGCAAGCCGCCCGATGCCGCCTCAAACCGTTGCAGGCCTCGTTCGGTCTTGAGGCCGGTCACGGACCCGGTCGTTGAGATATCGAAATGAGCATCTTAATCGTGGATGATTCGCCGGACGAACTACGCTTGCTCAGTTCGCTCCTGGAGAAGGCGGGGTACCGATCGATTCTCACCGCCATTTCCGCAGAAGATGCCTTTCGAACACTGGGGGTTGACGGCTCTGAATCCTCCCCGACAGCGGTCGATCTGGTTCTGATGGATATCGTGATGCCGCAAACGGACGGGCTCGAGGCCTGCCGGCGGATCAGAGCGCACCATCGACTCCACGACCTCCCCATCATCGTGATTACGGTCAAGAGCGACCCCGGTGACCTGCGCGCCGCGTTCACGGCAGGGGCCACGGACTTCATCCGCAAACCGGTCAACGAGGTGGAGCTGGTCGCCCGCGTGAGCGCCGCCCTCACGTTGAGAGAAGAACGGGAATGCCGCAGGGAGAGAGAGGAACAACTCGTCGGCCGTACCAAAGAGCTGGAACGCGCTCTCCAAGAAGTGAAGGTTCTCCGAGGCCTTATTCCGATCTGCAGCAACTGCAAGGGTGTGCGAAATGAACAAGGCTATTGGCAGCACATCGAAGAGTACATTCGTGATCATTCAGAGGCGGAATTTACCCATGGCTTGTGCGAGACCTGCATGGCCGAGCGGCGCGCTCAAGACCGCGTTGAACGGACGAAGCAAGACGAGGCGGATTCGTCTCCTGCGGTCTCGGTCACCGGAATAGACAAGCCCGGTCAAAGCGAAGTGCGCGATGTTGAGTCGGTATCATCTGAGGCGGCAGGAGATTGGGCGCGGGCCAGGAAAGCTCGACGCGTGAAAATACAGTGTCGGCTCCTTTTCTCTGCGGAGAATATTTCGTCGGGGGAAGCTCGTGTCCTGGACCTCTCCACCTCGGGTTGCAAAGCGGAATCCCTCACGCCGGTGAGAAAGGGAATGGAACTGGCAGTGAAGCTCTTTCTCCCGGATCACGAGTGGGAACTCAAAATTGAACGGGCGGTGGTCCGATGGATCGAAGGGAAGACGTTCGGCTTGGAGTTTCTCGGCATACGCCCTGCCCAGCGCGAACGGATTCGACTCCTTCTGGCGAGAAGCGAGAAATAATTGCCGCCCATTTGGCATCCGGTAAAGCCGTGCAGGCCTCTCTACGCATCGATCAGATGGAAACACGGGCCATCAGTTTCTACTCGGCCTTCGAAGCCTCGCACAGGGGTCCGAACTTCACAGGAACCGTTGCTTGACGATCGTGAGAACCCGCTCGGCTGCTTCTGCCGGCGTCGCCTTTGTCGTGTCGATCCGAAGGTCAGGCTTCAGGGGCTCTTCGTAAGGAACCTGGAGACCTGGCACCGTCGCGGACTCCCCGCGCTGTCCCTTCCGGTAGGTGCCTTTTTTGTCCCGCGCCATGCACACCTCCAGCGGGCATTCGACGGCGATTTCGAGAAAGCGCGGGATCAGGCCTCGCGCCGAGTCCCGATAGGCCCGCCGGCCGGCGGTGGCGTCGAAGATCACGGTGACGCCGTGTTCGACGAGCCGGGAGCCCGTGAAGGCCAGCGCGCGATAGAACAGGTCGCGCTCCTCCGGCGAATAAGTTGGCTCGGGCGTCAGCACGCGCCTGACCTCGTCCGACTCCAACACGTCCACGCGCAACCCCAACGCCTCCAGCTTCGGACGCAGCGCCGCGACGATCGTGCTCTTCCCCGAGGCCGGAAGGCCGGTGATCCAGACGGCGAAGGCCTCCTTTGAAAATGCCGTCATTCGTCAATCGTCATTCGTCAATCGTGAAAACGGGAACAGGCACCGCTTTGTCTTATCTCGCCTCTCGCCCACCCATGATTTTAGATCCGCTTGCTCCACTTCGCGAACCGGTCCGCCAACAGGACCCCGTTCGTCTTCAGCCCTTCGGTCTGAATGGTTTTCCGAACCGCTTCGATCCGGCTGGAGAAGTTCGGGTGAGTCTTGAAGAACGCGCGGTCGTCCCCCTTGAGGTCGCGCAGCCGGGTCAGCAGCGTCACGTAGGCGAGTGGATCGTAGCCGACCCGGGCCGCAAACACGTCCCCCCGTTGATCCGCCTCGGTCTCCTTGCTCTGGTCCAGCCCTTCGTCCAACAGTTTTTTCACGGCTCCGTCGATCAGGTTCTTGAACGCCGCCGGGTTCTGATTGGCGTAGGCGAGTCCGGCTTCAGTGATCCCGGCGATCTGCTTGCTCCTCTGGATCACCTGCAAAATGTGCTTCTCGGTCACATGGGCGATTTCGTGGCCGAGCACCGCCGCCAGTTCCGCCTCGTTCCGCACCTGCTTGAGCAAGCCTTTCGTGACGAAGATATAACCCGCCGGCGCGGCGAAGGCGTTGATCGACTCGTGGTTCAGGATCGCGAAGCGATAGGGAATGTCGGGCCGGTCGCAGGTGTTGGCGACCGCCCGGCCGACGAGATTGACGTAGCGCGTGAGGGCCGGATCCTCGACGACCCCGCCGTATCGGGCCACCACCTGCAGCGCGATGGCCTGACCGATGGAGGATTCCTCCTCATAGCCGATCGGGAGCAACCCGGCGACCAAGGTCCCGGTCCCGCGGATCACCCCGGCGAGCCGCTCATTGCCGGATTGCCGCGCGACATCTTCGGCCGCCCGCTGCACTTCGGCGCACCCGCCGAGCGTTGTAACGAAAGCCAGTATGCCCATAACGGCAGTTCCCCAGAATCCCTTGGCCCACCCACGCATCATGAAAATGCGGGTGGCGCCGACCTGGGCGCCCATCCGCCCGGAGCGGGGCCCCCACACCGGGCGGGGTGCGAGGACGGATGGCGGGTACCCACGCGAGTGGGTGGTGAACCGGGTGCCCTTTGGGCGGCGAGCGGGCGACAGGACCTGCATTTTCAGAACAGAGATCTTATTTCGCATACTCGCCGAGCCCTCCTTCCTTCAGAAATTCTTCGACCTCCTGATCCGGAATCTGATACGCGGTCATGCGATCGACCGTGTCGCGGTCTTTTGGGGAAATCCCCGCGCGATCGGCGTAGCCTTCGGAGACCTTGTCCAATCCGCGTGCGCCGGCCGACGCGGTCACCGCCGACGTCTCGCTCCCGCGCATGCTGCGCCCGAGCTGCGCCAGCCCGCTGTCGCCGCCGCTGGGCTTGGTCTTGCTGGTCTTGCCGGCGTAGATCCAGCCCTGCGCGCCGCTCTCGGTCTTGACCTGCAACCAGCTTCCTTCCTTTTTCACCACCTCCAACTGATCCCCGTATCGCAGGTTGGCCACTACCTGATCCAGCGATGTCTTGCCGGACCGAAGTTGCGCCGTCCTGGCTTGCACATAGACGGTTTCAGCGAAGGCGGCGGTTACACAGACCAATGCCGCGCCGACGATCAGCCCTTGCAGCGTCCACCCTCTCCGTCGTGTCACGATCTCCTCCTCCTTTTGAACCGGCTTTCCAATCGAGTCTATTGCCCCTCGCCGCTCGCCCCGCGCCGCCCTGACCATTACTTCGATTTCAGTTCATACACTCCGTCCCAATCCGGCGGCGGAGGAGCCGTCAGATACGCAGCCGCCCGCTCGCGATAGACTTTCGACGGCCCGTCCGACGGGTCCAGCGCCAGCGCCGCCTCGAATCGCTGCTTGGCCGCGGCGAAGTCCCGCCGCTTGTAGGCCGCCAGGCCTTCGAGATACATGTCCGCCACTTTTTTCCGTTCGACCGACAGTCCTCCTTTGCGCCCCAGCAATTCGTACACCGTCACCGGTTCTTTCTTGCCCTTCACCCTGAGCAGATCCACCTCGCGCGCCTCGATATCCTTCTGGGCCAATTCGTAGGTCCGCGGCCCCAACAGAATCAGCGTATCGTAAAACTTGTTCGCCCCTTCCAGCCGCGAGGCGAGATTCACGCTGTCGCCCATCACGGTGTATTCGAGTCGCTCCGGCGACCCCATGTTACCGACGACCAGCGGCCCCGAGTTGATGCCGATCCGCGCCACGATCTCCGGATAGCCCTCCGCTGTCCACGCGTCGCGCAGCCGCGCCAATTCCGCCTGACTGTCCAGCGCCGCATAGCAGGCCTGCGTCGCGTGATTCGGATCGCCCAACGGGGCGCCGAAGATCGCCATGATGCCGTCGCCCAAGTACTTGTTCACGTTGCCCCGGTGCCGGCGGATGATGTCGGTCATGGCCGACAGATAGCGGTTGAGCAACTCGACCAGTTCTTCCGGCTGCAGTCGCTCGGAAATCGTGGTGAATCCCGCGACGTCCGAAAAGAAGACGGTGAGTTCTTTTTTTTCCCCGCCGAGCTTGATGCGCTCGGGGTTGCGCATGATCTCTTCGACCACTTCCCTGGACATGTACTTGTCGAACGCGGCCCGCAGTTGGCGCCGCTGCCGTCCCTCGATCAGATATTCCACGGTCGCCGCGACGCCGAAGGAGACGGCCAGCGCGCCCTCCGGAAACACCAACTCGATCCACAGCCCGTGCGACGCGAAGGCATGGACAGCGAGGGCGTAGTAGGCCGCCGCCAGTGCCGCGACGAGCCCGATTTTCAGGACCTGCTGCCGGATCAGCATGAAGCTCCAGGCCGTCGCCTGGCATAGCGCCAGCGTCGCGACAACAAACATCCAGTACGGCGCCTGCCGCATGAACTGTGACCGCAGGATGTTGTCCAGCGCGGCCATATGGATCAGCACCCCAGGCGTGAACGGTGACAGGGGCGTCACGCGCAATTCGTACGTGCCGGCCGCGGTCGTGGCGACGAACACGATTTTGTCCTTGAAGACCGCCGGATCGAGCAGCGGTCGCTCTCCCTTCTGAAGCTGCGCAAAGGACTGGAGCACGGCGCCGGCCGAATAGGACGGATAGGTCCTCTGCTCCAGCGTCCCATGCCAATCGATCAACATGGCGCCCTGGGAGGTCAGCGGCACCGACGTGGCTCCCATCCGGATCACGCCCGGCTCCAACGACACCTGATCCGCGCCCAGGAGGTACCGAGCCGCAGCCGCAGCGATATGGGGGAGGTGGTGACCCTGGGCAGCGGCCACAAGCGGAATGCGGCGCGTCGTCCCGTCGGAATCAGGCGTCAAGTTGATGAACCCGAGACCCCGTGCGGCCTCGGCGAGCGGCTGGATCGGCAACTTCACGCCGGGATAGGTCGCCAGCGGCGGAGTTGCCTCATCCGCCCGCACATCGACCGGCACGCCGGCCTTGGCCAACAGCTCCGGCGCGACGTCTTGCGACTCCCCCTGGAACAGAACCGGCAGGAACACGTTGCCGGCCGCCTGCACCTCGTCGGCGAACACCTGATCGAACTCTTCGGCGTTATCGTCCGGTTCCAAGAACAGGATATCGAAGACGACCGCCTTGGCTCCCGCATCGCGCAGAAACCGTACCAGGTACCCATGCCGGTCGCGCGGCCAGGGCCAGCGGCCGAACGCTTCCAAACTGGCTTCGTCCACGGCGACCAACACGATGTCTCGACCGGATTTGGAGGGATCGGCGTAGATCCGGAAGCGATGGTCGAGCGCTTTGAGCTCCGCGATCTCGAGCCAGCCGGTCCGATGCAGCATCAGCGCTAGAACACAGACCGACAGTCCCACGGCGGTCGCGATCAACGCTTTCTTGGCCGACTTGGATAGTTCCATCAACCTTGGTTGGGACGGATATGGAAGCGCTCCCGCGTCGCCGTCCGCGGCTTGGTGAGGACTCTATCGCGCTCTCGGAAGCGGGCATTCGCCGGGAGGGAGATCCGCCGGAGAACGTGCGGCCCGACTGCCGTCAAGGCACGTCCTGGGCGCAGCGGAACCCGAGGGTCGGCCCCCAGTAGGTCATCTCGTCCCAGCTCCGGTAGCTGGCGCGCAGCTCGAGCGGCCGCTCGTTCCAGTCCCCTCCCCGCAACACGCGGAAGGAACCGCGGAGCGGCCCTTGCGGGTCGCGGGCGGGCGACATCTGGTAGAAGTCCTCGGCATACCAGTCCTTCACCCATTCCCACACGCTGCCGACGAGATCATGGACTCCGTAGGGCGACACGGTGGCCGCCTGGCTGCCGATCTTTTCCGTGCTGTTTGCGCCGGCTTTGATCTCGCCGTTCTTGGGACGGCCCTTGATCACGTCCTCGCTGTTGCCCCAGGGATAACGCCGCCCGTCCGTCCCGCGCGCGGCCTTTTCCCATTCGGCCTCGGTGGGCAGGCGTTTGCCGCGCCACTCGCAATAGGCCCGTGCCTGCGTCCAGGTGACGCTGGTGACCGGATGCTGCGCCCGTTCGGGATCGTCGAAGGCCTGCCGATCTTTGGGCGGCGTACAGCCTCCTCCATCGACGCACTGACGATACTGCGTATTGGTGACCTCGTACTTGTCCAGCCAGTACGAGCTCAGATACACCCGGTGCATCGGCCGCATGTCCGGCAGGCCGTCCTCCGCGCCCATCAAGAACTCGCCGGCCGGAACCAGCACCATGCCCTCCGGCGGGGTAATCCCTTGCTGGACCAGCTTGCGCAACTCTTCCTGTTGCACCGCTTGCAATTGTTGATTGACTTTGGCGATCTGGGCCTCGTCGTCGTCCGCCGACGGCTGATCCGGAGCGGGCGCCGGGTGACCCCGCGGCGCCGGCGCGGGAGTCTTGCCGGTCTTCGGCGCTCCGCCCGACGGCTGATTGATCGTCTGTCCCGCCGGAGGCGACTCCGCGACCCGCACCGTCTCGATCCTGACCGAGGCCCTCATCAAGTCGTGAACCAGGTCGGCCTCGTCGCCTTTCGCCTTGGGCTCTTTGCCGCCCTTGCCGATCGACGTAAAGTCGAAGTCCGGAATGTTCGCCAACAGCGGCGTCGCATAGCTGATCGGCACGGCGAAGGCCATCCCTTCCGGCACGATGCCGGAGGGATGGCTGAATTTGGTCGTCACGATGCCGATCACCTCGCCCCGGCGATTGAACACCGGGCCGCCGCTGTTGCCTGGATTGACCGCCGCATCGACCTGAAACACCCGCTGCACGCCCTTCGTGCGGACGGCCGCCACGCGTCCGCGGGTGACGGACACTTCCCGCAGACCGAACGGAAATCCGACCGCGATGACTTCCTGATCCAGCCGCACCGCCCCGGCATAACCTAAGGCTGCTTCGGACAGCCCCACGGTTTCGATTTTGAGCAAGGCCAGATCATGCTCCGGATCGGCGCTGATGAGGATGGCCGGCGCGCGGAACTCGCCCGGCGTCACGACCACGATCCGCCGCGCGTTCGAGACGACGTGATGCGCGGTCAGGATATACCCGTCCGTGTGCACGATGACGCCGCTGCCGGCCGGTTTTTCCGCCGGAAGAGCGGGACGTTCGGCCGCCCCGATGAGCCGGGCTCCGCCCGCGATCGCCAGCGTCGCCGTCAGTGTCAGCAATGCCGTCCGTTTCATTTCCGGATGGGAATCATCACGCTGATCGCCCCTGCGTTCTGGCCGAGCTTCAAGCCTTCGCGCGGATACCCGGTGCGATCCAACTCACCCTTCGGCTCCCCGTGACAATCGAGGCACTGTCGGGTCGTGTACAGCGGAAACATCAGCCGCAGCCAACCGCTTTTGGCCGTCACCTCGCTGATCACTTTCTCGCGGGGGAACGCCGGATCGGCGAACGCCTCCAGCGCCGCCCGTTCCGCCGCATCGGGCGCATTGCGAGGGTTCCGCGGAGACAAGGCCGTCTGCTTCAGGCGCACGCCGGTCCGCTCGGTGAACCGCGCGGCCACCCGCGCGCCGAAGACGGCCGGAATGAATCCTTTGAACCCGACATCGGGTCGATTGATTTCCGGCTGCGCGTCCGCGACCACTTGCTTGCTGACCACGACCAACTCCTTGAGCAACCGCTTGGCGCCGTTGGGAATGCGGGCCTCGTCCAGATCCTGCAGATCCACGCCGGACCGGCTCCGGAACATGTCTACAAGCTGCCGCTCAAAGAGATCGGGCGTAAAACCTTTCTCTATCCGCCCGGGATCGTCGAAGAGGGACTGGTTGTCGTTGATGACGGCACGCCCGGAGTCCAGCAGAATCGCCAGAAGGCGGGCGGCACTCTCGAATTCGAGAACTGTTTGAAGCGGGACACCGGCGTCCGGGCTCCGCTCGCGGGCCGCGGCCGCCTCGCGTTCACCTCCTCCGCAGGCCATCAGGACCATCAGCGACGCGACCGTCAAGCATAGGCGGCGAAACATCGTGTCGATCCCAGCCCGCATTATTCATGAACGTTTCTGCTGCAAACGCGGATACGCTGTTCCGACAGGCGTGCTCGCCCCTCAGTCGGTCAACATACTGTTGCAAGTATGCCTCCCTCCCTCGTGGCTGCGCCTGCCTGTCTCACGACGCGTCTGCCGGGTACCCGTTGCTCTTTCGGTGCAACGGGTGCAGCGCGACGAACCGTCATGAATAATGCAGGCCAGGAGCCTGTCCGGCAGGCTCCTGGCGCGTACGCTCGTGAGGTGAAGCGGTGGACGGATGTCCCCCGCCTGATCATCAGGCGGGGGAACATCTTGGCGTGGATGGTACTTTTGCCCTCCCGTGAAGTCAAGCCGGGCGGGTGGGGTGAGGGGATTTCAACGACCTCGATGGATGTCGACCATCACGTTGTCGGCATCGAGCTCGATCGTGATAGGCATACCTTCCTGGAGAACGGAGAGCTTGCTGCCGGCCAGCGGGTCAACCTCATAACTGGCAGGTCCGTCGGGAGTCGAGAGTTGGATTTCGCTCCAATAGGGGTCCGAGTACCGAACGGTGCCGGCAATGAAGCGATGATCCGGGAAAAACCGATCCGTTCGCGAGACGTCGATCAGCACGTTCCCCGAATCCACTAACAGATTCACCTGCTCCCCGACCTTCGCCTCATGGAGTCCCACCCGATCCGCTTTCGACGGGCTGATCGTCCGAGGCTGCAGTCCCTTCTCGGTCTTCACAAAAAGAATCCCCGAACGGATCTTGGCAATCACCCCGCTGAAACCGTAATGGGCGGATTGAACGAACGGCGTCATCGGCTCGGCACCCGCCGGCGCGACCCCCGCCGCCAGGAATGCCCCGGTCAGGAAGAAAGAGAGGACGTAACGCATAACCTCACCTCTTGTCTTTCCGGAAGGAAAGCGGGCCCGTCGGCGTTCGCCCGGAACTGCCTCCTCCTCGCAATTCCCGGCCGACCAGGCCCGCATCCTCCGCATCGGTTCGCACGGAGCGGCGCGAGAGACCTCAGAACCCGCCGCCCGGCGGAGGCGGAACCGAAATCCCGTATTCCTGAACAGGCGTGACCATCAGGGCGAAGTTGAGCAGTTCATCGGCCGCGATGTCGTTGATCCCATGCTCGCGGTTCCGCAACATCTTGAACCACTTGCCCATCTCGGTCCTCACGGTGCGTTGATCGCCGCGCGCCAAAGCATCCTTCACCAACGTGAGCTTCTCCTGGTATGGCTGCCAGTTGGACGTAGGATAATTGGACTTATAGAAACTGACGGAATTGGCGATTTCATCCACCCAATTGGCCTGGGCGAGCGCAAGACTCGCGGAACACAGCAGCACCGCACAGGCGCTGATCACCGCCAGAGACAGACTCTTCCTGTTCATGTGCCCCTCCTTTGCGGTTCCTCGACCGTTCCCGGTCAAACCCGGTATCGGCCGCTCCGCTTTAAAACGAGATGGCGGACTGGGTGTCCGATTCTCTCGCGTTCTCGAAGTCGGACAAGTCCGGGCCTTTCAGGTTCTTCAGATCGATCTGGAACGTTTCGTTGTCGGGCACCTTCAGGGGTTGCTCGGCGCCTTTCCCGAGTTCACCCGGCATCGCCTCGGTCGACTTCGAAGTCGACTCATGGCCCGGCTTCTCCTTCTTGATCTCGACCGGAGGACCGGTCGTCGCGCCTGACTGTTCAGCCGCGAGCGCGAGCGGCGCCAGCACGAGCAACAGCGCGACGAGCGCCGCACCGATCAAAGCCACTCCTATGATGCGACCGTGTGTCATGGTTCTCACCTCCTCGTTCTGTGTCGACACTTGGGCTGTGCCCCGGCCCCGCTGGTCGTTGTGTTATCCTAATCGCGGATCGCACGCACGAGCATCGCCGGAACGGTGGATTTTCTATCGCCCGATCGGGTGATGGCCGCGCGCGGTCACCCGGCGGCTCCGGGGTCGTACACATCGTCGATCCAGTAATCGCAGCCTCCCTCCTTGCACGGCGGCCCGCCCTCGAACGGCGTCTGTAAGGTGTGATCGGGAACACTCATCGGCTTCTCATTGCCGATTCCCAGCTCGATCGCGCCCGTCGTCGTTCCCGGCTCCGCCGGTCGGACGCTCAACGCAAAGTTGTACAGCTCATCCGCCGCGACGTCGCTGATGCCGTGCGCCCGCTCCTGCAGCATCCTCAAAAAGCGATCCGTTTCCACCTTCACCAGGTGCTGATCGCCGCGGAGCAGACTTTCGTGGATTCTCGCCAACTGTTCTTGATAGGGAGCAAAATCCGAAGCGGGGTTGTTCGCTTTCTCAAAGGCCACCATGCTCTGGATTTCATCCACCCAGGTCCCTGCGGCAAACGCCGGGCCCGCGAGGAGCACGCACCAGGCGCCTGCCATGGCCAGCAGCAGGGCCGTCCGTCGTCGAATCGCCTGTGTGTTCATCTCGGCCTCCTTATGTGATTGTCCTGTCCGATCCCTGCCGATCCTTCCCGCGCTCTCCCTCATCGATCACCGCGGGCGCATCGGCCTCCCCGGCGGTCGACGCGCGCAACGTCCGTCACCGGCGGCGCGCGGGAACTCGCACAAGACACCTTCGGCACGACGTCTCCTCTTCCTCCGGTGACGAACCCATCCGAGCGCACCGGTCATCATAGGCGGCGGAGGAGCGACGGACTATTCCCGCGAGGGCGGATTTTTTCTCCATCGTTCGGGTGAGAAGATGGGAAGAGGAAGAGAGAAGGTCTCGGTTAGTTGGCGTTCAGGTACGCGAGAACCGCTTCGACGCGCCCTGTCACGCCGAGTTTGCGGTAGATGTGGTGCAGATGGGTCTTGACCGTGTCGGCGGAGACGCACAACTGGTCGGCGATTTCCTTGTTCCCGCGCCCCGCAGCGGCAAACGCCAGGATCTCGCGTTCCCGCTCGGTGAGCGCCGCGAGTCCGCCGGGCTCCTCCGCGCGGACCCGGTTCATGGCGGCGAAGGCCGTCCGCGCGAACCCGTCCGGCATGAAGGGCGAAAGCACCGCTTCGCCCCGCGCGCTTGCCCGGATGATCCGGAGGAACTCCTGGTGATCGGCGTCCTTGAGAATATAGCCGCAGGCTCCGGCCCGGACCGCCGCGACGATCCGCGCATCATCGTCGTGCACGGAGAGCATCAACACTTTGGTCTCCGGCAGGCAGCCGCGGATCAACCGTGTGGCGGTCACGCCGTCGAGCTTCGGCATGTCCACGTCCATCAGCACCATATCGGGCTTGAGCTGCGTGACGAGGTCGAACGCCTCCCGGCCGTCCGTGGCCTCACCGAGCACGGACAGGTCGGGTTCCCGTTCCAGCAGCAGGCGCAGGCTCTGTCGAAACAGCCGCTGATCCTCGGCGATCACAAGGGTGATAGGCATGGCGCCTCTTGATTGGCCGGCAGGAGGATCGAGAACACCGCCCCGCCCTCGGCGCGATTCGCCGCCCAGATCCGGCCGTGATGGGCCTCCGCCACCAGCCAGCAGAAGTGCAGCCCCAGACCCCGCCCGATCCGCAGGTCGCGGCCGTCCTTCTTGCGGAAAAACATCTCGAACAGGTGCGGCAAGTCTTCGGGTTCGATCCCCGGCCCCTCATCCTCGACCCGGATCAGCACCGCCGACTCGGCCCGGCCGGGTCCTTCCGCGCGCAGGTCGACTTCAGGTTGCGCCTCGAGCGTGACCGTGATCCGGCTTTCCGGCGGCGAGTACTTGAGCGCATTGTGGATCAAATTCATGGCGACCCGCTGAAACCGGCGACGGTCGGCCGTCATCCAGACCTCCTCATGCGGCACCCGCAGACGGATGATCACATCTCTCGCTTCCGCTTCGCTCCGGAACAGTTGCACCACCTCCCCCAACGCCGCATTGACCGAGAACCGGGAGGTAATGAGCGGGAGACCGGAATAGCTTTCCTGATAGACATCCAGCATGTCGTTGATCATGCCCAGCAACAGGTCCGTGGTAAACCGAAGGTCCTGAAACCAGCGCCGCTGGGGTTCGGCCTGCAGTTCTTCCCGCTGGCCGAGCAGCTCCAGCGTTTTCTTGATCCCCGCCAGGGGGTTCCTGATGTCGTGCGCGAACATTGAGGCGAACTGACTGAGCGAGGCGAGCCGCTCGGAACGCAACAGTTGCCGCTCCAACTGCTTCTTCTCGGTCACATCGCTCAATTGCAGCATGACGGAGGCGCCGGCCCCGACCGGCTCGACAAGAACGAGATCCGTTTCCATCACCAGGACGGCGCCGTCCGGCGTCCGCACCCGCAGGTCCGCCGCCGTGTTCTCTTCGCCGGTCTCCAAAACTTTCCGAATGGCCTCCAGGAAAACCGCGCGGTCCGCTTCGACGAACAGATGCTCCGCCTGCATACCGACCAACTCTTCGGCCCGCCGGCCCAGCTTCATCTCAGCCCGGCGATTCGCGCCTTGCACGATCCGCGCGGCATCGACGAGCAGCTTGGCATCGACCGAATGGTTCCAGAGCATGCGGTAGTGCGCTTCGGACGTCGCCATCTCGCGATTCGCTTTTTCCAATTCCCGCACATAGCGTTGGCTCTCTTGGGATGCGCGCTCCAACCGTTCGGTCAAATCAGCGAAACTGGCCGCCAAGGTGTCGATCTCCACAATCCCCGAGGGCGGGGTGGCGAGCGGCTTGGGGAGAGGCCCTTGCCCGATCGACCGCACGTGATCCACCAGCGCATTGATCGGCTTGACGATGCGACGCGCCAAACGCCAGCGGAACAGGGCCACGAGGCCGACCGCGCCGACCCAGAACGCGGCGAGCTTCCACGTCAGCGCGACCAACGGAGCGTAGGTCTCCCGAGGATCCTGCCTCACCAGGATGTACCAGATCCCGTCCGGCGCGATCTCGGACGGCAACGAGACGGGCGCGATCCCCACGATACTGCCGCGACTCCCGTGCGTATCGCTTTCCACCTCAAGCCATGCGGCGCCCCGCCTTACGCGGCCAGATCGGTCGCGCAGCGCCTGTATGCCCGCCGCCTTTCGATGCCACGCCGGTGGGAGCACGGGACAGGCCAAGACTTCCCCCCGCTCTCCGACCAGCATCACGTGGCCCGTCTCCCCGATCCGGCTGCGCAAGACCGACGCGAAGAGTTCGTCCTTGCCGATGACGACCTTCAGCGCGCCGAGCGCCGCGCCGTCTTCGTCGATGATCGGCGCCGCAATCTCCCAGAAGCCGCGCCCCGATTCATCGACCCTGAGGTCCCCGGCCCAGGGACGTCGCTGCTCGAACACGACAGGCCACCACGGCTGGCGTTGATAGTAGGTCCTCGCCGCGTCGCTCGTCACTCCTCCGACCGAGCGTCCCTGACGATCGATCACCACCAGAGAGCGGAAGTATTGGCGCTGTTCCTCGCGCCATTCGTGAAACGCGGGTCTATCAAGGACCAGCCTGGACCCTTGCCTTGCGGCGCTCTGCACATCCGGCAAGGCACTCAAGCGTTCGACCCATTCGATCTCTTTGGCCAGAATCAATCCGACCTTGTCGGCGCTTTGGCGAGCGAGTTCCTGGAACGTCAGACCGATCGAAGCCTGGAGGGAGAGCTTCGCCTGCCAGTAGGCATACGCGAGACCGATCGTGCCCGAGAGCAGACCGATCGTAAGGACTGAGAGCGTGATCAGACTTTGGAGACTGATCCGCCTGGTCATGGGAGGGCGATAGCCGTTACGACAGAACTACAACGGGCAGGCCTGCCGAACACAGACAAGCGTTTACGCCGCGTGCCTCGTCTTGCCGCCCGAGCCGTCGGCGAACG
This sequence comes from Nitrospirota bacterium, assembly GCA_040755395.1. Lineage (NCBI taxonomy): Bacteria > Pseudomonadati > Nitrospirota > Nitrospirota bacterium. The sequence continues at coordinate 49,819 of JBFMAX010000001.1, forward strand.
ATTGGCCGGTGGAGGAGGCCGACCGTCGATGCTCCGCATCGCTCTCGCCCGCCAGGGTGGCGGCCAACAGCCAGAGCAGCGCACACATCGTCGCAAGGCCGATAATCTCGACCATGGTCACACCTGTTTCGGCGCCGTACGCCTGGTCGAACGTCACGCGCTCAGGCCGCGTGTTTGCCGCTCGTCCGAGTCGTCTCAGCCTGTTTCGCCGGAACATCGCCGACTCCGGCCAGACCGTCGAGCGGCTTCCTCGCCCTGGAGTACAGAATCTCCATGCAGACGAAGAACACGACCAGAAGCGCGACCAGGCCCGCCACGATTCCCCAATATCCCCAGGACATAAGCAATTCACCCGCGTATGAGGCCGACATCTCCATCCGCCCCCGTCGCTGCGGAGCGCCGCCTGTGGCGGTGCTCCGACAGATCTGCCCTAGGCCGTCTTTCGATACGCCTGAGTCGGCTCCGGCCGGATTTCGCCGATCACCACTCCACGCTCCCGCTCGGCGGATGGCAGCAGGAGCCCTGCAAGGAACAGCCCGATCAACCCGATCGAGGCTGCGAACAAGTATCCGACCGGAATCTCCGGCCAGGACCGCGGTTCAGTCACCGGGACGGACGTCCGTCGAGCCAGCGGTTCGGCCGCATCAAGCTGCGCAAAGAGGTCCGCTCGCAGTTCGGTCCGAATGGCCGCAATTGCCGCGCTGGCGATCTGCCCCTGGTTCACGGCGCGCGCCTCGTCGTAGCCGGCTTGCACTTTCGCGACCTGAACAACGGCCGCCCCGATGTGTTCCTGCGTCCGCTCGACCGCGCCCGCACGGTGCCGGCTGGCGGTCATGATCAGCTGCCCCAGATAGGGCTGCCAGCCGTTTTGGAACTCTTCATCCATCCGCGCGCCCATGGCCTGCGTCTGACGAATCATCCGCTTGTTAAACCCACTCTCGTATTGGGCCGGCGAGAGCACGCCGCTCCGGACCCCTCGTTGGGTGAAGTTCACGATCGCGCGGCCCATGACCGCTTGAATGCGACCGGCCTCGTCAGCCGCAACCGCGGCTGCGTGCGAACGGATCGCGTCGATATGCCTGAAGGGATCGGTCGATAACCAGTGCTGGGTCATCGTCGCCCGATTTAAATCCGAGACGGCGGTCGCCAAGTTTTCGGCCGCGGCGCGCTCAAGCAGATAATCCTCCACGATGGCCTGGCCGAGCGCCGGCTGGACCCACTCCATGCCGGCCATGATGCCGGTCGAGTGATTCAGCGAGACCGTCTCCGGGCCGGCGGCCTCCAAGGTCCCGTTTGCCGATATGAAGACGGCATATCCTCCAAGCAGTGTCGCGCAGAGTCCGATCACGACCATTAAATCGACTGGTTCCAGCGTCCGCCTCATGGTCACCTCCCTGATAGACGTCCGACTTTCGCTTTGTGACAAGTCCGGATACCCGATCGCTTGCCGTCCGCCGACGACACCGCCATATGAATGACGCAAGCTCAGTGCCTATCGCAAGCCTGCGGAACCCGTTGATCTGTTGAGAGCCTTATGAATTCCAACCATTTTGGCGTGGTTGATTCCAACCAGTCGCGCGCCAAATCCACCACATCCGCCGACGTGACTTTGACCCGAGGCGTCGCGTCGGCGCCATGTTCCGGATACACCGGATACACGTGGGAAGGACTCTGTCCTCCCGGTCCAGCACAGACACAGACGTTTGGGCTAGGGCCAAACGGCCCTAGGCAGATTCCACTTTCAGCAGTATCGTATCTCTATGTTTTCTTTACGAACTCTTCTGTGTTCCCGCCGCGCTCCGGTCAACGTCATTCCGAGTTCGGCGGGCACTCGGTATTTTCACGCTCAGCCCGTTGCCCGGTCGGGCGGATCTCTAAAACCGAACGCCGCGACCGATACGCTTCTTCATCGCATCGCGCACAGCGCGAGCACGTCCCGAACCGCAGCAGGAACATTGATCTTGGGGATTTTCCTGTTGGATCTCTTTGCTCCGCCTGGTTCTGCGGTCTGGATGCTCTATCTCCTCGCTTTGTGGCTTGCTTTTCGGTCTTCGAATCGGCGGTTCCCTCTCACGATCGCCGTCGTCTGCACCGGCCTGATTGCAGCGGGCTATGTCCTGTCCACGCCCGAAGAGCCTGTCCGGTTTGCGCTCATCAACCGCGCGTTGGGCGTGCTCGCCCTGTGGACGCTGGCGATGTTAGTTCGTCAGCGAGCCGACATGGAAGACCGACTCGCGGACAGCGAACGACGTGTTCGGCTCTTGGCCGACGCGGCACCGGTCATGATCTGGGCGGCCGGTCCCGATACGCAATGCACCTTCTTCAACAAGCCGTGGCTGGACTTTACCGCTCGCACCATGGCCGAGGAATTAGGAAACGGCTGGGCCCGGGGAGTGCACCCCGAAGACCGCGATCGCTGCTTCGCTACATATCTAGGCGCGGTCGAGGCGCGCGAGCCGTTCCGGATGGAGTATCGTCTCAGGCGGGCGGACGGCGACTATCGATGGATACTGGATACCGGCGCTCCGTTGTTCTCGTCCGACGGATCGTATGCAGGACACGTCGGGTCCTGCATCGATATCTCGGACTATCGGCTCGCGCAGGACACGTTGGAAGACCGGATCCGCGAGCGCGAAGCCCTCTTCGCGTCGTTCATGGACCACCTCCCGGCCTTCGCGTGGGTGAAGGCCCCCGACGGACGCTACGTCTATGCGAACAAATATTTTTGCGAGGTCTTCGGGCTCAAGTCCGACAAAGTGCTCGGACGCACCGACACAGAGCTGTTCCCGCCTGATACCGCGAAGCAATTCGTGGAGAACGACCGGTACGTCCTGACCACCGACCAAGAACTCCAGACCATCGAAACGTTTCGGATCGACGGCCGACAACGTTACGGCTTGGTCCGCAAGTTTCCGATTAGGGACGGGGGCGCGATACGACTGGTCGGCGGCGTCGCCATCGATATGACCGAGGCGAAGCTGGCGGAAGAGGCGCTGCGGGAGAGCCGGGAACGATTCAGCAGCGCGTTTCGCGACGCGGCCATCGGCATGGCTCTGGTCGGCCCGGACGGCCGGTGGCTCCAGGTGAATCGGGCCCTTTGCCGAATCGTCGGGTATTCGGAAGAGGAGCTGCTGGCGACCACGTTCCAGGCCATCACTCACCCGGACGACCTCGACGCCGATCTGGCATACGTGAACCAGATGTTGCGTGGCGAGATCCCCACCTACCAAATGGAAAAGCGGTATTTTCACAAGCGTGGCCACATCGTCTGGATTCTCCTGAGCGTGTCTCTCGTTCGCGACCAGGAGGGAAAGCCGCTCTATTTCATCTCTCAGATTCAGGACATCACCCAGCGCAAGCTGGCACTGGAACAACTCCAGGCCGCGCATGACCGGCTGCGCGACATGACCCGCAAGCTCGTGGCCGCCGAGGAAGAAGAACGGCGACGGCTGTCACGCGAACTGCATGATGAGTTCGGACAGGCCCTGACCTGTCTGAAATTCGACCTGGTGGCGGTGATCAAGAGCCTCTCCCAGGGCGGAGCCGCCGTTCAACCCGCTGAGGTGACGGACAAAGTCCGCGCCATGGCGAACCTGGTCGACGACATTATTGAATCGACCCGGCGGATCGCCACCGGCCTCCGACCAAGCATTCTGGATGAACTGGGTCTGGCGGCCGCCGTCGGGTGGCAGGCGCACCACTTCCAGACCCGCACCGGCATCGTCTGCGAGACAATCATCGATCCGCGGCTCGCGCAATCTCCCGTCGAGGCGACCCTCTCCACCACGATCTTTCGTATCCTTCAAGAGTTGCTGACCAACGTGCAACGGCATGCCCAGGCGACCCGTGTACGCATCGCTCTATTCGAGAAAGAGAATGCGCTGGTCTTGTCCGTGCAGGACAACGGCAAGGGCATCGAACCGGCCCGGACCAGCGGATCGGCGACGCTCGGTATCCGAGGCATTCAAGAGCGGGTGGCGCTGCTCAGCGGCGAGTTTTCACTGCACGGGGACCCGGGACGGGGCACGTCGGTGGAGGTGAAGCTTCCCCGCCGGGAAGCAACGAGGCCGGAGGGGCCTGGGCGATGAGCTTGAAGCACATCCTTGTCGCGGACGACCACGCGATTCTCCGGCAAGGATTGAAACAGGTGCTGGCCGAGGAGTTCGGCGACGCCTTCATCGGGGAGACGGGCTCCGGACAGGAAGCCTTGGAAAAACTCCGATCCCAACGATGGGATCTCATGATCTTGGACATCAACCTGCCCGACAAGAGCGGGCTGGATGTCATCAAAGAGGCGAAGGCCGTGCAGCCTCTCTTGCCGGTGATCGTGTTGAGCATCTATCCGGAAGATCAGTACGCCGTGCGCGCGCTCAAAGCAGGAGCGGCGGCGTATCTGAACAAGGAAGCGGCCCCGGATGAGCTGGTCAACGCCGTGAAGACCGTGGCGCAGGGTAGGAGATACGTCAGCGCCAGGCTGGCCCGCGAGTTGGCCAAGAACGCCGGCGACGAACCCGCCGCGCCGCCGCACGCAACCCTGTCCGATCGTGAATTTCAGGTCCTGAGCTTGATCGCCAAGGGCAAAACCCTCAAAGAAGTCGCCGAGACGCTGGGACTCAGCAGCAAGACCGTCAGCACGTATCGCGCTCGCTTGCTGGCCAAGCTCAGCCTGCCGACAACGGCCTCGTTGATCCGGTACGCCATCGAGCAAAGGCTAGTCGAATAGCGTCTCCCCCCCGGCCATTTTCCCAAAAGCACGATGCGTAGGATTAACCCTACACAAAATGAGACTTTTCCGTAGACGCTGGAAATTCATCAGCTATACTCCAGTTTGGGTTGACTCCGCACCGGAGCGAAGAGAAGCGTCGGCGCAGGTCAACACACGGCGCATCCGACCCGGCACGGCTGCTCGGAATGACCGGACTCACGATTCAAGGAGCCGCAACATGGCCAGGATTCTAGTGGTGGACGACGAACAAAGCATCCGGGATCTGCTCGATACCATCTTGCGTCGGCGCGGGCACGATGTGCTGTTGGCCGACCAAGGCCAGAAAGCCCTGGAACTGTTCCAGCGAGAACGGCCGCATGTCGTGATCCTGGATCTTCACATGCCGGGCATGAACGGGATCGCCGCGCTCAAGCAGTTCCGGACGATCGACGCGCAGACACCGGTGATCATTCTGACCGGTGTCGGGACCGAAGCCATGGAACAACAGGCTCGGACGCTCGGAGTGACGGACTTTCTGCAAAAGGGCTTCTCGCTCCATGCCCTCGGAAGCGCACTCGACCGGGCGCTGAAACAAGCGAATCCTGCGACTTCATCGTCTCCTTCCGCGGCGCCTTCGACGGCAAAGCGCTAGAGCGTCAGGCCACCATAGCAAGCAACATGGCGCACGTGTTGATCATCGACGACGAGCTTCCTGTGCGGACGGTGCTCCGCGCCCTCTTGGAGCGCGAAGGGCACACCGTTCTGGACGCACCTGACGGTCGGGTCGGCCTCGCTCTACTCCGGACGTCCTCGGTGGACCTTGTGCTGACCGATATTTTCATGCCGGAAAAAGACGGGATCGAAGTCATCATGGAAATCAAACGCCGCTGGCCTCATTCGAAAATCATCGCGATCACGGGCGGGGGGCAAACCGGCCAGACGGAATTGATCCCGGCTGCGCTTCTGTTGGGCGCCACGCGAATGTTGCAGAAGCCGATCGCCAAGCAAGCGCTCATCGACGCGGTCACCGAAGCGCTCGCAGACCGGGCCGTCGGCGGGGCTTAGCTCTCGAACCCAGCCCGCTGCATTCCGGCGACGTCCGGCACAGGCACCGCGTGACAATCCGAGTGGAAACACAGGACAGCCTCCTATGATCAATCGACGCCAACACACACGCTACAAGGTCGCCTTTCCGAGCACGTTTCATGGAGAGCGGGTCGACGGGGAAGGGACCGTCGTCGACATCTCGACCGGCGGTTGCCGGATCACGAGCGAGGCCGCCGTCTTCACCGGCGACTACATCGGGATCGCCATCCAGCTCTCCGGCGAGACCGCTGTCCTGACCGTGGACTTGGCCGCCGTGCGCTGGTCGATCGGCAAAGAGTTCGGCGTCGAATTCATCCGCATAAAAGCGGACCACCAAGAGCGCCTGCGCGCCATTGTCGCGCAGATGGAGCAAGCCTCCGCGCACCGGCAAGAAATCGCCTCCGGGAGCCCCGATGCGGTCGTCGCCGAGGAGTGTCCGAATCAGCAATAGCGAGGCCGCCCGCACCGGCGGCCCGGCCAGGCCGACGAGGCAAGGACGAGAGCCCGACCTCTCCCTTCCTCTGGAAGATTTACCGATGGATCATCCGTCGCCCGACAAGACCGCCGCTCAGGTCGAGACCCCGCTCGTTTCCTCGACAGGTTACAACCGCTACCAACTGATCCTCCTCCATACTCTCGTCACCATCGTCCTCTGCTACCAGCTTCTGTTCAGCAAAGATCCGCTGCTTCACTCCACCGTTCTGGACCTTGTTGCCCTCGCGCTCATCGGCACGATCATCGGATTGAGCGTCCTGCCGCGGAGCCTGTGGGCCACACGGTGGCTCGTCTGGGCGCTGGTCTTGTTCGACACCGGCATCACCACCGTGGCCATCTACCTATCCGGACACGCGAGCTCCAACTTCTACGTGGCGTATTTCCTGATCATGCTCATCGCCGCTTTCGCCCCGACCTTGTCACAAATGCTCGGCCTCTCGGTGATCCTCTGCCTCTCGTACGGCGTCATGCTGTACCTGGAGACCGGTGAACTCGGCGTCCTGGGCGAGAGCCATTGGCTCCAGATCCCCATTCTGCTGATTCTGGCCATCTTCTACGGGAGCACCAACGAGAGTGCGCGAAAGCTCAGCCGCGACAAGACCCTGCTAGTCGAGCAGATCAGCGAGCGCAAACGCGCCGAAAAGGCGCTCCGCGAGAGCGAGGAGCGCTATCGCCGCCTCGTGGAAGTCTCGCCGTACGCTATCTTCATCACCAGACGCCATCGCATCGTCTTCATGAATCAAGCGTGCTATCGGCTCTTGAAGGCCACCAGTCCGGACCAGATCATCGGGCGCTCGCCGTTCGACTTCTTCGATCCGGAAGACGATCCCGCCGTCAACGACACATTCCGCCGGGCGCTCGGGGAAGGACGACATCTCCCGTTGATCGAGCGACGGATCCTGTGTCTTGACGGAACGGTCATCACCGCCGAACTCGCCGTCTCTCCCCTGACCGATCACGCTTCCGCGGCGATGCAGGTAATCCTCCACGACATTACCGAACGCAAGCACCTGGAAGAGCAGGTCCGCCAGTCCAAGAAAATGGAAGCCGTGGGACAGCTCGCAGGCGGCGTCGCGCACGATTTCAACAACATGCTCACCATCATCGCCGGGCACGGCGATTTGTTGGCCGAAGACTCGACGCTGACTGATGATCAGCGCCGCAGCATCGAACAAATCAGGCAGGCCTGCATACGAGCCTCCTCGCTCACCGCTCAACTGTTGGCCTTCAGCCGGCGGCAAGTGATGCAGCCGAAGGTCTTGAACCTCAATGACGTCGTCGCCAACATGGAGCCGATGCTGCGACCGCTGGTCGGCGAACACATCACCCTGTTCACCGTCCTGTCGCCGGGCTTGGGCCATGTCAGGGCCGATCCGAACCAGCTCGAGCAGGTGCTGATCAATCTGACCATGAACGCCCGCGACGCGATGCCAGACGGCGGGACCCTGACCATCGAAACCGGCGGCTGTGACCTGGATGAGGACGTGATCAGTCGGCAACGCCTCGACGCCCGGCCGGGTCGATATGTGTCGCTTCGCGTGGCCGACACGGGAGTCGGCATGGACGAGGACACCCTCACCCGAATCTTCGAACCCTTCTTCACCACGAAACCGAAAGGCAAGGGGACCGGATTGGGCTTGTCCACCGTGTACGGCATCATCAAGCAGAGCGGCGGCAGCATCGCAGTGTGCAGCAGACCCGACCAGGGCGCCTCTTTCACCATCTATCTGCCCCGGGTTGAAGAGCCCGTCTGCGCGGACATCACGGGCACCGAGTCACCCGACGCCTTCGAAGGAACGGAGACCGTGCTCGTCGCCGAAGATGAACCGGGAGTCAGAAGTCTGGTGCGCGACTCGTTGCGATTGAAAGGCTATACCGTGCTGGAAGCCGGCAATGGGACGGAGGCCTTGGCTCTGGCTGAACGACACTCGGGACCGATCCATCTTCTGCTCACCGACGTGATCATGCCGCAGATGAACGGGCGGGAACTGAGCGAACGGCTCAAGGCGCGAAGGCCCGGCCTCAAAGTGTTGTTCATGTCCGGCTATACGGACGACGCGGTTCTCCGGCACGGGGTCGTCACCGAGGACCTGCCATTCATTCAGAAACCCTTCACCCCTTCGGCCCTGGCGGGCAAGATGCGAAACGTACTTGATGCTCGCGATGCGAAACCGGCCTCCGCGATTCGGTAGCCCGCATTCTCTCACGAGGGTGCGTGACCGTCGCGGCGTTGCTTCGACCCACTCCAGTCGGCGGAGCGATGCGCATCACGAGCCCGAGCCATTTCGCACTATCTCAACTCGACAATCGTGACGCCGTCGCCGCCCTCGGCTCGTTCTCCGGACCGAAAGCTCGCGACGTACGGAGATCCCTTCAAATACTCCCGCAGAACGGCCTTCAAGCGCCCGGTGCCGTGGCCGTGAACGACCTTCAGCAAGGATTCCCCGCGCAACGCCGCCCGGTCCAAACCGGCGATCAGCAGATCGAGCGCTTCGTCGGCCGCTTTGCCGCGGACATCCAGCGCGGCCGGCATATCACGAGCGGGATAAACGGCCGGCCCGAACGGGTTCGTTGTCCAGGCCCGTTTGCTGCGAACTGGCTCTTCGGTCGACGATCGGTTGACACCGGCCAGACCGGAGACCGGCACCGAGACTTCACCGTCGCCCACCTTGACGCGGACCCGCTTCTTGCCCGATGGGGATTCGAGCAACGTCCCGGTGGCCCCGACGCCGAGGATCTCCACCGGGTCTCCGACGTGAAGCTGTTCCACCGGCATCGGGTCCGACGGAGCCGCCAGCCGGGCCCTTTCACGTTGTTCCAATTCGGCCAGCCGCTGCTTGGCCTCTTTCGCCTTCTGCGCCGTGCGTTCGCGCTTCAGATCATCGAGAATCGCCTGGACCTCCGCGCGCGCCCGCAACAGTTCTTCGGTCAGCTTGCGCTTGACACCTTTCCGTTCTTCCCGCTCCGTCTCGCGCAGCCGAGCGAGAATCTCGGCCGCCTCGCGCGAAGCCCGCTCGGCCTCGACGCGGGCCTGAGAGGCCCGATCCGCTTCCACTGCCAGCCGCCGCTGGTGCTCCTGGAGATCGGTCAGCAGATCTTCCAGAGCCCGCTCGTCGCCTTTTAAGAACCGGCGGGCGTCTTCAAGGATCGACTCCTCCATCCCCAACCGGCCCGCGATGTCGAAGGCGGAAGACCCGCCCGGCATTCCCATCAGCACGCGATACGTCGGCGACAAGGTGCCGACATCGAATTCCACGCTGGCGTTGGCGAAGTCCGGTCTGCTCTGCGCCAGCGCCTTGAGCGCGTTGTAATGGGTCGTCGCCACGACCTTCATGCCGAGTTGGGCCAGCCGCACCAGGAGCGCTTCCGCCAAGGCCGCCCCTTCCGCCGGATCGGTGGACGTGACCGGCTCGTCCAAGAGCACCAGCGCCCGCGGCGTCTGGCTGGCACTATCCATCGCGGTCACGGTCGTCGCATGGTTCAACAACCGGATCATCTGCGTCATGTGGGCGGAAAAGCTCGAAAGATCCTTGGTCAGATCCTGCGCGTCGCCGATGTCGGCGTAGATTTCCGGGAAAAACGCCATCTCCGAATCCGACGCGCAGGGCAGCGGAAGCCCGGCGCGGACCATCAAGGCGAACAGCCCGAGCATCTTGAGCGTGACGGTCTTGCCGCCGGTATTGGGTCCCGAGATCACGAGCACCCGAACCTGGTCATCCAGCAGGAGATCGTTGGCGACCACCCGGTCTTTCGCCAGCGCCAGCAGCGGGTGTCTCGCTTGCTTGAGCCGGATCCGGCCGCACTCGTTCAACACGACCGGTCGAGCCCTGAGCCCGCGGCTCAGCGCGGCCTTGGCTGTGACGCAATCCAGTTCCGCCAGGACCTCCATCGCGCCGACCATCGCGTCGGCGTGCTCCGCGACCATCGCGGACAGCTCCCGGAGGATCCGCCGCACTTCCCGGTCGACTTCCAGATCGGCCACTTTGATCGCGTTGTTCAGTTCGACGAGTTCGCGCGGCTCGAGGAACACCGTCGCGCCGCTGGCCGAGACATCGTGAACGATGCCGGGAATTTTTCCCCGCATCTCGGCCTTCACCGGGACGACGTATCGGCCTTCGCGTTGGGCGAAGTAGGTTTCCTGCAGGACCTCGGCGTAGCGCTTGGAGTGAAGAATCTGCTCCAGGCGCTGGCGCATGCGCTGCTTCAGGTCATGGGCGTGGTGGGTCAAGCGCCGGAGCTCGGGGGAGGCGGATTCGCGGATCGAGCCGTCCGGCTCGATGGCCCAGTCGATCTCGCGCTTGATATGGCCGACTTGCGGAAAGCTTTCCAACGGCTTGGCCAGCTCGCACAGCGCCGGGGCCCGGTCACGGTGACGGCCGATAGAGCGAACGACCTCGTCGACGAGCCCGAGCACGCTCGAGCAGTCCCGCAATTCATGCGCCTCCATAGGCGCGCCCTTGCTCGCGCGGGCGAGCGGCTCCCGGACGTCGGGAAACGTCAAAGCCGGAAAGGGATCGGCGGTTTCTTGGAGCGAGAGCAATTCGGCGGTCTCTTGCAACCTAGTCCGCGCAGCCCGCAACCCTGACTCCAGCGGAAGGGCCCGGCAGCGGTGGACGCCCATGCTGGAACGGGCGTGCCGAGCCAACGCCTCAAGCAGCCTGTCCCATTCCAGTACGTTCTTGGCCTGTTCAACCAACGATGGTTCGTTCATGGGCGCCCCGCGCACCCGCCGCAGTCACCCCTCGCGAGGGAGCCTCGGCTATGCGGACTCTACCGAAGAACCCGGTCTAGAACAAGGCGCCCCCGGACCGGCCGAAACACGTAGCGTCTAGGAAAAATCACCGACCCTTTGCTTCATTCCCCGGCTTGACAAGGATTCGACGGCTGAGTACTATCGGGCTTGTCTGCCGGTTGATTGCCAACCGGCATCTTTTTTTCTAAAGGGCTCACGACTATGGCTATTCGCGTCGGCATCAACGGATTCGGACGGATCGGACGGAACGTGCTGCGGGCCTCTCTGGACGATCCCGATCTGCAGTTTGTCGCGGTCAACGACCTGACGGACGCCAAGACCCTTGCCTACCTGCTGAAGTATGACTCCGTGCACGGCACGCTCAAAGCCAAGGTTGAGGCCAAAGGCGACCAGATTTTCGTCGACGGCAAGGCGATCAAGGTCTTGGCCGTCAAAGATCCCAAGGAACTTCCCTGGAAAGACCTGGACGTCGGATACGTGATCGAATCGACCGGACGGTTCACGGACCGGGAAGGTGCCGGACGCCACTTGTCGGCGGGAGCCAAGGCCGTCATTATTTCCGCGCCCGCCAAAGACCCCGACGTGACGATCGTGCTCGGCGTGAATGAACACGTGTACGATCCCATGGCTCATCACATCATCTCAAATGCGTCCTGCACGACGAACTGCCTGGCGCCCGTGGCCAAGGTTCTGCTCGAGAATTTCGGCATCAAGCACGGCGTGATGACGACGATCCACTCCTACACGAATGACCAGCAGTTGCTCGACCTCCCTCACAAGGATCTCCGGCGGGCTCGCGCGGCCGGCTTGTCGATGATTCCCACAAGCACCGGCGCGGCCAAAGCGCTGCACCTGGTCCTGCCGCAGCTCAAAGGAAAGATGGACGGGATGGCGATCCGCGTCCCCACGCCGAACGTGTCGCTGGTCGATCTGACCGTCGAAACCGAGCAAGACTGCGACGCCGCGGCCGTCAACGCCGCCTTCAGGCGCGCGGCCGACGGGTCGCTCAAAGGCATTTTGCAGTATTGCGAAGAGCCGATCGTGTCGATCGACCAGAAAGGCGACCCCCACTCCGCAACCCTGGACGCTCCGCTGACGACGGTGATCGATCGCCGCCTCGTCAAGGTCACGGCTTGGTACGACAACGAGTGGGGCTATTCGTGCCGCGTTCGCGATCTCATTAAGTTCATCGCGGCCCGAGCCTGAACGCCTGATCGCCAGGACAGGAACCACGCCTGAGTCCATCTCTCCCCTCCGGTCCGCCGCTCCACCCGGACCGCAACTCGGGGCCAGCGGCGTGAAGCGTGAATAAGGAGCGGTGATGTGAACCTGCACAAACAGACCATCGAAGACCTTCAACTGTACAACAAGCGCGTCATCATCCGGGCCGACTTCAACGTCCCTCTTGACGACTCGTTGCAGGTGGCCGACGACACCAGGATCCGATCCACGCTGCCGACCATCAACCGCGCGATCGACGAAGGCGCCAAGGTCATCCTCTGCTCGCACCTCGGCCGTCCCAAAGGAAAGTTCGATCCGAAACTCAGCCTGGCCCCGGTGGCCAAGCGACTCCAGCGCTGGCTCGGCAAAGATGTGGTGTTCGCGCCTGACTGCGTCGGTCCAGCGGTCGAGAACGTGGTCGCACGCATGAAGCCCGGCGACGTGCTGCTCCTGGAAAACCTGCGCTTCCATCCCGGGGAGGAGAAAAACGACGACGATTTCTCCAAGGCGTTGGCTTCGCTCGGCGACGTGTACATCAACGACGCCTTCGGCGCCGCGCACCGGGCCCATGCCTCCATCGTCGGCATTCCCAAGTTCGTCAAGGAATCGGCGGCCGGATATCTTCTGAAAAAGGAAATCGAGTACCTGGAGGGCGCGGTCGAGAACCCGATCCGGCCGTTCGTGGCGATTCTGGGCGGCGCGAAGGTGTCCGGCAAAATCGGGGTCATCGAGAACCTGGGCAAGAAAGTCGACAAGGTCATCATCGGTGGCGGTATGGCCTTCACCTTCATCAAGGCGATGGGGTTGGAGATCGGCAACTCGCTCGTCGAAAACGACATGCTCGATTTCGCTAAAGGCGTGCAGGAACACGCTTTCTCGCGCGGGGTGAAGTTTTACCTGCCGGTCGACTGTGTCGTGGCGGCGAGCCGGGAGCCCGGGGCGGAGACCAAGATCGTACCCGTGCAGGAGATTCCGAAGGACTGGTACGCCCTGGACATCGGCCCCGCGTCGGTCAAACTGTTCACCGAAGCGGTGCAGAACGCAAAGACGATCCTGTGGAACGGCCCGATGGGCGTGTTCGAAATCGACGCATTCGCCCGCGGGACGATGGCCATGGCCCATGCGGTCGCCAACGCGTACGCCTTGACCATCGTGGGCGGCGGTGATACGGCCCTGGCCGTGCACCGGGCCGGCGAGTCGGAAAGTATGTCCTTCATTTCCACCGGCGGCGGCGCGGCCCTGGAACTTCTGGAAGGCAAGCAACTCCCCGGCCTGGTCGCCTTGCCCGACCGGAACCCCTGAATTCTCGTGCCAGTCGCATAACGATCCGTTGAGGTCACCGCCGTGCGCCGACTGCTCATCGTGGGCAACTGGAAGATGCACAAGACGGCCTCGGAGGCGGCGGACCATGTCCGGCATCTCTTGGCGCTGATCCCGGAGACGATCGGGATCGAAGCGGTCCTCGCGCCGCCGTTCACGGCGTTGCAGGCGGTGCGTGACGCGCTGGCCGGCGATTCTCGCTTCGTCCTTGCCGCGCAGAACCTGTTCTGGGAAGACCAGGGCGCATTCACCGGAGAGATTTCCGGACCGATGTTGAAGGACCTCGGCTGCCGATACGTGATCGCCGGCCATTCAGAACGGCGGCAGATCTTCGGAGAGCAGGACGAACTCATCAACAGAAAGGTGCGCGCCGCCGTGAAACATGGCGTACGGCCGATTCTCTGCGTCGGAGAATCGGCCACCGAGCGTGACGCCGATCGCACCGATGCCGCGGTGACCGGACAGCTTCTGAAGGGACTCGCCGGCCTGCGCAAGGAAGACGTTGCGGCGGTGACCATCGCGTACGAACCGGTGTGGGCCATCGGCACCGGACGGGCCGCTTCGCCGGAACAGGCGGCGGCCGTGCACCGGACGATCCGGAAGAAATTAGCGGAACAGTGGGGACGTGACGCGGAGACCGCGATCCGCGTCCTGTATGGCGGGAGCGTGACGCCGCAGAACGCGGCATCGTTGCTGGCCAACGACCAGATCGACGGCGCATTGGTCGGAGGGGCTTGTCTCGATCCGAACGCCTTTGCTACAATTCTCGCCGCTGCGCAAGCCCGCGCCGCGTGCCCGCGATGAGGCCGTGATGTACACCTTGATCGTGATTGTTCATGTGCTGGTCTGCTTCCTCATGATCGGCGCCATTCTGCTCCAGTCCGGCAAAGGCGCAGAGATCGGCGCCGCCTTCGGCGGCTCCAGCCAGACCGTCTTCGGCAGCCGGGGGCCGGCCAATTTCCTGAGCAAGTTCACCGTCGTCGCCGCTTTCGTGTTCATGATCACGTCGCTGAGCCTCGCCATCATGGCCAAAGAGCGTACGTTCTCTTCCACCGTCATCGACTTGAACAAGAAAGCCGCGCCCGCCGCTCCGGCGGACAGTTCCAAAGACTCCTCACCGAGCCAGCCGGCCGAAGAAAGCAAGCCGGTGAGTCCGTAGACTTCCAGCTATCGGCGTTCAGCTCTCAGCCACTGATCCTGCCTGCGCCGAGCCTCGGCGAGCCGGCATTGAACTAGCGTCTTTCTGCAGTAAAGCACCCGCTTTTGAGAGCGAGGTTTCCAAACTCGCAGTTCCGAGACCAAGGCTGAAAGCTGATCACTGAGAGCTGACCGCTGGGGGCTGATAGCTGACGGCTGCCGGCTTAAATTCTCGTCAGCCACGCCTGGTGGGAGGGGTCCTCGCCTTTGACGACATCAAAGAACGCCTTCTGGAGACCCATTGTAATCGGACCGGGCTTGCCGGTTCCGATCCGCCGATTGTCGATTTCGCGCACCGGGGTGAGTTCCGCCGCAGTGCCGGTCACGAACACTTCGTCGGCGACATACATTTCGTCGCGGGTGAACCGTTCCTCTGCCACCGGAATCCCGCGCTCCCGCGCAAGCTGAATGACGGAATTCCGCGTGATGCCTTCGAGAATGGAAGTCAACGGCGTCGTCTTGAGCACGCCGCGCCTGACGATGAAGACATTCTCGCCCGTCCCTTCCGCAACATAGCCCTCGGGATCCAGCATGATGGCTTCGTCGTATCCGTCCGCCTTCACTTCGCGCTTGGCCAGGATCGAGTTGACGTAGTAACCGGAGATCTTCCCGCGGGTCATCGAGACGTTCACATGGTGCCGCGTGAAGGACGACACCCGCGCGCGAATGCCGTTGGCCAACGCCTCTTCTCCCAAATAGGCGCCCCACCGCCACGCCGCGATCGCCACGCGGACCGGGTTCTCCCCCGGATAGAGCCCCATCGCGCCGTAGCCGATGTAGACCAGCGGGCGGATGTAGCAGGCATCCAGCCTGTTCACCCGCACGGTCTCGACGATCGCCTCGGTCACCTGCTTTTTATCGTACGGTATCCGGATCATGGCGATGTGCGCAGACTCGAACAGCCGGTCGACATGCTCCGGTAGGCGAAAAATGGCCGAGCCGTTCTTCCCCCGATAGCAGCGAAGGCCTTCGAAGGCTGCCAAGCCGTAGTGGAGAGAATGGGTCAGGACGTGGACGTTCGCGTCCGCCCAATTCACAAACGTGCCGTCCATCCAGATTTTGTCGCTGGGTTGCATCGTGGAGCCCCTGAGAAATGTGGGTTCGGTGTTCGAGACAAGCACAACGGTATAGCAGCGCCCTCGGCCTTGTCAACGAACCGCGAAGACCTTAGCGCGTGTCCCTTGCCTTGCGGCCCGGTCACCGGACGATGCGTTCCCCTAGCCCTTTGCCTTGACAGTTTTCGCGGCCCTGTGTTAGAGATTCGCTTCCTGTTTGGAGGCACATACCCCTATGTATGCGATCGTGGAGACCGGCGGCAAACAATATCGGGTCGAGCCGGGGACCCTGCTGCAGGTGGAAGCGCTGCCCGGCGAAGTCGGCGGCACGGTCGAATTGGACCAGGTTCGGCTGGTCCACGGCGACAGCGGCTTCCTGGTCGGCCGGCCTGTCGTCCAGGGCGCGCGTGTGCTGGCGGAGATCGTCAAGCACGGGCGAGCCCGCTCGATCATGGTTTTCAAGAAGAAGCGCCGGAAGAACTACCGGCGGACGAAAGGCCACCGGCAGGGCTACACGCAGATTCGGATCACCGGCATCCAGACCGCGTGAAGCGATAGAGACCGTGAAGCGCATCTCGTGAAGCATCGTTCGTTTGCGAGATACGAGCGACGGTCTCTAGCGAGATACGAACGACGAGATACGAGGAACTGAACAATGGCAACGAACAAAGGCGGCGGCTCCTCCCGTAACGGGCGCGACAGCAACCCCCAATATCTCGGCGTCAAGGCGTTCGGCGGCGAAACGGTGAAGGCGGGAAGCATTCTCGTCCGGCAACGCGGGACGAAATTCTTCCCCGGCTTCAATGTCGGCCTGGGGCGGGACCATACGCTGTTCGCGAAGATCGCCGGGGTGGTGAAGTTCGAAGGCGGACGGGACAGGCAAAAAGTGAGCGTGTATCCGACCACCTCGACCGAGTAGCGCGCCGCCTTCCTTCTCCTCCTTCTGATCCTTTATCCTGTACCAACGCACAGCCAGATCAGTCCGCCAGTGCAGGCTTGACCCGGCAGGTTTCGCCCGCACGACTGCCGCGGTCGAGCACGGGTTCCGGTGACGGCCATGTTTGTCGATGAAGTCCGCATCTTCGTGAAGGCCGGGCGCGGCGGGGACGGCGTCTGCAGTTTTCGCCGCGAAAAGTACGTCCCGCACGGAGGGCCGGACGGTGGAGACGGCGGCAACGGCGGCAACGTGATCCTGGTCGCCTCGCACCGGCTCAGCACCCTCCTAGACCTGCGGTATCAGCAGCATTACGAGGCTGAGGCCGGCCGGCCGGGAGAAGGGTCCAACCGCCACGGCCGCACGGGCGACGATGTCGTCATTCCGGTCCCGGTCGGCACGATGGTTTTCGACGACGAGACCGGCGAGGTGCTGGCCGATCTGGCCGCGGACGGTGATTCCTTCGTCGCAGCCCGCGGCGGGCGCGGCGGGCGCGGCAATTCCCATTTCGCGACGCCCACGAATCGCGTGCCGACGCGTTTCGAACACGGGACGCCCGGCGAAGAGCGATGGCTGCGCCTCGAACTCAAACTGCTGGCAGATGTCGGCCTGGTCGGCTTGCCCAACGCCGGCAAGTCCACTTTGATCGCCGCCATTTCCGCCGCGCATCCCAAGATCGCCGACTATCCGTTCACGACGCTGACTCCCAACCTCGGCGTGGTCCGCCTGGGCGAAGACCGCAGTTTCGTCGTCGCGGACATTCCCGGCCTGATCGAAGGCGCTCACCAGGGCAAGGGGCTGGGCTTCCAATTCCTCCGGCACATCGAGCGGACGTCGTTCTTGCTGCACCTGGTGGACGTGTCGGAGTCCGCGCCGGACGATCCCATCGCCGCCTTCGAGGTCATGCGGAAGGAACTGGCGGCCTATGACGCGACGCTCAAAGCCAAACCCTTCGCGGTCGTCGGGACCAAGGTGGACATCCGCGAGTCCGGCGCGCGCCTGGAGCGTCTGCGGACCTATTGCAAGCGGCACCGCTTCAAATTCTTTCCGATCTCGGCCGTGACCCGGGAAGGCCTCGAGGAGGTCGTGCGTTTCGTCGGCCAGAAAGTGGACGCGTTGAGGAAGGAACCGTGCGCGACGAACTCCTGAAGCAAGCCAAACGGATCGTCATCAAGATCGGAAGCAGCCTGGTCGCCTCGCGCGATTCCGGACTGCGTCCGGAGCAGATCGACCGGTTGGCGGACGAGATCGCCTCGCTCAGGACGGACGGGCGGGAGGTTTTGATCGTCTCGTCCGGCGCGATCGTGTCGGGCATCAAGAAACTCGGCCTCAAAACCTATCCGAAGAATCTGCCGGTCAAGCAGGCCGCCGCGGCGGTCGGCCAAAGTCGGTTGATGTGGGCCTACGAGAAAGCCTTCGAGCGCGTGGGGCTCAAGGTCGCCCAGATCCTGCTCACGCATCAGGACTTGGCCGACCGGCGGCGCTTTCTCAACGCCCGCCACACGCTGACCACATTGATCGAATTCGGCGTAGTGCCCATCATCAACGAAAACGACACGGTGGCGGTGGACGAGATCCGGTTCGGCGACAACGACACCTTGGCCGGCGACGTCGCCCACCTGGTGGATGCCGACCTGTTGGTGATTCTCTCCGACGTCGACGGGCTTTACACCGAGGACCCGCGGCGCAATCCCTCGGCGACGTTGATTCCGCTCATCCCGGACATCACGGACGACATCGAGCGCCGCGCCGGCCTGTCTTCAACGTTCGAGGGCACGGGCGGTATGGCGACGAAGGTGCGCGCCGCCAAGAAGGTGGCCGAGTACGGCGTGGCGACGTTGATCCTCAACGGGGAAAAGGCCGGGCTGTTGCCGGCCGTGTTCGCCGGACAGCCGGGCGGCAGTCTGTTTCTGGCTCGCAGCCGCCGCTTGACCAGCCGCAAACAGTGGATCGCCTTCACCCTGCGCGCCCGGGGATCGCTCAAGCTCGACGACGGCGCGGTCGAGGCGCTCACGAAACGGGGCAAGAGCCTGCTGGCCTCGGGCATCATCGACGTGGTCGGCCAGTTCGAAGCCGGAGACCCGGTCGCCTGCACGGACCGGGACGGCAAAGAGTTCGCAAAGGGGTTGGTGAACTTCTCATCCGAAACTCTGGCCCGCATCAAAGGCCTGAAGACATCAGAGATCCAACAACTCCTCGGACAGCAGGAATATGAGGAGGTCATTCACCGGGATAATCTGGTGATCCTCTAGGAGGAATGTGGCATGTGGAAGGTGGAATGCAGACGGCCGATGCCGGGCCATTCCTCATTCCTCATTCCACATTCCTCATTCCTCGTTCATCAATAATAAAGCATGCGTCTCGGCTTATTCGGCGGCACGTTCAATCCGATCCACATCTGCCATCTGGCGATCGCCGCGCAGACGCGGGACCGGATGGGGCTCGACCGGGTTCTCTTCATCCCCACCGGCGATCCGCCGCACAAGCCGCCGGGCGTGCTCGCGCCGGCCGAGCACCGCTGCGAAATGGTCCGGCTCGCCATCGCCGGCGAACCGACCTTCGCCCTCACCGACATCGAGATCCGCCGTCCGACGAAATCCTATTCGATCGACACGGTTCGGGAGCTGCACCGCGACTACGGCGCATCGACGGCGCTCTTCTTCATCATCGGCCTCGACGCGTTTCTTGACTTTGATAGTTGGCGGGAGGCGCCGACCCTGCTGCGCCTCTGTCATTTCGTCGTCGTCTCGCGGCCCGGCGCGTTGTTCCGCTCGTTCGAGAAGGTCTCGTTGCTGCCGCCGATCGAACCCGCGCAGCTTTCCGAGCTGGACGCCGATCGGAAGGACCGCGTCGATGTGCAGATTCCCGGCGGCCGCGGCCTCTCGCTGCTCCGCCTTCCGCCCTGCATGGTCTCCGCTTCGGACATTCGCAACCGCATCCGGCAGCGACTCAGCCTGGCGAATCTGTTGCCCACCCCTGTTGAATCCTATATAATTCAGCACAAGCTCTACCTGGAGGACGCCGATCGTACTGGAGTCTAAGGCCAAGGCCCTCGCGATTGCGCGGGCATCCCTCGACAAAAAAGCCTCCGATGTCCTGGTTCTCCACGTTGCGAAACTGACCTCCGTCACCGATTATCTGGTTCTGTGTTCCGGGGAATCGGAACGTCAAGTCAAGGCCATCGCGGACAACGTGGACGCGGTCCTCTCGGCGCAGCGCTCCGCGCCACTCAGTATTGAAGGCACCTCCGCGTCCAACTGGATTCTGATGGACTTCGGTGACGTGGTCGCGCACGTGTTCCGCAAAGACGTGCGTGAACACTACGCGCTGGAAAAGCTGTGGGCCGATGCCAAACGAGTTCGGCTACCCTCGAAAGGTTCGTCCGGCCCGGCCCCGGTCCGGCAGACTCTGCGGGTCCGTCCGCCGCGGGTCCGGTCGACGAAGCAGGCCTAAGCCATGTTTCGGCTGTTGCTCACTATCTTCCTGGTCAGCGCCGGCATCTTCATCTACGGCTATTTCCGCGAACTGAACCCCGGCACCATTACCATCCGCACAAGCCCGACCGACACCTTTGAATTGAGTCCGGTCACGCTCGTCCTGGTGTCAATGGCGGGAGGGGCGTTCATCGTCACCCTGCTGGTCGGCATGCGCGAAACGGTTCACTTCATCGGCACCTGGCAGAGCAATCGCCTGCTGCGGCGTAAAGAAAAAGTCGATGCGCTCCACCGCGAAGGCACCCATGCCTTCATGTCGAAGCGCACGGCCGAGGCCATCAGTCTCTTCGAAAAGGCCTTGGCCCTCGATCCGAACCGCACCGATTCTCTGCTCTGGCTGGGCAATATCTACCGCTCGGAGAACAATTACGCCGAAGCGATCCGGCTTCACCAACACGCACACCGGGTGGACGCGCGGAACATCGAGGTGCTGCTGGAACTGGCCAAGGACCTCGAGTGCGCCAAGCGGTACGAAGACGCGCTCCAAGCCTTGCAGGACATCCTGAAGATCGAGCCGGACAATCTGACCGCCCTGATCCGCAAGCGGGACCTCTTCATCCGGTTGGAGAAATGGGCCGATGCGCTCGAAATCCAACACCGCCTGCTCAAAGCCAACCTCTCGGAGGCCGACAAACGGGCCGAAACCAACCTCCTGGTCGGCTGCATGTACGAAGTCGGACGCCAACTGCTCGAACGCGGCCATCCGGAAAAGGCCCGTCGCTACTTCCGCGGCGCCATCAAGAAGGACCGAGGATTCCTGCCCGCCTACATCGGCCTGGGTGAAATTCTTGTCAGGGAAGGCAAGGTCAAGAACGCCGTCGAGATCCTCAAGAAGGTCTACGCCAAAACGAAGAACGTTATCATCCTCCACCGGCTCGAGGAGCTGTATCTGGAACTGAGCGAGCCGGCCGAGATCATTCGGGTGTATCAAGAAGCCGTCCAACAGGACCCACGCAACCCGGTGCTGCAGTTCTATCTTGGCAAACTCTACTACCGGCTGGAGATGGTCGATGAAGCATACGATGTACTCTCGACGATCGAAGGACCGCAGGATCAAATGGTCGATTATCACAAGATCATGGCCAACCTCTACTTGCGCAAACAGCACGTGCTGCAGGCGGTGGCCGAACTGAAAAAAGCGCTCGGCTTCAAAAAGCGCGTCGTCGTGCCCTACGTCTGCACCCACTGTCAGCATGAAATCATCGAATGGTCGGGCCGCTGCCGTCGCTGCGGCCTCTGGAATACCTACGTCGCCTTGCCATGGGTAGACACCGGCAAGCCCTGCGTCGATCAGGACCACCCGCTGCCCAGTCTCCGCGCCGTGCCTTATCAGGGCATTGCATCTCCGTTCGAAACCGTGTAGGTTGCCGCCGGTATTTGCTGATCTGCTCATCTGCTGATCTGTTGATTTGAAGACGCGAGGCTCGACAGATCATCAGACCACAAATTTGTTGAGGTCCCCATGAATTACCAGGCTCTGGCCGAGAAAGCTTTGCAGGATGAAATGCTCACGCGGGAAGAGTGCCGGTCCGTTTTGAAGGCGCCCGATGAAGAACTGCTGGCCCTGCTCCAAGCCGCCTTCCGCGTCCGCGAACGTTACTTCGGCAAGACCGTCCGACTTCAGATGTTGCTGAACGCCAAGAGCGGCGCCTGTCAGGAGGACTGTCACTACTGTTCGCAGTCCTCGATCTCAACCGCCACGATCGAACGTTACGGTTTGTTGCCTCGGGAGCGGATGGTTGAAGGCGCCAGGCGGGCGGCGGCGGGAAAGGCGCAGCGCTATTGCATTGTGATCAGCGGGCGCAGTCCGCTGGATCGGGAGATTACCGAGATCGCCGACGCAGTGAAGGCCATCAAGCGGGAGATTCCCATTCAGATTTGCTGTTCGCTGGGATTGCTGAATGAAGAGCAGGCCCGGCAGCTCAAGGCCGCCGGTGTGGATCGGATCAATCACAACCTGAACACGAGCGAGGCCTACCATCCCTCGATCTGCACGACCCACACGTTCCAAGATCGGCTGGCGACGATCCGCAACGCCCGATCCGCCGGCCTCGAAATTTGCTCGGGCGGCATTGTCGGTATGGGTGAACGGGATGACGACATCATCGATCTGGCCTTGGCTCTGCGCGACGTGAAACCGGACTCCATCCCCCTGAACACGCTGCATCCGGTCCCCGGCACGCCCTTGGACCACTGTCGGAACCTTACGCCGCAGCGCTGCCTGAAAGTGCTGTGCCTCTTCCGCTTCCTCCACCCGCGGACGGAAATCCGGATCGCCGGCGGACGCGAATTCAATCTTCGTTCGCTGCAGCCGCTCGCGCTCTACCCCGCCGACTCGATGTTCGTGGACGGCTACCTCACCACCCCGGGGCAACCGGCCCCGGAAGTGTGGCAGATGATCGCCGACCTGGGGTTCACCATCGAAGTGCAATACAGCCGATCTCATATTCATGAGGAACCGGTGACTACCCACCGGTCCGGAATTGTGTGAAGACCTCCGGCTCGTATTCCACGCCAAGACCAATCACGGCTTCCTGACCTTAAAGTAGACATAACCCACGAGCAAAAGTCCAAAGACCGACAGAAACCCTGGCGACAGGATCAGCGATTCAGGGGATAGCTCCGTCGGCAGACCAAACTCTTCCGGTCGTTCTTCCGCTCGTGTGGCAGCCTCGGCCAGCCAATTGGTGCCCTGTCCTCTACTGCCCTCCTCTTCCGAAAGGTACAGGCGATCTCTCCGTCACCACCACTGAACCGGACTCTGAAAGACAGACCTGCGTCTGACCGACCGACGCTGGGACCAGCGCTCGCATCCACTCCCAATCGGGAACAGACAGGCACCCAAAGACCGGACGGTCGGGCTTCTCCTGACGCGCTTCCGGCTTGCTATGTGCAGAGTCATTGATCCCGAGCAGCAGAGTGACGGCAACGCACCCGACTGCTAGAACCAGGAGCTGCGCAACACGGTTAAGCATTCTGATATGAAATGCAGGTCTGTCACCGACCGGCCGGGTACCCGTTGCCGGGAGACCCATTGCTTTCATATGCATGGGTCGTGGTTACAACGGGTGAAGGCCCGCACCCCGCCAACACCTATACCAAGAAGGTCTACCGGCTCTGCCAGATTTTGTGTGGTGAGTGTCGTGCCCTCTCCCTTGATGAGAGAGGGAAGGTGAGGGTGAAGCCGGGCGAGTGCATCGTCCCACACCCTCGCCTTTCCAATAAGATCCGAACAACCGGTTTTCCGGATCATTCGCGGTATCAGAAGTGATACCCGACTCCGAACACCACAAAGTGAGCGCTGTAATCGGCTTTAAAGCCGCCGCCAAAGGGAAGGAAGTTTGCTTGGTTGAACTTGTATTCACCAAAGACGGCGATGTGCTTCGTCATGAACCCCCGCATTCCGGCCAAGACGTTCAAGCCCGGCCGGACCGCAGAGCCCGCCGTCGACGAAGGAGAGGTGTACCAGAAGAGGCCGAGTCCGGCCCCCGCGTAGGGTTGAACGAATTCACCGGGATAACGGTACACCACGTTAAACGCCGCCGTGGTCACCCGAACATGATCACCGGGAACAATATTTCCGCCCGAACCGCTCACCATGAAGTGCTGCTGCTTGAGATACGGAGTCGCCGTATACACTTCCGCTTCGCCTCCGAAATACTTCAGGTTGTCCAGAAAGTACCCCACCTTCAACCCATAGATCGGAGAATTCTGGAGACCGAGATCCGATCCGGTGACGCCCGCATCTCCCCTGACGTCGCTCAATTGCGCCGAAAGTCCATACCCAGCAAACCCTGCCACGTAGGGTTCCGCATGGGTCGCACAGGGAGAGATAAAGATCAGAGCAACCGTTCCCATCCATACAAAACTATATAGGAGGACTGTTCTGGCGATTCCCGTGAAGTAATTTGATCTCATGCCTGGCATCCCCTTTTCTTGATCGGTTGAGAGAACCTGTGGTCCATGACGGCGCTCAATACTCCCTTTCCGGCAAAACGAGAGAAAGCGAAGACCCTGAGCAAGGCGGCGTTCGTTTCCCGCATGATGAGGTTTGCGAGCTCAGTGGCGCCTGTTCCAATCATGGGCAATCTGGAGGCTAAACATCCCTCCACTATCTTTCGCGAAGTAGGCGTGAATCTGCTTGGTTTTTCTCAGTGGTGGACGAGCCGGATAGAGGAGCGGGTCATAGCCACGGACGTTGACGCGAATCGTGTGACATGTTTCGAGCCACTCGCCGACTTTCTTCAAGGCTCCGTTCTTTTTCGCCTCGGTGGGCCACCTGTTGATCTGTCTTGCGACTTCAAGCAACAGCGCTTCGACGAGTTCAGCATTCTCCTTGTTGATACCCGGGGAGGAGTCTTTCATAATGGCAATGAGCGCAGACACTTCGCTATGAGGTTTCTTGAGTTGCTTCTTGGCAAGACGGTCTAGAAGTTTGCCTTGACCGATATCGGCAGGACGCACCTTATTCTTCCCCCTCCAGATGACATAGACGCCGTCAGCATTGAGGGCTTCCTCTACTAAAATTTCATCCATACGGCGAAACGTTGCGCTGATCACCAACATCGCCAATGCTCCTGCTTGTTGTCCTTTCTCAAATGTTGTCCGGATGAGTGGAGCATGGACGGTCCTGACAGAGGTCGAGTCCAGTTCAACCGAGAAATTGGTTTCAGATGCGGCCGTGGCCTTCAAACGCTCCCACTTCGATTAATCGCCACTTATAGTCACCATCAAACTTAGCACCTCGCCCGTAGGTGTCAACTAGATTGCAACTTATCGTCTGTCCACTTATAGCATGTAGACTGATCGACTGGCTTGGCCTAGCTTACGCGCCCAATGAAACATTCGGAGCGGTTGCAGGCGGCGTTTGGCAAGGCCATGAGAGGGGCTCGCATGGCGCTTGGGATTTCCCAGGAGGAACTGGCTGCTCGGGCGCAACTCCACCGGACTTACGTGGGGGACATCGAACGAGGCAAGCGCAATCTAAGTCTTGTGAATATGGTTAAGGTAGCGGAGGCCTTAGGCAAGAAACTCAGCGATTTGGTCCGTGACATGGAACGGCATTTACGGAAGTCAGGCGTGGAGAGATAGAAGCGTCAGCCGACATAAGGACAGAACACGTGTCAGGCGACATTTCGTTGGATGGATAAGGCGCAGTTCACGGCGAGCGCCAATCAGTAATTCTTCTGGACGGCCAGTTCTTGAGGAGGAGTGGCTGGCTTTTCAGGAGGAGGGCCACCCCAGATCAGGACGTCCGGACACAGGTGCGGCCCTGTTCGGCCGTACGACCGTGCCGTCTCCACTGACGAATCTCGACGATGGCCTGAATCTGGATGAGTTTCTTGAGAATTTCCCCACCGTCAGGTGTGAACAGGCGCTCCAAGTGCTCGAATTCTCAAAGACATTGCATGATTCAGAAACGACAGTCCGGCCTTTCAATCACGACCGTTCAGGACCTTGGTTGGAGCGGTATCAAGAATGGCGAATTGCTCCGTCGGGCTGGAGAGCGATTTGATGTCCTGATACCAGCGGACCGTAAACTCCGTTACCAGCAGTAACTGGAAGGCCGGAGGCTGGCCATCGTGGTGCTCCCCACGAACCAGGTCCGTATCGTGGCCGACCTTCTTCCGGCCCTTGAGGAAACCCTGAAAACACTTAAGCCGGGGGCACTGGTAGCAATCCCGTTGCCGTCGGCCGGATAACCTTTCTCGAACAAGGAAGTCGCACCCCCTTCCTTCACATCACTGACCGCAACATCAACCGGTTGGCCTACGACTTCCCAAGAGCGGAGAAGATCGCGACTGTCGAGCCAGAGCAATAACGTGAGTTACTGAGCAGTACAACCAGCCTTCAGGCCATCCCAGTACCATCGGCTCCGAAATTGACGCCTGGTCTATGACCTCTACGGCCTGAGGGAAGAGGAAATCACCATCGGCGAGGAAGCTCCGGTCGTTTCTTGAAGGGAAGCGAAGGACAATGGCAACCATGAGCCAGAAGACGAACCGGTCAATCGGTCTCGCTCAGGCCGAGGCGTGACTGCAACAGTGGCGCAAGCACCATGACACACCCGCGAAAGTGGCGGCGGCCCATCGGAAAGTCTTACTGGAGCGGGTGAGTCAGTCCATGGCGTTCGAGAACCAGCCGGTCAGTACGGATCGCCTCAAGACTCTGACGGCGACCAAGAGGACCAACGCGAGCCACCGCAATGGACTCTGATAGGAACCTCTAAGTTAGTCCCGCTTTTCAGCAATCCCTTCACAGAATAATCCACTCTCGTCACGCCTCACGTGTTACGCCTATTCCACGCATTACGCATCACGCTTCACGTCTCACGCTTCACAGCTATTCATACCGCAGCCCCTCCACGATCGGCTGTTTGCCCGCCCAGCGGGCCGGGACGTAGCCGGCGAGGAGGGCGGCCGCCACGGCCAGCACCACCGCTTGGACGAGCACGCCCATCGGCAGTATGGGTTGAATCGTCCAACCGAACGACTGCTTGTTGATCACCTTGATCAGCAGGAGCGAGAGCAGGATGCCGCCTGCCAGGCCCAGGGCGGCGCCCAGCACGCCCAGATAGCCGGCCTCCCAGAGCACTAAACGGTGAATCTGTTGTTCGCTGGCGCCGATCGCCCGTAGAGTAGCTAATTCCCGCTGCCGCTCCAGCACGGACGTGAGCAATGTGTTCACGATGCCCAGGACGGCGATGATGACCGCGATCGCCTCCAGCGCATAGGTCAGGAAAAAGGTCCGGTCGAAGATGTCCAGAATTTCGCGCTTCAGCTCGGCGTTGCTGATGAGCGCGGGGGGCGCGTACGCCGCTGATTCGCCCGCTAGCTTCTGAGCGATCGCCTTCCGCACCGTATTCAGATCCGCGCCCGGCTCCAGATACACCGGAAACACCGTCACGCTGTCGTCCCTCCACAGCCGGCGGTAGAGGCTCTGGTCCATGACGACTTTCCCGCCGTCGGTGGCGTAGTCGTAGAACACGCCCATGATCGGGAAACGTTGTTCACCGGACGGAGTCATCAACGACAGCGTATCCCCTTGTTTGACACCGAGGTACCCCGCCAGAACCTCCGAGAGGATCACCCCGTCTTTGGCGGCCGCGCGCCGGAGGATCGCGGCGGAATCTCCCGAGACAAACAGGTATCGGCTCCGCTCGGCATGGAGCCGCAAATCGCGCGAGACCAGCGCGGTCGATCGGCCCTGAATGTCGATCCGCAGGTCACGGTAGGCATCCACCGCCGCCACACCGGGGACCGAGGCGACGAGCGCCCCCCACTCGCGGGGGAGCCGTTTGTCCAGCGTGCCGTGCTGGGTCCCGCGCAGCCACAGGCTCGGCGCAAGCACTAGGTCCGCGATCACCGTCTCGTTGATCCAGATTTCGACCGTGTGGCGAAAGCTGCGGACCATGATCCCGACTCCGACCATGATCGCCAGACCGATCATCAGCGCGGACACCGTGACGCCGTTGCGACCTGGCGAACGCGCCGTCTGATCCGCTGCGATCGCCCGAAGCGCGCCGGAGGCCGATAGATCGTCCCGTCTCCGGCGGTGCGTCACGGCCCAGACCCCCTGGATCAGCAGCGGCGCCAGACACGACAGACCGACCAGCAAGCACAGCGTGGAGAGGTAGCCGAACACCGGCAGTCCCGAAATCGGTCCGGGCATGGCCAGCAGCCCAGAGGCGATCAAAAAAGCGCACCCGACCCCCGCGAGCGTGCGCCTGCGCAGTTGCCGGCTCGCTTCGTAGCCGCCGGGTGCCAACGCGAGCACCGGAACCGTCCGGCCGGCGTCCAGGCTCGGCCCTAATGCCCCCACCATTGAGACCAGCCCGCCGATCAGCGCGCCTTCCGCCAACACACCCAGAATCGCCTCCATCCCGATCCCCGTGCGATCGCCGGTCCCGACCACCGATACATAGAGGTCGGACACCGTCCGGCTCAGCAACGACACAAGCCCTTTGGCCAGCGCCAAACCGAGCGCGCCGCCGAGCAGCCCGCCGACAATCCCGATGGCCGCCGCCTCAGCGAGAAACAGGCCGGCCACCGCCCGTTCGGACATCCCGAGCGCCCGGAAGATGCCGATTTCCCGGCGCCGCTGCGCCACTGCGAACGACACGGTGTTGTAGATGAGGAACATTCCCACCAAGAGCCCGACGCCGCTGAGGACGCCCAGGTTCAGTTGGAACGCGCGGACCATCTCCTCCACTTGCCGGCTCCGTTGAGCCGGCCGCTGCACGACCACGGAGGGGGGCACGATGGCCTGTAACGCCGCTTGAACGTCATCGACCGGCCGGGTGGGGGCCGTGACCACATCGATCCGGTCGAGGCGCCCGACCATCCCGAAGAGCATCTGCGCCGCGGCGATGTCCATCACGGCCAGATCCTCCCAGACCGAGGGGGGCCCGGACGGCGGTTCGATCACTCCCTTAACGGTGATTTGACGCAGGCGGTTGCCGACCAGAATGTCCAGCGTGCTCCCTTGGGTCAGACCCAACTCAGCCGCCAGCCGGCGCCCGACGAACAGCGCTGTCGCTGAAAGCAAGGAGTGGAGCGCCCGTTCCCCGGTACCCTCGCTTCGAACACGAAACGACTTCAGCTCGGCCGCCTCCAACAGGTCCAGTCCCAACACCACAAAGGACTGGCCGCGATGCGGGCCCGCCGCCACGCGAACCCCCTGTTCGATGACCGGGGACGCCGACGTGACATCCGGGTGCTCGCGGACGATGGTGATGACCGTTTCATCCAGCCCCAGTTCTCCGCCGGACACCTGCAAGGTCGCGGACCCGGCCACGGTCATGACGGCATCTTGAAACGACTTCAGGACATCCACGTTCGCCGTCCTGACCGCCACCGACGCCGAAACACCGAGGGCCACGCCAGCGACGGTCAACAGGGTCCTGACCGGCCGTTCGAAGAAATGTCCCCGACCCAGCATCAGCAGGGCTTCAAGCCGACTCAACAAGACGCCCATGTTTCTTCAAGCACTCTTCATGAGCGATCGCTCACCCACGCATGATGAACATCACGAACGGGCTAGAGGCAAGGGGCTCGGGGCAAGGGGGAAGAGACTCAGACCTCTCGCCTCGTGCCCCGCGCCTCGCGCCTATTTTCCATACAGAGCCGCGCGCGATCTTGTACTCCCCCTTGGGAAATTCTACGGTAGAATCATTTACAGACTGTCCGGCCTCTGTTAGACTGAATTGAGATTGACGCAACGGGGAGGCGGTTATGGCCAAACCTGCCAGGACCAAAAAGGCGAGCAGACCTCGGGCGGCGAGAAGAGCCAGGCGAAGCGGTGGGCTCACGCCTCGTCAAAAGCAGATTCTGCGTTTCGTGGCGCAGGGGATGACGAACCGTGAGATCGCCGCCCAGCTCGCGATCAGCGTCCGAACCGTGGAAGTCCACCGTTTCAACCTGATGCGGCGCCTGAAGGTGCGCAACGTGGCGCAACTGCTGCGCCAGGCTCTGCTCCACGGGCTCCTCCCGAAGAACTTCGCGCTCAGGTAAGCGGTCACAATTCTTTCAGTTTGCCGCGGCAGGCCGCCGGCGAGGCGTAGCCTTTCTTGTCCAGCACCGCCGACAACTCCTGTTCCAGCCGCTCGAACGCCCCCAATCCCTCCTCGACCAGGACCGTGCCGATCTGAACCGCCGACGCGCCGCACAGGAGATGCTCGAAGGCGTCGGTGCCGGTCATCACTCCGCCGGTCCCGATGATCGGCAGCCTGTCCTGAAACCGAGTCCAGAACGCCCGGACGTTCGCCAGCGCCACCGGTTTGATCACCGGGCCGCCCAACCCGCCGAACCCGCCCTTCGGCTTGATCACCGCGGTTTCCCGTTCAGGATCGATCACCAACGCGTTGCCGACGGAATTGATCAACGAGAGAAAATCCACGCCGGCCCGGCCGATCACCTGCGCCATAACGTCGTGATGGGCCGGATCGAAGTAGGGAGGCAGCTTCACGCCCATCGGCACCGTAATCACCTGCCGAACTCTTCGAATGAGCCGTTCGGAAGCCTCCGGATCGTAGCCGATCTGCGGCTTGCCGGGAATGTTAGGACAGGAAAGGTTGAGTTCGATCAGATCCGGTCCGCTCTTCGTGATGACCTCGGCGATCGTGACGAAGTCGTCTTCGCAGAGCCCGGCCACGCTGGCGAGGACCGGCTTGCCGAATCGACGGAGCGAGGGAATGAGTTCCGCATAGGCGCGATAGCCGAGATTGGGCAGACCCATGGAGTTGATCGAGCCGCCCGGAAATCCGTAGTAGCGCGGTTCCGGGTTACCCTGGCGCGGCTCCAGCGTCATGGACTTGGTGACGATCGCGCCGGCGCGGGAGCGGCCCAGCGCTTCCAGCTCCTCCCGCGTCACGCAGCGCGCGCCCGCCGCGTTCATGAAGCAACTGGGAAACCGCACGCCGGCTATAATGACGGACAAGTCCACCGCGTCACGCGCCTTGTGTGATGAGCTGGGGAGTCGTGCGGGCCGCCAGTTGTCCGTCCTGCATATGCCAGACGTAGTCGGCCTCCCGGGCCGCCGTCGCGCTGTGGGTCACCAACAGGATCGTGTGGCCAAATTGTTGCGGCAACGACCGCAGCAGCGCGATGATCTCCGCCCCGCTCTTGGAATCGAGATTGCCGGTCGGCTCATCGGCCAGAATCAAGCTCGGCCGGTGAATCAGGGCGCGGGCGATCGCCACTCGTTGCTGTTCGCCGCCCGACAGTTCCGCCGGTCGGTGCCGGTCGCGCGCGCGCATGCCGACCAACTCCAGCGTCTCGGCCACCCGCTTTCGCACCTTTGCCCCGCTCTCCCCTTTCAGCAGGAGCGGCAGCGCGACGTTCTCCGCCGCAGTCAGGCCGGGGACGAGATGGAAGGCCTGAAAGAGGATCCCGATCAGCTCACGCCGCAACCTTGTCCATTCGGCGGCGGTGAATCCGGAGGTCGGCCGGCCGTCGATGACGATCTCACCCGCCGTGGGAAGGTCCAACCCACCCACGAGATTGAGCAGCGTGCTCTTGCCGCACCCGCTCGGTCCGACGAAGGCGCAGAAGTCCCCTCGCTCGATCTCCAGCGTGACGTCCCGCAGTGCCACGACCTTGGCGTCGCCGCGGCTGTATTCCTTCGAGACATGGACCAGCTTGACCACACGCCTGCTCCCCTGCCCGCCCTCGTATAACACAACCTCCCGCAGGTCACAACCTTGACAGCGGGCGGCGACTGTCTTAGAAGAACGGCGCGCAGCCTGATCGATATGCTCACACCCCCCGTCGAACTCGGTTTTACCCGGCGTCACGTCGGCCGCCTACTCTCGACCTTGGCCCGCCGAACGCTCAATACCCTCCTGCCGGTCGAGTGCGCGGTCTGCCGGACTCCATTGACCGACGATCCGGTCCCGTTTTTCTGCCGGCGCTGCTGGTCCGCGATCGAACCGTTCCACGGTCCCTCCTGTCCGCGATGTC
Source organism: Nitrospirota bacterium (assembly GCA_040755395.1). Lineage (NCBI taxonomy): Bacteria > Pseudomonadati > Nitrospirota > Nitrospirota bacterium. Next base: position 81,538 of record JBFMAX010000001.1, read on the forward strand.
ATCAGCCGTTTCCGTCCGCCGTGTCCCTGCTCCACAGTCCTACTCATCTTTGCGGCGCCTGCCGCAAGACCAAACCGGCCTACACCGAAGCCTGGTCGCTCTATCCCTATGTTCCGCCGCTCCAGGAAGCCATCCGCCTGTTTAAATACGGCGGCAAGGTGACGCTGGCGGATGCCTTGGCCGAGTTACTGAACCGCGCCTTACCGGAACCGCCGGCCGCCGACCTCGTCATGCCGGTGCCGCTCCATCCGGCCCGATTGAGAGAACGGGAATTCAACCAGTCGTTGCTCCTGGCCGACCGGCTGAGCCGACGGCTGCGCATCCCCCTGTCCTTCACGAACCTGGTCCGCGCCCGGGCAACGGAAGCGCAGACAAGACTCCGGCGGTCGGCGCGGCTCAAGAACCTGCGGCGGGCCTTCCAGGTGCGGCGCCCGCAGGAGGTCGCGGGCAAACGCGTGTTGCTGATCGACGACGTGTGGACGACCGGAACGACCATCAACGAGTGCGCCAAGGCGTTGAGGAAGGCCGGCACGGGCGACGTGTTCGCCCTCACGGTGGCGCGGGCGGTGAGTCCCGATCTGCTCTCCGCCCGTGTCGAGGCGGACCTTCCCTCGCCGGCACCGATCCCGAACTGACCATGCCCATCTACGAATATCGCTGCCGCGACTGCGGCAAACGAAGCAGCCACCTGGTGTTGAGCATCAGCAATCCGTCACCGGTCTCGTGCAAGCACTGTCGGAGCGCGAACGTCGAACGGCTCATGTCCCGCTTCGCCGCGCCCAAATCAGAGGAAGCCCGCCTCGAGTCGCTGGCGGACCCCAGCAACTTCGGCGATCTAGATGAGAACGATCCGCAAAGCATGGCCCGGTTCATGAAAAAGATGGGGCGGGAAATGGGCGAGGACTTCGGTGATGAATTGGATGAAGCCATCGAAGAGTCCGGCGGCGACCCGGCGGAGTCGAACACCACTGACATCGATTGACTTACATTGTCATCAATAATCGCTTGACTTCATGTCGTCGTCGGGCTAGCATCGCGCCGGATGTCGGAGCCTTCTTTCCGCGTGATGGTCCATGCCCAAAGAGGTCCGGAACGAATTGCTGACCGTGGCCGAGACGTGTCGCTATCTCAAGGTCACGCCCCGCACGCTCTATCGCTATATCCGGAACCGCCGGCTGCCGGGTTTCAAGCTTGGAAAGGAGTGGCGGTTCGTGCGGTCCGACCTCGAACAGTGGATCCGGCAGCGGGCCGACGAATCCCGTCCCTGACGCACTGAGGAGCGGAGCCATGTTTGCCGGCGAATACCTCTGCAAGGTCGATGAAAAAGGCCGGTTCATCGTCCCCTCGCCCCTTCGGGAGCAAGTCGAGGCGCAGGGCAACGGCGTGGTCTTTCTCAAGGGCCCCGAGCAGTCGCTCTGGCTTTACTCGATGGGTGAGTGGGAAAAGGTGTTGGAGCGGACCAAGACCACGCTCGATGAAGACCAAAGCCGCCTGTTCATGCACTTCATCGTCTCGGAAGCCGGCACCTCAGAGATCGACAAGGCGGGACGTATCCTGATCCCCGGCCGGCTCAGGAAACTCATCCCGGTCGATGAAGACCAGGAGATCGTGCTGGTCGGGCTCTATCATCGGCTGGAAATCTGGAACCCGGCCGAGTGGCGCCGCTACCTGAGCAAGACCGAAGACAGGTACGAACAGCACCTGTCCAAGATTCTCAACCTGCTCTGATCGACCACCGTGCCGACTTCACCAGGCAGGCGCCGCCGTCCCCGTTCACCGGTTTCGCTACGCCTCACGTCCTACCGGTCCCCACGCAAGCCGCCCGCGGATTTCCGAGAGCCTATTGCCTCGCCGGCGATGGTGAAGCGTCTGCCGGGCGCCGGCCGACTCCGCTCGGTCCCGCTGGCCGCCGGCCGACCGCCGCAACCTTTACCCGTCGTGTCCGCTGAACGTCTCTCCTTGAGCTTGCCGGTCCCCCCCAGCGTCAACCATCAATATGCCACGGTCAACGGGCGCCGCCTACTCTCCGCCGCCGGGAGAAGCTACAAGGCGCTTGTCGGGCAACAGATCGTCCTCGCGCTGGCGCGGTCGCCGCACCGTCACGCCTTGCTCGAGACCCTGCGAGCGGACGAGTTGGCCCTCTCGATTCGGTTCTATTTCACCTCGCGGTTGCGGCGGGACGTGGACGGAGGCCTCAAGATCGCCCAGGACGCCCTGTGCGAGGGACTGGGCATCAACGACAACCGGATCGTGGAAACGCATTTGTACAAGCACCTCGACAAGCTGAACCCTCGAATCGAGATTGCCCTGTCTCCCGTCACGGCTTCGACTTGATCCGATTGTACGAGGATACCCCTCCTTATCGGAGAGATCCCTATACAGACGCAATCCGGGCCACGCTCTCCTGCAGCCAGATCGGCCACTGAACGCGAGCTTATTCATACCGCAACGCCTCGATCGGATTGAGGCGCGCGGCCTTGTTGGCGGGGTAGAGGCCGAAGAACAGCCCGACAGCCAGCGAAAACAGGAAGGCCACGACAACCGATTCCGCCGAGATGATCGTCGGCCAGCCGGCCACGACGGTCGTGAGCCGGGCGCCGGCGATGCCGAGCAGGATTCCCACGATGCCGCCGACCAGGCTCAAGGTCATGGCCTCGATCAGGAATTGAACCAGGATGTGGCGCCGCTTCGCACCCACCGCCATACGAACGCCGATCTCCCTCGTCCGTTCGGTCACCGACACCAGCAGAATGTTCATGATCCCGATTCCGGCCCCCAGTAACGATACGGCGGCAACCACTGCCAACATTTTGGTCAGCTCCGCATCTGCCGCCTGACCGACACCGCTCATCTCAACGTCCGTTTTAATCGTAAAGTCGTCCGCTTGACTCGGTCCCTTTCTATGGCGTTCCCGCAACACCGACCGGACCTGCTCGATCGCCAGCGGGATTTCTTCGCGCCCGTGTGTGGAAGCCAAAATCGCCTCTACCGGTTCCGACAGCGAGCGGCCCTTTACTCTCTGTAGCGCGGTAGAAAACGGGACATAAATCACATCGTCCATGTCGTAGCCGAAGGCGTTCACACCTTTTGGTCTTAAGACCCCGACCACCTCAAATCCCCACGCTGGGGCGGAGCAACCGGATGGAAGCGCCGGATCGGCACCATTGCGGCTCAAGGAACTCTGCAACGGTTCATACAACGAAAGGGGACCTTGTCCCAAACAGGGCCAACGCAGACCTCCGCCTGTACATGGTAGCTCTCTCGCTCCGGTCTCCGACTTCCCTGGTCGGGCTTTCTGCTCGAGCAACGGAAAAGGTCGGACGCATCCTGCATTGACCTGCGCCCCTTCACCTGTTCCCTTCGTTGAACCATTCGACGGGACGGCGCTTTTGGACAGTCGTATCTGTGCGGATATCGCTTCCTCTCCGATCTCAAAAAGATTCTCAAGGACCGTTCGTCCGACTATGGCAACCGACTTGTTGCGTACGAGATCTTCCTCGTCAAAAGGCCTGCCCGCGACAAAGGACCAGTTGCGGATCTCCAAGCAACTCGGAGTAATTCCGACGACACGCGTTTTCCAATTCCGAGACCCGCGGACTGCCTGCACCGTTTCTCCGACCGTCCAGCAAGTCGACTTTAACAGGGGAACGGCTTCCTGCAACGCCTGCCCATCCGCAACCGTTAACGCCGCGGAAATTTCCGGGGTCTGCCGAATCCCACGAACCATCGGTGCGCCAGGATTCACGAAGATTGCATTGGTCCCGATTGCGAGAATCTGATCGACCACGGCCGACTTCGCACCGCTACCGATCGCGATGGTGATCAAAACGGCGCCGACCCCAAGACCCAGACTCGCGATGCTGAGCAAGGACCGAAAAGGATGGCGAGCCGCTCCATCAATACCGACTCGGATGAGCTCTCTGACGGCGACCCGAACCATGGTCGTTCCGCTCTGCTGCGGTTATGGGGATTCGGCATCCGTGGGCCGAAGCATCCGAATCACCTGGGACACGATGGCGAGAGATCCGCTTCGCCGGACATCGCCTCATTCGTACCGCAACGCCTCGATCGGATTGAGGCGCGCGGCCTTGTTGGCGGGGTAGAGGCCGAAGAACAGCCCGACAGCCAGCGAAAACAGGAAGGCCACGACAACCGATTCCGCCGAGATGATCGTCGGCCAGCCGGCCACGACGGTCGTGAGCCGGGCGCCGGCGATGCCGAGCAGGATTCCCACGATGCCGCCGACCAGGCTCAAGGTCATGGCCTCGATCAGGAATTGAACCAGGATGTGGCGCCGCTTCGCACCCACCGCCATACGAACGCCGATCTCTCTCGTCCGTTCGGTCACCGACACCAGCAGAATGTTCATGATCCCGATTCCGCCGACCAGCAACGACACCGACGCGATCGCAAAGAGCATGACCGTCAAGGTCTGGCTGGTCCCTTCCTGCACCCTGCCGATGTCCACCTGCGTCCGGACCGTGAAGTCGTCGGGCTGGTCCGGCTGCAGACGATGGCGCGCTCGTAAGACCTCGCGGATCTGCTCCACCGCTTCCGGCAGGTCTTCCGCCCGATCGGTTGAAGCGAAGAGGGCGCCGACCGAGCCGAGGAACATGGTGCCGAAGACCTTGCGTTCGGCCGTCGTGAACGGAATGAAAATGATATCGTCCTGGTCCGAACCCTGGGCGGATTGGCCCTTGGGCGCGAGCACACCGATGACGCGGAACGGCACGTTTTTGATCCGGATCGTCGCGCCGACCGGCTCCTCGCCCGGATCGAACAGGTTTTCGACCACCGTCTGTCCGACCAAGGCCACACGCGCGGCGCTATCCATGTCGGCCTGCGTGATAGGCCCACCGCTGACGAAGGACCAGTCCCGGATTGTCAGATAGCCGGGGGAGATCCCGTTCACCGGGCCGTTCCAATTCTTGTTGCCGTTGACGATCTGCATCACGTCGCGCTTCGCCCAGGCCGTTTCACGCAGCAAGGGAACCCGCTTTTTCAGTTCCAACGCGTCCGTCACCGTCAAGGTCACGGCGCCGCCCTGTCCCCCGCGAACGCCGCCCACCGTCGTCGCGCCGGGCAGGATGATGATCACGTTGGTGCCCATGCTGGCCACCTGCGCCTGCACGGCCGCGCGCGCGCCCTGGCCTATGCTGACCATGGCGATGACGGCGCCGACGCCGATGACGATGCCCAACATCGTCAAGCCGGCCCGCATCCGATTCCGGCCGAGAATACGCAGGGCCGTGACGACGGTCAACCAGACGAACGTCGACATCAGGTTCCGGGTCTCCTTGCGGCGGAGGCGGACAGGACGTCCGCCCGCCGGTCGCTGATGATTCGCCCGTCCTTCATCCCCAGTTCGCGGGACGCACAGGCGGCGATGTCCGGTTCGTGCGTGACCAGGATGATGGTGAGGTGGTCTTCGCGGTTCAGTCGCTGCAGAATCCCCATGATCTCCCGGCTGGACTCGGTATCCAGGTTGCCCGTCGGCTCGTCGGCCAGGAGGATCGACGGCGAGGACACCAGCGCGCGGGCGATGGCGACACGCTGCTGTTGGCCGCCGGACAGTTGGGTGGGATAGTGATGTTCCCGCCCGGAGAGCCCGACGCGCTCCAAAGCCGCTGCGGCGAGCGCGCGCTGTTCTTTCAAGGACAGGCCCCGATAGAACAGCGGCAACTGCGCGTTCTCGAGAGCGCTGGTTCTGGGGATGAGATTGAAATTCTGAAAGACGAAGCCGATCTGCCGGTTGCGGATGTCGGCCAACGTATCCGGCCCGAGTGTGCCGACTTCGACCCCGTCCAGCCAATAGCGTCCCCGGGTCGGTTGATCGAGGCAGCCTATGATGTTCATCAGCGTGGACTTGCCGGAGCCGGACGCGCCCATCACCGCCACGAACCCGCCGCGCTCGATGGTCAAATCGACGCCGCGCAGCGCCTGGACCTCCACATCGCCGACGCGATAGATCTTCCAGAGATTCTCGCAAACGATCAGCGCGCCCATAGCCGAAACGTGAATCGTGAAGCGTCGGTCGTACTCGTCGCTCGTATTTCGTATCCCACCGTGCGCATCCGGTTCTTTGTACGCGAGATACGCTTCACGCACAACGCGCGACGAGTTAGATCCCGCGTGGGCCGCGCCGTTGGCCCGTGCCGAATCCCGGCGGCAGTTGATGCGGGGCCCGTTCGCTGCGCGGCAACTCGAGGCCGACGATAACCTGGTCGCCTTCACCCAGCCCGCCGCTGGTCACTTCCGCCGCCATCCCGTCGGAGATGCCGGTTTGGACGGTGACCGGCTCCGGCTCGCCGGAGCTTCCCAACCGCCAGACCGTCCTGACCGGTCCGTTCTCGGCGCGAAGCGCCGGCTGGCTCTGTCCGACCCCGCCGCCGTTCCTTGCCGCCCGGGCTTCCGATGACTGCCCGGCGCTCTGATCGGTCTTGGGCGGCGTAAAGCGCAAGGCCGCATTCGGCACCTTCAACACCTGGTCTCGCTTGGCCACCACGATCGAGACATTGGCGGTCATGCCTGGCTTGAGTCGAAGATCCCGATTGTCCACTCCGACCACGACGTTATACGTCACGACGTTCTGCACGTTGATGGGAGCCAATCGCACCTGCTTGATCACGCCCCGGAATTGTTCCCCAGGGTACGCATCGACCGTGAACGTCGCTTCCTTGCCTTCGGTGATCCCCCCGATGTCCGATTCGCTGACGTTGGTATCGACCTGCATTTGCGTCAGATCCAAGGCGATCAGGAAGAGGTTGGGCGTGGCGAAGCTGGCGGCGACGGTCTGGCCCACTTCGACGTTTCTGGCGACCACGATTCCGTTCACCGGCGACCGGATGACGGTGTATTTGAGGTCCAGTTCGGCCGCGTTGAGCGCGGCCTCCGCCTGCTTGACCTGCGCCTGGGCGAGTTTCAACTGCGCCGCGGCGCTTTCGTAGTTGGTCCGCGCCAGATCGACGTCGTTCTGCGAGACAAACTGTTGCGCGATCAGCGAATTCACCCGCTCCAGCTCACGCTTGCGCTGCGCCACATCGGCGCGGGCGCGGACCACATTCGCCTTGGCCATTTCCAAGTTGCTGGCGGCCTGGTCGCGACGCGCCTTGAACGGCGCCGGATCGATGATGGCGACGACGTCGCCGGCTTTGACGCGTGAATTGAAGTCGGCGTGCAGGCTCTTGATCATACCGGAGACTTGCGTCCCCACCTGCACCAACACGACCGGATTGATGGTGCCCGTCGCGGTGACGATCGACACGACCGAGCCGCGTTCCACCGGCACGGTCCGGTACCGCATCGGCGGCTGGCGTTCGCCGTTCAAGAAGACGTAGCCCCCGATGGCCAACGCGGCCACGAGGACCCCGACGATCCAGACGATCTTCCTCATCGGGCCGATTAGACTCCACACATGCAGGCTGTCTCCGCATTGTACCAGGAGGGCACGGGGGAATCACCCGGACGAAACAAGAGCTAACAGCTCGCAGCGAGCAGCTTAAAGCTGCCCCGTTGTTGGCTGCCGGCCATTCACATTTTCAGAACAGTCCCCATGGCCCTTTGGGCCACCCTGCAGGACGAAAATCGTGGATGGGCGAGAGGCGAGTGGTAAGGGGTTCAACTCCTCGCCTCTCGCCCCGTGCCTCTCGCCTCGCGCCTATTTTCTACACAGGCAGGAATAAGAACGGCCGTTCGTCTCCCGACGAACGGCCGTCATGCACTCCCTCTCGGCGCCCGCCTACGGCGCCACCGTGATGCGGTCCTTGATCATGTCGAAGGTTTCTTTGGGAAGCACGTTCTTGGCCACCAACTCGCCCTTGATCCGGTATGGTCGATTGCTGACGATGCGGTCGGCCATTTCCTTCGTCAGGCCGAGGAACAGGACCATGTCGCCGGCCGACGCGGTATTAATGTTCATCGGCGTCACACTCGGTTGAGGAGGCGTCGGCACCGCCGAGGGAGTCATTGGTCCACCCGGTGCGGCCGCACCCGGAACCGGCGGCGGGCCGGGCGCGGGAACAATCGGCGTGGGCGGCGGCGCGGTGCGCTGACGCTCTTTGAGCTCTTTTTGGTATCGGGCGACCAGCGACTTCAACGTCTCATTATGCCGTTTCACATCTTCGTATTCCTGGCGAAGGCTGCGGTTCTGCGCCGCGAGCTGTTTCTGTTTGTCCTCCAGTTCCTTGAGCCGCGCCGCGATGTCGCTGCGTTCCTTGTCGCGGGCGTGCTCGATGCGTTGCAATTCATCGCGGGCCGCCTGCGCTTCATTGCCGAATTTGACGTTCAGCTCCTTCAGAGTTTTGACTTGCTGCTCGAGGGCGCTTTTTTGCGTCCGCGTCTTCTCCAGTTCCGTCTTGGCAGCGTCCGCCTCGGCCAGGGCGGCTTTGTACTTGCTGTTGCTCACACAGCCCGCCGCGGCCAGGGCGCCGAGCAGGACCACGCACATCGTGACATACCGCTTCATGAACGACCTCCTCTCAGCCGTTTCGTTTGCACTCACCCGCGATTTCCCGCTTCAGGGCCGACTCATGCGAAATGGTAAACCTTCAAGACACGACGTCGCAGGAGAAAAACAGGTGAGATCACGGCGCCAATTGTGTGTAGTCCATCGGCCTCGCTTTGTCAACAGATTTGCGCGCATGACGGCCGATTCGCGCGAATGCGCGCACCGCATGCCGACGTTCCGTTTGAAATCCGCTCGCGGCTTGACTGACCACCGGGTCTCTGTGATCATGCGCCGAAACCGCCGTCCCGCATCGACGCACCGCAACTCTGGTAGGTGTCATGATCCAGTGGGGTCCGGAGCTCGCCGTCATCCTCGGGCTGGTGGAAGGCCTGACCGAATTCCTGCCGGTCTCCTCGACCGGCCATCTCATCCTGATCGGCCATGCCCTCGGCTTTACCGGCGCGATCGCCGCAAGCGTGGAAGTTTCGATTCAATTGGGATCGATCCTGGCGGTGGTCGCCTATGAGCGCCGCAAGATCGTCGAGCTCTTCTCCCAAGCCGGAAAAGAACAGGCGACCCTGCGGGAGATGCTCAAGACGCGCGGCGGCTGGGTGACGACGCTGCGGTGCTCGGCCGAGGCGCACCGCCACCTGTGGTTTCTGCTCGGCCTTGGCGTCGCCTTCCTCCCCGCCGCGCTGGTCGGATTCCTGGCGCACCGGTGGATCGAGACCTACCTCTTCACCCCGCAGACCGTCGCGGCCTCGCTCATCGTCGGCGGCCTCCTCATCCTCGCCGTAGAGGCGCGCCGTTCGCCGGCGCAGATCACCCGGCTCGAACATGTCGGGGTGCGGGCCGCCTTCTGGGTCGGCGTCGCGCAGTGCGTCTCGCTGATCCCTGGCATGTCCCGATCCGGATCGACGATCGTCGGCGGGTTATTCGCGGGCTTGGACCGGAAGGTGGCGACCGAGTACTCTTTCTTTCTCGCGCTGCCGACGATGATCGCGGCGACGGCCTACAAGATGGTTACATCCCAATCCCTGTTCTCGAATCAGGACTACCTTGCCCTGGGGCTCGGCCTGGTGGTGTCGTTCGTGGTCGCCTGGGCGGTCATCGCCGCATTCCTGACCTTCGTCCAACGGCACACCCTGCGGGTCTTCGCCTACTACCGCCTGATGCTCGGCGCGGTGGTCCTCATGGCTTTTTACTGAAAGAGCGTGTGACTGAGCCCGTCATTCGTCAATAGTCATCATGGCCGCAACGCGGCCGCCCTGTTTGACCCGTTGCTTGGCCCCAGAAACGCCCCCTCACCCTCCCCTTTCCCCATCCGGAGGATAAAGGTGAGGGGGGATTTTCAGGACAGGACTGAAGAGGAAGCGATCGATTAGCGACCGACGCTTGACGCTTGACGAGTGTCGGTCAGGACTGGTCTTCCTGAAGCGCCGGCTCTTGCTGCTTCTTTTCTAGGGCAAAGTGCAGAATCAGGAAGGCGACGCCGACGCTGATGGCGGCGTCGGCGACGTTGAAGGCGGGCCAGTGATACACGTCGTAGTAGAAATCCAGGAAGTCGATCACTTCTCCATAGCGCAGCCGATCCAAGAGATTGCCGATCGCCCCGCCGAGAATCCCTGCGATGCTCAGTTGTCCCATCCAGTCGCGCTCCGGGAGGCGGAACAGGATCGTCCCCAGCAGCACCAGCGCCAGGACGGACGTGAGCCCGAAGAACACGAAGCGGAACGCGCTGCTGCTCCCCGCCAACAAGCCGAAGGCGGCCCCGGGATTTCTGATGTAGGTCAGGCTGAAGAGGTTGGGGATGATCGTGATCGACTCATGCAGCCGCATGGTCTGCATGATATACACTTTCGTCACCTGATCCAGGCCGACGACTCCCGAGCTGACCAAGCCCAGGATCAGATAACGGGTCTTGCCGTTCACCGAATCGCCTCAACGCAGCGGTCGCAGAGAGTCGGATGGTCCGGGAACGTGCCGACCGCCGGCCGATAGTTCCAGCAGCGCTCGCACTTCTCCCCGTCTGCCCGGACCACGATAACCTCGTGATCATCTGGAGGCCGGACTGTTGCGCCTGAACGCAATTCAACTTGAGAGCAAATGAACAAAGCGGGCAACTCAGGCTCGTAACCCTTGAGAAATTCGTAGAGTCCGCTGGTTCCTGTGACAACAACCTTGGCTTCGAGCGAAGAACCTATGAGTTTTTCCCTGCGTTGTTCCTCAAGCTTGGAAAGAACGGTGGTGCGGACACGGAGCAAATCATTCCACCGACTCGCCAATTTCTCGTCTGCCCACTTCCGATCCGCCTCCGGAAACGAGGTCAGATGCACGCTGTTCGCGCCGGCATCCTTGCGCGCCGCTTCCGGCAGCATGCGCCAGATCTCTTCCGCCGTGAAGCTGAGGATCGGGGCCATGAGTCTTGTCAGCGCCACTAAGACATCGAATAGCACCGTTTGCGAACCCCGGCGCAACGGGGAGTCCTTTCTGAACGTGTACAGCCGGTCTTTCAGAATATCCAGGTAGACGGCGCTCAGGTCCACCGCGCAGAAGTTGTTCAGCGCGTGGAAGATCGTATGAAATTCAAAATCTTCATAGGCGCGCGTGACACGGGGGATCAACTCCCCGAGCCGCAGCAACGCCCACCGATCCAATTCCGGCAACCGTTCATAGGGGACCCGATGCTGCGCCGGGTCGAAGTCGTAGAGGTTGCTCAACAGGAACCGGCAGGTGTTGCGGATCTTCCGATAGGCCTCGATCAGGTGATTGAGAATCTCCTGGGAGATGCGAAGGTCTTCGCGATAGTCCTGGGCCGACACCCAGAGCCGAAGAATTTCCGCGCCGGATTGTTTGATCACATCTTGCGGCGCGACGACATTGCCGGCCGACTTGGACATCTTCTTCCCGGCCCCGTCGACCACGAATCCGTGAGTCAGCACGGACTGATAGGGCGCGCGGCGGTCCGTGACGACCCCGGCCAACAACGCGCTGTGGAACCACCCCCGGTGCTGATCGGATCCTTCAAGGTACAGATCGGCCGGCCACCATTTGCGCGGCTTGAGCACCGCGGCGTAGCTCACGCCCGATTCGAACCAGACGTCGAGGATGTCCCGTTCCTTTTCAAACGCCCGCCCCCCGCACGCCGGACACGTCGTCCCCGCCGGCAGCAACTCCGCGGCCGGTTTCTGGAACCACACATCGGCGCCGTGGATCTCGACAAGTCCGGCCACGTGGTCGATGATCTTGGGATCGGCCAACACGGTCCGGCAACCCGCGCAGGTAAAGCCCGGAATCGGCACGCCCCAGACGCGCTGCCGGGACAGGCACCAGTCCGGCCTGTTCTCGATCATGCCGTGGATCCGGTCCCGCCCCCACGGAGGAATCCACCGCACGCGCTCGATCTCGCCCAGGGTTTCCCGTCGCAGGTCGTTGATCTCCATCGAGACAAACCATTGCTCCGTCGCCCGGAAGATCACCGGGTTCTTGCAGCGCCAGCAGTGGGGATAGGAGTGGGTCAGCGAGCCGTGGCCCAACAATCGCCCGTTGGCTTTCAATCGCTCCACGATCGCCGGGTTGGCCTTGAACACATGCTGGCCGGCGAATTCCTTGATCGCTTCCGTGAAGCGACCGGCGTCGTCCACCGGCGCCAGAATCTCCAGCCGTTCGCCGGGCGAGGCGTTCGCGTTGTGGGCCAAGACCAACGCATAGTCCTCCTGCCCGTGTCCTGGCGCGATGTGGACGCAACCCGTACCCTGATCGAGCGTGACGAAGTCGCCGAGCAGAATCGGAGACAGACCCTGCGTCAACGGGCGCTGTGTCTCAAGACCTTCGAAGCCTTCACCGCCCCGTTTCACGCCCAGCACAGTGTAATTCGACAGGCTGCAAGCCTTGGCCACGCCGTCGAGCAGTTTCTGCGCGATGACAAGGACTTCGCGCCCGACCTTCACGAACGCGTACTCGATCTCCGGATGGAGGCAGACCGCTTGGTTGGCGGGTAGCGTCCAAGGCGTCGTAGTCCAGATCACGATCGAGACGCTCTCGACATCCGGGGGAAAATCGAGACGCAACGGCGAGGCGCTCGCCAAGACTTTGGGCGGACTCACCAACGGGAACTTCACATAAACCGACGGCGAAGTGTGATCCTCGTATTCGACTTCGGCTTCGGCCAAGGCGGTCTGATCGGTCGTGCACCAAAGCACCGGTTTGAGGCCTTTATAGACCCCGCCGCGCTCGACGAACTTGCCGAACTCCCGCAGAATCGTCGCCTCGTAGGCCGGGTCCATCGTGAGATAAGGCCGCTGCCAGTCGCCCAACACGCCCAACCGTTGAAACTCTTCCCGCTGAATCTTGTAATACTTCTCGGCATAGTCGCGGCAGAGTTTGCGGATCGACGACGTGTCCAGGTCTTTCTTCTTCTCGCCCAGTTCCTTGAGCACCTGATGCTCGATCGGGAGGCCGTGGCAGTCCCACCCCGGCACATAGGGCACGTGGTAGCCGGCCATGGTCTTGGACTTGACGATGATGTCCTTGAGAATTTTGTTCAGCGCGTGGCCGATGTGGATGCGCCCGTTTGCATAGGGCGGCCCGTCATGCAAGATGTACAGCGGCCGTCCCTTACCCCTTTCTTGAATCTGCTCGTAGAGCCGTTCCCGCTCCCACCAGGCGAGCAATTCCGGCTCCCGTTGAGGCAGGTTGGCCTTCATCGGGAAATCGGTTTTGGGGAGGTTCAATGTGGCTTTATAGTCCATGCCCGTAAGGCGTAAAGAGTTAGGCGTGTGGGGATCGGCCTCGTCCCCCTTACGCTTCACGCCTCACGCTTCACGATTCGGTTAGCTGATACTCATCATCCGTTCCAGCGCCACCTTCGCCCAGGCTTTTTCATCTTGCGGCACGACGATGCGGTTGACCACGTGCCCTTCGGCCAGGTTTTCCATCGCCCAGCAGAGGTGGGGGGCATCGATGCGGAACATGGTGGCGCATTGGCAGACGGTCGAAGAGAGGAAAAACACCCGCTTGTCGGCCTGCTCCCGCTTGAGGCGATTGACCAGATTCAACTCCGTACCGACGGCCCAGGTCGTCCCGGGCGGGGCGGAGCGGACCGTGCGGATGATGAATTCCGTCGAGCCGACAAGATCGGCCTTGTTGACGACGTCCTCATGGCATTCAGGGTGGACGATGACCGTGCCGTCCGGGTATTGCCTGCGGAAATAATCCACGTGGGCAGGTTGGAACATCTGGTGCACGCTGCAATGGCCCTTCCACAGAATCAGCTTCGCCCGTTGAATCGCATCGCGCGTATTCCCGCCGTTCGGCATATACGGGTCCCACACGATCATCTGCTCGCGCGGCAGCCCCATCTTGTTGGCGGTGTTGCGCCCCAAATGCTCGTCGGGGAAGAAGAGAATCTTCTCACGCCGCGCCCAGGCCCACTCCATCACCGCGCGCGCGTTCGATGAGGTGCACGTGATGCCGCCGTGCTCGCCGCAAAAGGCTTTGAGCACCGCGGCGGAGTTGACATAGACCACCGGCAGGACGGTGTCTTCGACCGGAAGGATCCGGCCCAAAGCCTCCCAACACTGGTCCACTTGTTCGATCGCCGCCATGTCCGCCATCGAGCAGCCCGCCGCCAGATCGGGCAGGATCACAGTCTGATTCGAACGGCTCAGAATATCGGCCGTTTCCGCCATGAAGTGAACGCCGCAGAAGACCACGTACGGCCGTTCGGCGTGTTCGGCGGCCTGTTTGGCGAGCAGCAGCGAGTCGCCGCGAAAATCGGCGTGCTCGATGACTTCATCCCGTTGATAGTTATGCCCCAGCACCATGACCTGATCGCCTAGGGCGCGTTTCGCCGCAGTCGTACGGGCGAACAGCTCTTCGGCGGACAACGTCTGATACTCCGTGATGGGTCGGGGCAGCGAAGCGACGGATTTCACAGACACCTCGATTGGTTCCCACCGGATCGGCGTCGGCGCGCGGCTGAGTATGCGGGCATTCTACGACAGAGCCTGCCGACAATCAATGTGAAGGGACTGCGAAAAAGCCCTATTGGGGCTGATGGAGCAGGAGCCCCAGGCGCAGGGTCCAAATGCCGATTGACTCTGATCGCGGAGGCGGGTACGATCCGATGCATCATAGCTAGGGGAGCCACTCGGCTGAGAGTCCGCCTGCCGGACGACCCTCAGAACCTGACCTGGATAATACCAGCGTAGGGAAGCGGAGAGAGCGTTGATGTCCGGCGACTCAGCCGCACCCCTGTCACGGTGCGGCTTTTTAGTTTGGACGCAGTAAATCGATGGGCAAGGGGCAAGGGGTTCAACTCCTAGCCTCGTGCCTATTTTGAGAAAGGATGTCATATTATGATGAGCGAGTCACAGACCGGAAACGGGACAACCAACGGCAACGGCCATCAGCCTGGCGAGGCGGTGCTGACGACGACGCCGTTCCCCGCGTCGCGCAAGATCTATGTCGAGGGCGCTATGCCCGGTGTGCGCGTGCCGATGCGGGAAATCAGCCTGACGCCCACCCGGCCGGCGAACGGCGGCGCGCCGGTGCCGAACCCGCCCGTGACCGTCTATGACACGTCGGGGCCCTACACGGACCCCACGGTCTCCGTTGACATTCGGAAAGGATTGCCCCCCACCCGCCTGCCGTGGATTCTTTCGAGAAACGACGTGGAGGAACTGCCGACCGTGACCTCCCTGTACGGTCGCCAGCGGGCCGCGGATCCCAAGTTGCGGGAGATTCGGTTCCAGCACACCAGAAAACCCCTTCGCGCGAAACCCGGCATGAACGTCACCCAGATGCATTATGCGCGGAAGGGCATCATTACCCCGGAGATGGAATTCATCGCCATCCGGGAGAACCAGTCCCGTGAATTGGCGCGCGAAGCGCTGGCGGCGGACAACGGGCGCGGCGGCGGGCCGCCGGACGACGCCGGCCGGCTCTGGGTTCAACACCCGGGACAGCCCTGGGGCGCCTCGATCCCCGACAAGATCACACCGGAGTTCGTGCGGGACGAAGTGGCCCGAGGCCGCGCCATCATTCCGGCCAACATCAACCACCCGGAGAGCGAGCCGATGATCGTCGGTCGCAACTTCCTCGTGAAGATCAACGCCAACATCGGCAACTCCGCCGTCGCCTCTTCGATCGAAGAGGAAGTGGAAAAGATGATCTGGGCGATCCGCTGGGGCGCCGACACGGTGATGGACCTTTCCACCGGCAAGAACATCCATGAAACCCGCGAATGGATCATCCGCAATTCGCCGGTCCCCATCGGCACCGTGCCGATCTATCAGGCGCTGGAGAAAGTCGGCGGCAAGGCCGAGGACCTGACGTGGGACATCTATCGCGACACGTTGATCGAACAGGCCGAGCAAGGCGTGGACTATTTTACGATCCATGCCGGCGTGCGGCTGCGCTACATTCCGTTGACGGCCAAGCGCATGACCGGCATCGTCTCGCGCGGCGGCTCGATCCACGCCAAGTGGTGCCTGGCTCATCATGAGGAAAATTTCGCCTATACGCACTTTGAGGAAATCTGCGAGATCATGAAGGCCTACGACGTCTCCTTCAGCCTGGGCGACGGCCTGCGGCCCGGCTCCATCGCGGACGCGAACGACGAGGCGCAGTTCGCCGAACTGGAGACGCTGGGCGAACTGACCAGGATCGCCTGGAAGCACGATGTGCAGGTCATGATCGAGGGCCCTGGCCATGTGCCCATGCACTTGATTCAGGTCAACATGGAGAAACAGTTGAAGGCCTGTCACGAGGCGCCGTTCTACACGTTGGGCCCGCTGACGACCGACATCGCGCCGGGCTACGACCACATCACCTCCGGCATCGGCGCGGCCATGATCGGATGGTACGGCTGCGCGATGCTCTGCTACGTCACGCCGAAGGAGCATCTGGGGCTCCCGAACAAGGAGGACGTGAAGGCCGGCGTCATTGCCTACAAGATCGCCGCGCACGCCGCCGATCTGGCTAAGGGGCATCCCGGCGCCCAGGCGCGGGACAACGCCCTGTCGAAGGCGCGGTTCGAGTTCCGGTGGGAGGATCAGTTCAATCTGTCGCTGGATCACGAGACCGCCCGCGCCTATCACGATGCGACCTTGCCGGACAACGCCGCCAAGGTGGCGCATTTCTGCAGCATGTGCGGACCCCATTTCTGCTCGATGAAAATCACGCAGGACGTCCGGGACTATGCCGCGCAGAAGCTGCTCGACGAGCAGCGGGCGCTGGAAGTCGGCATGAAAGAAAAAGCGGAGGAATTCAGAAAGTCAGGAGCGGAAATCTATCTTTAAGAACCTGGCAAGAGGCACGAGGCAAGGGGCGAGCGGATTGACCTCTCGCCTCTAGCCCCTTGCCCCTAGCCCCCATGGAGTGCCATCATGGCCAAACCCAAACCCTCCCCTTTGCGCGAACGAGACATCACCCGGCAGATCGCGCGGGAATACTACAAGGAGTTCGATCAGCTCATCGAGAGCGACGTCATCGTCGTCGGCGCCGGACCCTCGGGCTTGATCTGCGCCCATGATCTGGCCGCGATGGGCTTCCGCACGTTGGTCGTCGAGCAGGCCCTCGCCTTGGGAGGCGGCTTCTGGTCCGGCGGCTATCTGATGAACAAGGCGACGATCTGCGCGCCGGCCAATGAAATCCTCGAGGAGATCGGCGTGCCCTGCAAACAGGTCAAGGACTGCGACGGCATGTATATCGTGGACCCGCCGCACGCGACCGGCGCTTTGATCGCCGCCGCGTACAAGGCGGGCGCCAAGATCATGAACCTGACGCGGGTCGTGGACTTGATTCTCCGGAACGACGGCTTATTGGAAGGGGTCGTGGTCAATAACACGACCGCCGAGATGGCGGGTCACGACGTGATTCACGTGGACCCGATCGCCCTGGAAAGCAAGGTGGTGGTGGACGCCACAGGCCACGACGCCGTGGTGGTGGACCTGCTCCACAAGCGGAACCTCTACAAGCCGGTGCCGGGCAACGGCGCCATGTGGGTTTCCCGCTCGGAGGAAGAAGTCATGGACCGGACCGGCGAAGTCTATCCCAATTGCTTCGTGGTAGGATTAGCTGTAGCGGCCGTGTACGGCACCCCGCGCATGGGCCCGGCCTTCGGCTCCATGTTGCTCTCCGGCCGGTACGGAGCGGAGCTCATTAAGAAAAAAATAAAACAAGAGTGATTAAGTAACTGGTGATTAAGTGATTGAAGCGCCGAATCACTTAGTTGCCAATCGCTCAATCACGAATCACTCAATCGCTTCTGACCATGGACCTTCAGGATTTCTTAATACAGGGCGAGGGCAGCGAAGAGGACAAGAAGGAAGCCTGGAATCTGTTCCAGCGGGCGTACGAACACCAGATGAAAGGCGATCTTGAGGAAGCGGTCCGGCTGTACAAGAAGTCCATCGAAACCCATCCGACCGCCGAGGCGTATACCTTCCTGGGGTGGACCTACAGTTTCATGGGCAGACTCGACGAAGCGATCGAGGAATGCCATAAGGCCATCGCGCAAGACCCGGATTTCGGCAATCCCTACAATGACATCGGCGCCTACCTGATCGAGAAGGGCCAGTTCGACGAAGCCATTCCCTGGTTCGAGAAGGCCATGCAGGCCAGACGATACGAAAGCCCCGCCTTTCCTCATCTCAATCTCGGACGGGTCTATGAACGCAAGGGCCGCTGGAACGACGCGATCGAGTGTTATAAAAAGGCGCTGGCGCTCAACCCTAATTACGCGCTGGCCAAGCGCGCGCTCGGACGCCTCATCAGCATGATGAACTGAAACCGGCGGTCTATCTGGTCTGTCTCGTCTATCTGGTCCGTTTGGTTGGGGAAAAGGCGCATCAGGTGGTCCGGCTGCGAGGCTGCGTGCGGGTGCACAGATGACGACGAATCATAACAAGACAGACCAGAAAGACCGGACAGACCAAAAGACCATTTTAGTCGCCGTCAACGACATCTTCTTCTACACCAAAATCCGCGATGCGCTGTTGCCGAACGGCTACACATTGGAGCGAGTCCGGACGCTGGACGAGGTGCCGCAGAAGCTGTCCGCGTTGCGTCCCACGGCCATGATCGTGAACATGAACGACCCTTCGCTGGATGCCTTTCGGGCGCTGGAGACGGTCAGAGGCGGCAACAGCTTGCGGTCCATGCCGATCCTGGCCTTCGCCAATCACGAAGAGGTGGAGACCTGGAAACGGGCCAAGGAGTTGGGCGTCACCAAGATCGTGTCCAGGAATGAATTCTCGGCGAGGACGCGGGAATTGATCAACGAGTTAATGAGCAAACAGCCAACAGCGAGCAGCGAGTAGCTCCAACCACTGGGCTACGAGCTATTGGCTATGTGCTACTCGCTCATGCGCAAAATGAAACACTCCCTTCTCCAAGACCAGCACGCGAAACTGGGCGCCGTTTTTGAAGAGGTCGCCGGTTGGACCATGCCCGCGCACTACGGCGATGTGCGGGCCGAGCACGGGGCCGTGCGCCGGGTGGTCGGCCTCGCGGACCTGTCGCATCGAGGCCAAGTCCGCGTCACCGGCGAGGATCGGATCAAATGGCTGCAGAGCGTGATCAGCAACGACATCCTGTCGCTCTCAGTCGGCCAGGGCGCCTATTCCAGCTTGCTGACCCACAAGGGCAAGATGCTCACGTATTTCCGGGTCTACCTGCTGGCCGACTCGGTCATGCTCGAAGACGTCGGCGAGATCGGCGAGAGCACGTTTCAGGCCCTGCGCAAGTTTCTCCTGTTCGGCACGAAGGCCAAGCTGGAGAATTGCGCGGAAAGCTGGGGGCTCCTGCTGATCAGCGGTCCGAAGGCGCCGGAGGTACTCAAGGCGGCCTTCAAGGTCGAGGTCGGCCATCTCCGGCCGCTGCATGTCCTGACTCACCGGATCGGCGGCCTGCCGGCCTTGCTCATCCGTACCGAAGAGACCGGCGAGACCGATATCGAGATCATGATCTCCGCAGACGGCGTGCAGACTGCGTGGGAAGCGCTCATGCAGGCCGGCCTACCGTTCGGCATCAGGCCGTTCGGCGGTCATGCGAGGGAAGCGCTGCGTCTGGAAGCGGGATTGCCGAAGGCCGGTCCGGATCTCAACGAGGACATCGTGCCGCCTGAAGCGAATCTTGAAGGCAAAGCGTTCAGTCTCACCAAAGGCTGCTATCCCGGCCAGGAAGTCGTCGCCAGGATGGACACCTATGGCAGCGTGCGGCGGCGGTTGGTCGGCTTGGTGTTGAAGGAGCCGGTCATTCCGCCGAGAGGCGCCAAGCTCTTCAGCGGCGAGCGGGAAGTCGGCTGGATCAGCAGCGCCACCTACTCACCGCAACTCGACAGCGTCATCGCGTTCGGATTTCCGCTCCGCGATTTCACCAAACCGGACACCGCGCTCACGGTCGACATCAATGGCCGGCGCTACGACGCCACGGTCCGACCGCTCCCGTTTTACGCCCGACCTGCGGGTTAGAAGGACACCACCTGCTCGTCCGGCAGTCGCCGCTCGCGGAGGTGCGTGCGAGTCAGTCCCGCATCGAGCAGCGAATCACCCAGCCCCTCCATCGCCGCGGCCAAATTGAGCCGAAGCTGAACCTCCTTCTTTTTCCGGTCCTCTTCCGGAACTTCTTTTAGGCGCCCCCGCGTGTAGATCGCGACTTCCGTCTCGTGCCAGACGACCGCGCCGGTGACAGGATCGATCGCCGACGCTTCCACGCGGACCGGGCGAAAGGCCACACCGAACACATAACCTCCTCCGAACCAGACCGGCATGCCGGTCAAAAGCTCAAAGCCCACATTGCCGAGAATCGCGGCCGGATTCCAGGCCGTAGCCAACCCGAGCGCGACCGACTCCCAGGTCATGTCCGCGAGCATGCCTCCCGCGAGCCACTGCCAGCGGACCTTGCCGTAGTCCTGCACCACGCCGGTAACGAGAAGGTCGGCTCCAAGCCGCACACGCAGGCGATGCAGGTGTTCAGGTGAAAACGGCTCCGTGGTCGCGATACCGAGTTCGCCCAACACCCGATCCGTTTCTTCCAATGAGATCAGCGCATAGACGCGCTGATCGGCCAGCCTGGCATACATCAGTCGACGCGCGTCGTCACTGATCTGTCCGACCGCCCGTGCAACCAACCGCGGCTCTTCCTCCGGCTCGAGGTCTCCGTTCACACTCTGAATGGACGACAAGCTTGTGATTTCAACGCCCATCGCGAACGGCAGCACGGCAACCCTGGGCGGGTCAGCCGGCGGCGGATCAGGCTTCGCTTCGGACCTCAACCCAACGCATCCGGCCAGACCGAAGGACAGACCGACCATGACGGCGCATACGGCCAAGCTGATCGTGCTTGTGCTATGCATCGGACAACTCCCTTCGCGTGCGAAACAGACGATGAGCGGACGTGAGCCGGTCTAAGCTTGAAGAAACCGGCCCACAGGCTCACATACGAAGGGGCGGAAGACAGGGAGCGGCAGAGCGGGGTTTGAAGCGGCCATCGACTGGCGCGACGGAACAGGAGGACATCTTGAACGAAGAAAGACCCGTCAAGTCGTCGTCGGCATCCACCAATCTCTGACTCATGCCGGCGGTCTTCACGTGAGACGCCTCACTGCCGACGCTGGGCACCGTCGTATTCTCAGCGGGACCTTTCAGATCGTCCGGCGGAAACGGCAATTCGGCCGCCTCGGCTTCGGGGAACTCAAACACCAGGTCCTCGACCACATCGGCTGAGGCAGTCACAGCCAGGAGAAGCGCCAGCCAGGAGAGGGCTCGCAAGAAGCCGCCTTTCATTGCGACCTCCCTGCCTCGCTCTTTCGCCTTCGCGGAAGCCACCGTGGGACTGCGTTGCGATACTCCGCATAGAGCTGCCCGAACCTGGCTTGCAACAGAGGTTCCTCGATGGAGATCACAAACAGATGAAAGCCGACGCCCAACAAAAACGCGTAGACGGCGATCGCCAGGGAATCAAACGCCAGAGCTTCCCCGACGAGCATGAGAAGAATTCCCAGATACATCGGGTTCCTCACCCAGCGATACAAGCCGGTCGCCACAAACACGACCGGCGGATCCCACAAGGCCGGTGTGCCTTGGCCGCGCGTCGAAAACTCCCACGCGCACCAGAGATAGGCGCCGGCGCCGGCGGGGATCAACACGACGCCGATCAGGGACCACGGTCCGAAGGAAAACGGCACGCGGGGTTGGAAGTGGGACAGCAGCCAGTAGGGAATCACGATCGTCACCGTGCCCGGGACGAGGACGGTAAAGAGGATCGTCTTGATCAATATACGCATCGCGGCTCCGGCCACCGCGCGCGGCCATCGGTTGGGAACGCTTCGCGCCGGCGCTCACCGTTCGGGATTGCGGGCGTCGGCGACCGCCCGGGCAAAGGCCAGGACGCTTTTGCGCTCCTCGTCGTCCAGCGCGAGCAGGAGGTGGGTTTCTTCGGCATGCATGAGCCGCAGGCTCAGAAACGGCTCTTCCCGCCGCTTCTCCCGGTTTTCCCAGACCGCATCGATGATCTGCACCTTGTCCAGTTGGGCGACCGACACGACATCGTAGCGGAAATATTGATCGCCGATCACGATGTCGTAGAGAACGTTTCCGGCGGTGAGCAGCACGAGGTTGAATCGGCCCTGGTCCTCATACCCCTCGGGCAGGAACTTGTTGACATGACACAACGCGACCTTGCGATCCCCCAGCGCCGCCCGAAACTTGAGCTTCAAGGCGTCGTAATCGATCTGGAGCGCCTTCTCATCCGGACCGGTCGCGGCGATCGCCGCATCCTTCGCCTTCTCATAGATTTCATCCGCCGTCATCAGACCCGCCATCGTTCCCTCTCCTTTTCCTCAATCATTCCGCCTGAGCGTTATCCGCCGATGCTTCCGAATCGCGAGTCGGTACCCTAACCGGCCCGCCGCCAGGAATGCAAGAGGGTTACCGAGCCTTGAGCGTATGTGCCGCCCGAAGCGCGCCCTGGTCGTCGAGAATCCGGACCTCGAGCAGCGTTCCTTTCACCGACACCACCCCGAAGTTCGAGTACCCGCCGTCGCTGAACAGGGTCACGGGCTTGAAGGCGGGATTGGGGAGGACAGGACGACCGTAGGCCGCGGAGAGCGGCCCGCAGATGAATTCATGAAAGTCCGCCACACCGTCTCCATCCGGATCGTAGGCGTTGGCTTGCACGTAATGCACGTCGGCCGCCAACCAGACGACGTTCTTGATACGGCGCGACAGGATCGCCTCCACAATCTGCCCGAGCTCCGTCTGAAACCCCGTTCCGTCCGGCCCGCGCGCCCAGCTATCGTTGCCCGGCGCCAGTAGGGTGCCTCCCTTGGGATTGGACAACGGCACGCTGGTGGCGATCACCTTCCAGGTCGCCGTGGACTTCGCCAACCCGTCCAGCAGCCACGCCCGCTGTGCCTCGCCCAGCATGGTCTTGCCCGGCCCATCCGGCTCCGCGTTGCGGCTGCGGTACTGACGCGTATCGAGGATGAAGAGTTCCAGGTCGGCCCCGAATCGGACCCGCCGATACAGCCGAGTCGGATCGTCAGGCGGCGTCCGGATCGGCCAGTACTCCAGCAATGCCTGCCGGCCGATCGGCATCCGCGGATCATGCGGACCGGCAAAATTGTTGCCGACTTCGTGGTCGTCCCAGATCGCGAACACCGGGACGGCGGCTAAGAATCGTTGGAGCGCCGATGAGCCGCGCTGATAGCGATGCTTCGCACGATACTCATCCAACGTCGAGGCCGTAAAGGCGCTGCCCGGGGCGTTCGGCGGCGAGGGGCAGGTATCGTCGCTATAGATGAGGTCGCCCAGCAAGACGGCAAAATCGGGCTGTTGCCGACGCATGACATCAAAAATCGGGTAGCCGGCCCGGTCATCGCGACAGCGTTGCTGCCCCCCGAGATCGCCGCTCCACAGAAAGGTCACCGGCGCTGGCGCGTCCGGCGCAGGCGCCGTCAGAAATTCGCCCGCGGCCGCAACCTTCGCGACCGGGGCCAAGCCGCCTTCCCACTGCCGGTCCTCCACCAACACCTGATACCGGTACCTTGTCGCAGGCTTCAGTCCATCGAGCGGCACGCGGAGCGTGAAGTCATGCTCCCGGCCGGTCTGCAGGAGGGCGGTTCCGGCCAAGTGAGGCAAGTCGGCATGATCGCCCTCCGCCCTCGCCCATTCTTCCACTGGCGCCCATTCAATCTGGACTTTCTTGGGGCCGTCCGTACGGAGCCACACGAGAGCCGAACGATCGGTCACATCGCCGGTCGCGATCCCGGACGACAGCCTGCCGGAAAACGAGGCGGATGGTTCCGCAAAAGGGCTGCCGGGCGGCAGGCCGGGTTTATAAGAAGGCGGGCAGCCGGTCAGTGACAACGCCAGCCAGAGAGAGACCGGCCCAATCCAGATACGAAGCCAGGAGCGCATCGAGCGCCCACACTTACTTGAACAGGCGCGGCTCCGTCAAGGCATGGCCCGGCGCCGTTGCTTTTCTGCCGCGAGGTTCGGCATACTCGCTTCGGCTTGACGAGGTGTCGGCGGCGACGGGTACGGAGGAATTGCCTATGAGCGATCAGGCGTGTTCGATTCAGAATTGCAAAGCCAAGGTCTATGCGCCGGCCGGGACGGGCGCGCTCTGCAAAGAGCATTTTTTGAACTTCCTGGCTTGGCGACGCAAGCGCGGGCTCCAGATGTTCCAGAAATATGCGGCCATGACGATGGAAGAACGGGACACGGTCATGGCCGAGTGGGCCCAAACGGTCAGAATTGAAGAGGCGCCGGCCCCCCCGGGCGCGAAACGATAGTCCATTGCTGACTTCCTCGAAGGACCGCCGTTCATGTGCGCACGCTCTCGCTTCGCCACCCACCTTGTTGTCATCGGCGGGATCGGCTTGGCCGCGCTCCTTGCAGTGCCGTCTCTCGGCGAGGCCAGTTGCGCCGGTCTGAAGGGTGATGATCTGCAACGTTGCCTTGCAGGAGAGCTCAAGGATCCAGGGCCCGCCAAGATCCTCTTCTACGACCAGGCAGGCAAGTCTATCGCGCTCGACCAAGCCGTCGTCACCCGCTCCATGGACGAAGTCTGCCGGACCATCGGACGTGACGGCCTGTTCACGGCCTATAAAAACGACGGGCCCCGCCGGTCGGCGCGCATCTGGAAGGAAGTCTCCTGCAGGAGTGGTCGTGTGGACGGCCTTTGGAAGGAGCATTTCCCGTCCGATAACACCCTCACCATCCTCTTCTACGACGCCTCCGGCAAGGCCGTGAAACAGGCGCTCTACTACAACGGCCGGCTCATCCGCGAAAGCCCCATCGGCGGGAAGTAGGCCTGCGACCACTCGTTCTTCCGCTGGTTCCGGGCAACTGATCGATCGAACACTCGAACCGCTCGGCTCTTGTCCAACGCGTGGAGTTTGACTAAGTTGACGGTATGGGTGACACAGGCTGGCTGGTCTTGATCGTCGCGAGCGCAGGGATCCTGACCCCGCTGGTGCGCCGCTGGTATCGCCGACGAGTCGCTGCCAAATCGGCGGATCGCCTATTGTCCGAGGTGCTCAAAGCCAAGGACGCCTTCCGGCGGTGAGCAATCGAGTTCAGCCCGAGAATTAACCCGGATCGCAGAATATTTTCCTTGCGGCAGAAGATGCGGCGGCAGTATTAACGGCCCGATCGAGTGACGCAGCCGGCGCTGTTGGATGAAGTGGCACAAGTCTATCAGTACCGAACGGGGAATCAAGTACTGTCACGACTCTCGTTGCCTAAACTCTCGCGCTCCGTGGAGGACGCCCAAAATATAAACCGCCGGGGAAAGGGGTCGGGAGTCTTTACTCTGGATCCTTTTAGGCCGGCCCCGCAGCAGAGCGGACGTTCGCCTTGGCTTCCGACCCCTTTGTGTGTTCTCAAGAGATCGTCTAAAAGACTCCCGACCCCTTTTTTGTCGTTCGACCCCTTTTTGTCGTTCGCCCTGATACCAGCGGTTACCAATGACGGTCTTGATCTTCGCCACGCGCTCGGAGGAATACGGAAGAAGCACAATGAGCCTTCCCGCACCACCTGGCATGATCTGAATTTGGTTCGCCGGCATCTTCAACACTTCTGTCTAGCGCGCGCTGGGCGAACCTGAAGCGAGGGTGACGGCTGCATGCTCACTGCCCGTGTCCGGCGAGATCATTCTCCCCACACCCTTCCTCTTTAGGGGAGCGGTCTGCACGCCCTCGACTGCGCGCATCATCGACCCGTTGCAATCTGAAGAGCAACAGGTCCCCCAACACCGCCCATAGTGTTCTCATATGACCACCCCTTGGCGCGCGGTCTGCGAGCACAGAGAGAGCACAGCTTCACCCCATGACCGGTGACCCATGATGATGAATCATCAACCACTCATCCCCGATCCGTTCATAGAGGTTCGTGGCCAGCACCCGGCTTTCGATCGGTTGGTCGTCCTGGCGGCTGGTGATGTTCTCCGTGCAGATCACCCAGGCGATGTCCCCCGCCACCTGGATCTGAATCTCGGTGAGCTCGAATTTCATGGAGAACGTATTGTTGAAGATCAATACCCACGAGTCCCGCACCGCCGGCCACCCCACCCGCTGCGACCAACCCGGATGGATGCAGGTGACATATTCCAGGTGAGCCCATACCTTGTCCATCCGCGCGATATCCAAGCTTTCAAAGGCGTCGTAAAAGGCCTGGTTGGCGCGCGTCACTTCCTCGATTCGTTCCTTGATCATGCTCGCTCCTTGGAATGGGGTGCGTCGTATCATACCCCAAGTGCGCAGAGCGGGGCGAGCAGCAGGAATGGAGGAATACCGGTGTTCCTACTGACAGGGTGGACGGGACAAACGCGGGAAAGCGAACGGATGGAAGCCGCTCAGCCGGTTGGTGCAAGACGCGGCGCAGCCTTTACCCGCAAGGCGGTGGTTGGCGAACGGCATGGCTACTTTTTCTTGGAAGCTTTGGCTTTGCTCGGCGCGCTCTTCACCGCGGACTCCTTTTTGACCGGCATGGGGGCGGTCGCGCCGTTCCGCAAGGCCTCGATCATGGCTTTCCTCGTGGCGAACGTCTTGCCGGCCAGCGGTCCTCGTTCGCAGATATAGGGCCCTCTCGGCCGTTCTTGACGGCAGTCATGCTTATCGGAAGACTTCGCGGCGAACGAAGTCGCCGGTCCCATGACCAATGCCATCAGAACCACACTCAAGAAGACGGACAGATTTCGTGACATCGTACCCTCCTGCGTAAAAAAATAGGCGCGCGGCTAGAGGCCCGAGGCAAGATCTCAGGGCCTCTTCTCCCTCGCCCCGAGCCCCTTGCCTCCCGCCGAAGGCTCATGGGGTGTTAAGAGCACTGTCCAAGTATAGCAGGCGGCTCTGAAGCGGCAGCCTTCAGCAATCAGTAGTCAGCCATCGGCTTGCTGATAGCTGAAAGCTGGAGTGGTCAAGTTTTTAGGCGAGAGGTTTGCCAGCCGACCAACCAGACGCCGGCCAGAACCAAGATAATTCCGATGATCTCGATCGACCCGACCGGGTCTTTCAAAATAAGCGCGGACAGCACGACCGCCGCGACGGGCGTCAGGTTGCCCAGCACGGACGCGCGCGAGGGACCGATCCCGTTCACACCGTACAACCACGCCTGCTGCGCGACGGCGGTCGCGAAGATGACCAAGTAGCCTAACGCCAGCCAATCCTCGGCTGTTACCGAGGCCATACCCGCCTCCGTCATTTTGCGATCGGCCCACATCAGGGGAACCTGGAGCACCGTGGCAACCAACAACGTCGTCCAATTGACCGTCAGCGCGGACATCCGCTCCATGATCGTCCGGCTACCGATGCTATACAGCGCCCAACTCACCACGCCCAGGAACACGAGCGCGCTGCCGAGCACCGGCTGTTCGCCGACGGCCTGAAATCCCGCCACCGACACGAGCGCCACTCCCGCAAATGACAGGAGACAGCCGAGCCAGACGGCTCGCAACGGGACATCTTGAATCAGCATCGCCGAAAGCAACGACGTGACGACCGGAGACGAGCCGATGATGACGCCCGCAACAGCACCGCTCACGTATTTCAGCCCGATCAGGATCAAGAGGTGATTGCCCAACACACCGAGCCCGAGGAGCGACAGGGTACGGAGGTCCGTACGAGTGAAGCGTGCCACCCCGCCCTCCTGCCACCACCA
The DNA here is from genome assembly GCA_040755395.1 of Nitrospirota bacterium. Classification (NCBI taxonomy): domain Bacteria; kingdom Pseudomonadati; phylum Nitrospirota; species Nitrospirota bacterium. The sequence goes on from JBFMAX010000001.1 coordinate 109,153, forward strand.
GGTCGCCATCAGGATGGCGAGACCGCCCGTATCCCGCAGCACGGACGCTTCGACGGGCGAGAAGGACCCGAGCGCCAACTTCTGCGCGACGATCGAGCCGCCCCACAGGACGGCTGCTGCCGTCACCGCCCCGTAGGCGGCCCACTCCGAAGGTTTACGCATGGTGCACGGGCTATAACAATCGGCTCCGCCGGTCGTCAAGCGGTTTCTGATCGTCGCCTGCGCCTTGACAGGGTGGCGCGGCTTCGCTATTGTGCGCCTCCAAGCCGATCCGGGGATCGCAAACGGCCGGACATTTTCACCTCGTGGAGGAGTAATGACGCCTCATCCAACGGGACGCCGACTGGTGTCCCTGTTCCTCGCCGGATGTTTGCTCTTGGCTGGCTGTACGAAGACCCTGGTCAAAGACGACGTCCGCACCGCCAAAACGTCCGGCGATCACTGCTCGGGCAGCGAATGGGTGGACGATTCCGCGATCGCTGCGCTGCCGGTTCCTTTCGTCGCGTTCTTCGTTCCGCACATCGATCTGCACGACATCAAGGCCGACGAGTATCTGAAGCGCTGCGGCGGCGATCCCACGCGGCTGGTCAATCGGACGGTCGAGGTCAATCGCACCGCCTGCATCCCCGCCGCGCTGGTGTACATCATTACCCTCGGCATCTGGCAATGGTGCCCGGCGCAGGTGTCGTGGGAAGCGGACTTGAAGGCGTGAATCGTTAGGCGAAACACACCTCACACCTTACCCATCACGCCACACGCATCACGTCTTCTTTCGCACCACCATCACGCCGTCCCGGATTGTCACCAACACGGCCGTGACTCGCGGATCAGCGGCCACCAGGCGGTTCAATTCCTGGATCGTGGCCGTCGACGCATCCGGCGGCGGATGCACCAGCACGTCGCCGTTCCATAAGACGTTGTCGATCAGGATCACGCCCTTCGGCGACAGGAGTTCCAGCGCCCGCCGATAGTAATTGACATAGTTCACCTTGTCCGCATCGATAAAGATCACGTCGAACGGACCGGTCAGCGCGCGCAACGTCTCCAGCGCGGGACCCATCCGGATGTCGATCTTGCGGCCATGCGGGCTCTTGGTAAAATACCTCCTGCCCAACACCGCCGACTCCGGATTGATCTCGCAGGTGATCACGCGACCGTCCTCCGGCAGGGTTTCCGCGAAGCACAGGGCGCTGTAGCCCGTGAACATCCCGATCTCCAGCACCCGTTTCGCCCCCACCAACAACGTCATCATTTTCAGAAAGGCGCCCTCCAGCGGCCCGACGATCATGTGCGGGATCTCCATGGTCCGATAGGTTTCCTCCCGCAACGCGCGGCAGACTTCCGACTCGGCGGCGGAGTGGGCTTCGGCGTAGGCTTCGATTTCTGGCAAGACCAGGTTCTTCATGTTTCTCCTCGGGTGATTTGAAAAAACGGGCATGCGTTGCGTACACTCAGCGGACGATCATACAGCATCTCATCTTGCAAGCGAGAGGCAATCGGGAAGGAGGCCAAGAGTGAAGACCCTTGCCACCCTGGAACCGTTGACGACGCGGTTGCTCGAGATTCAGCGGATCCACAGCGCGGCGTCCCTGCTTTCCTGGGACCAGGAAACCTATATGCCGCCGAAAGGCGGCGACGCTCGGGCCGAGCAGATCGCCGCGCTGCAGGGCCTCGCCCACGAGCGGTTCGCCTCGCCGGACCTCGAACGGGAGCTGACCAAGTGGATCGATCCGGCAACCGGCCGAATCCTCGAGACGCCGGGCGATGCCTGGGACGAGCCGTCCCGCTCTCTGCTCCGGGAAGTATGGCGGGATTTCAGCCGGGCGAAGAAACTGCCGTTGGAGTTCGTGAAGCGCCTGAGCCGTGAATGCTCGCTGGCCCAACAGGTCTGGGCCGAAGCGCGGCGCAAGAGCGACTTCAGAATGTTTTTGCCCAATCTTCGCACAGTGGTGGCCCTCAAGCGGGAGGAGGCCGGCTATCTCGGCTACACGGCGTCGCCTTACGATGCGCTGCTGGATCTCTACGAACCGGGCTCGACGGTGGCCGCGCTGAAGCCGCTCTTCGACGCATTGAAAGCCCGCTTGGTCCCATTGCTCGATCGCGTGATGGCCAGCTCCGTCAAGATCGATGACGCCGTCCTCTTCAAGTCCTACGACACGGCCCGCCAATTGGAATTCGGCCGCCTGGTGCTGACCGCGATGGGTTATGACTTCGAGCGAGGGCGTCTGGATCTTTCCGCCCACCCCTTCACGACCTCCTTCCATCCCACGGACGTCCGAGTCACCACGCGCGTGCACGAAAAGGAGTTGCCGGTCTGCCTGTTCAGTTGCATTCACGAAGGCGGCCATGGGCTCTACGATCAAGGCCTGGATCCGCGCTATTACGGCACGCCGCTCGGCGACTCGCTCTCGCTGGGCATTCACGAAAGCCAATCGCGGTTATGGGAAAACTGCGTCGGCCGCTCCCGGCCCTTCTGGCGGTTTTTCTACCCGCTCCTCCGGCAGACGTTCCCCGAGCAACTCGGCGGCGTCGAGATGGAACAATTCTACGCCGCCGTCAATCGCGCCAAGCCGTCGTTGATCCGAGTGGAAGCGGACGAGTTGACCTACAACCTGCACATCATGCTGCGGTTCGAGATCGAGCAGGACTTGATCGAAGGTCGCACCCAGGTCGAAGACCTCCCCGCTATCTGGAATCGGAAGATGCAGGAGTACCTGGGTATTGCGCCGGAGACGGACGCGGACGGCGTCTTACAGGATGTCCATTGGTCGCTCGGTTCGTTCGGCTATTTTTCCACCTATACCTTGGGCAATCTGTACGCCGTCCAGTTCTACGACCAGGCGCGCCTGGAAATCCCCGACTTCAACGCGCAGATCGAGTCCGGACAGTTGATCGTGCTCCGGCGATGGCTCGAGCAGAAGATTCATCGCTGGGGACGCATGTTCACCCCTGATCACTTGGTGCAACGGGTCACCGGTAAAAGCCTGTCCCCCGAACCGTTCCTGACGTATCTGGAAAGGAAGTACGGCGAATTGTACAAGCTATAGGCGAGAGGCACGGGGCGAGGGGCGGGGACGGATTGCTCGGGCCTCCGCGCCCGAGTCAATAGCCCATGGCAGCATTCAGTTTGGCGAGGATCGCCGGCGACAGCGTGAACTCCGCCTCCGTTTCGATACGGGACGGAACCAAGATCGTGGTGTGAAAGACGATGTCCCGAATGGCGAGCTTGAAGTCGGGCTCCTGCGGCGTGCTCAGCTCGACCGCCTCGACCGACTTCGTAATCGTGCTGCTGTCTTGCGGACCGTAGGTCGCAACGACGGCCTGGAGAATCTCGATGATCTTCTCGTTGGCCTCCACCCCCTCCACGGCCTTGAGAAGCAGCGGGATCACTTCCTCCCTGACCTGGTCGGAGACTGCGAAGTTTTCGATCCGCTCCTTGCGCCGCAGCGACATGAGATCGTTGTCCAAATCTTTGCTGAAGACACCGTAGGCGTAGCGGAAAAATTCAAAGTGGAAGCCCTTCAGATTCTTGCCGAACATCTGGAGCTCGCACAGGAAGCAGAGGGATTGCAATTTCACGTCGTTCAGCAGGCCGAACGGCTCCGCAAGATGCAGCACGTAAAGCAGAAGCGCCCGGTCGATCGTCATCTGATGAGGCTTGCGCATCGCGCTCCACCTGCAAACCATGTCCGTCGGAAAATTTTTGCACTATAATCTCGGGTCGAGCCGCCAGTCAACGTACAGGGCCGGCGATCGGAGACCCGTGGCGGGCCCGGGAAGAAGGGCCCGGCTGCCACTTGACCCCGATTTTCATTTCGTCTTAAATGATTCTTCTCAAGAACAATCTCAGTCCGGCTCACGATGGCGTCGCATAAAAACACGCACAAGAATATAAAAGAAATGCAGGTGCTCAAGGAGCACCTGGCCAAACATCAGCTCAAGCTGACTCGGCAGCGGGAGCTGATTCTCAGCGTGTTCCTCAAAAAGGAGCACATCACCGCCGAGGAGATGTACCATCTGCTGGCGAAGAAAGACCCCCACCTCGGCCTCGCGACCATCTATCGGACCCTCAACCTCTTTTGCGACGCCGGCCTGGCGCAGGCCCGTCACTTCGGGTCGCAGACGCAGTACGACAACGTCTCACACAAGGGGCACCACGACCACCTGATCTGCACGGGCTGCGGGAAGATCGTAGAGTTTGAGAACTGCGAAATCGAACGCCTGCAGGAAGAAGTGGCCACCAAGAACGGCTTCGTCATTCAGACCCACAAGCTCGAACTCTATGGCCTCTGTTCGAGCTGCCGCCATTGACCCGCCCAATTGCCGGTATCGTTCGGGATACGAATCAATTTCATTCACCGGGAGCGCGTTTCGACATGAAAATGCACGAAGGAGTTCGTCGGCCTGATCGCCGCGAGGTCCGGCCTGAGACCGTCTTTCCTTACAGAGGCATGTGGCCGATTCTGATCCTGGCATGCCTGGTTTCGATCGCCGGCCAGGCGCCGTCCTCTCCCGCCGCGGATCGGCTGGTCGTCTACTCCGGGCGGGCCGAGCGCCTGATCAAGCCGGTTCTCGATGCCTTTCAAGCCAGGACCGGCATCCAGGTGGATCTGCTGTCGTCCGGCACGACTGAACTGGTCAACCGTCTGCAGGTGGAAGGCGAACGGACCCAGGCGGACGTCCTGATCACCAACGACGCCGGTAGCCTGGAACGGGCGCGGGAACTGGGGTTGTTGCGGCCCCTCTCCATGCCGGAGACCGAGCGGGCGATCCCGTCGCAGTTCCGCGCGCCGGACAACAGTTGGGTGGGATTGTCGGGACGCTTCTGGATCGTGGTCTATAACACGACGCGCGTCAAACCCGGAGACATCACGTCCATCCTGGACCTCGCCGCCCCTCGCTGGAAGGAGAAGATCGCGATTCCGAATTCGGGCAGCGAATACCTGCAGGCCGGCGTGTCGGTCATCAAGGCGACCTACGGGGATGAAAAGACCAAGCGGTTCCTCCAAGGGCTGAAAGCCAATGCCGGCACCCAGGTGTATCAGAAAAGCTCGCAGATCGTGGAAGCCGTCGCGAAGGGAGAGGCGGATGTCGGGCTGGTGAACCACTACTACGTCTATCGGCACCTCGCGACCCAGCCCGGAGCCCCCATTGCCTTGCTCATGCCGGATCAGTACGAAGGGGGGATGGGCGCCATCATGAACGTCGCAGGCGTCGGGGTCGTGAGACACACCCGCCATCTCGACGGCGCGAAACGACTGGTCGAGTTCCTCGTCTCCCAAGCCGGCCAGAAAATGTTCGCCGATCTCAACAAGGAATACCCGCTGCATCCCGAGGTCAAAGCGGACCCCGCTTTGCTCGAACGCAAGACCTTCCGTGCGGCGACGGTGCCGTTGGCCCGGTTGGCGGAACTGCGGGAGCCGACCGTGACCCTCATCGAGCAGGTGGGACTCCGCTGACGGACCGGCACCGCATGACCACGGCCTTTCGACATATCCCTTTCCCGCCGCTGCAGGTGTTTGCCGCTGCGACGGCCGGCCTCCTTACGCTGCCTCTGCTGTACATCGGATTTCTGGCCTTGTCCGCCGATCCGGCCGTCTGGGTCCGGTTGTGGGCCACGCGCATTCCCGAGTTGCTGATCAACACCGTGTCGCTGGCCGCCGGAGTTTCGCTGGCCACGTGTGTGCTCGGCGTCTCCTTCGCCTGGCTCGTGGTCCGATTCGACTTCCCCGGACGCCGCATCTGGGAATGGGCGCTGGTGCTGCCCTTGGCCATGCCGACCTACGTGCTCGCGTACGTGTACACCTTCATCCTCGGTATGGGAGGTCCCTTCCCCCTCTTTCCGCCGCACAGCTTTGCCGGCGCGACGCTGGTCATGACTCTCGACACCTTTCCCTTCGTGTATCTCTTGAGCCGGGCGGCGTGGCTCAATCTGAACGTCTCGTTCGAAGAGGTCGCCCGGGCGTGCGGCGCCTCGCGCTTCGAGACTCTGTGGCGCGTCACGCTGCCGCTTCTGCGGCCGGCGATCGTTGCGGGCCTTGCCTTGGTGATTCTGTATGTCGTGTCGGACTTCGGCGCCGTATCGCTGCTGCGCTATCAGACGCTCACCTATGCGGTCTATCAGCAGATGACCGGCCGCTACGACCACACGGCCGCCGGTATCCTCAGCCTGCTCCTGGTCGTCATCGCGTTGGTGTTCCTGGTCGCGGAACGCTGGTTCCGCCGGAAAAGCCGGTTCTACCAGACGGCGGGCCGCTACCGGGCTCCCGAACGCAAACGCTGCGGACCGCTGGGCACGCTGTTCGCCACCGGCTATCTCGCGATCGTACTGGGCGCCGCCTTCTTGGTTCCGGCGGCGCTGCTCGTCCGGTGGAGCCTCTCCGCAATCGTGCAGGGCGCGGTGGACGGTCGTTTCGTCGGGTTCATCTGGAACAGCACGGTCCTCTCCGGAGGGACCGCGACCTGCGCCGTCGTGATCGGCATTCCCTTGGCCTACCTGGCCGCCCGGCATCCCTCGCGGTTCAACCTGGCCTGCCTCCAAGCCGCCTATGCCGGATACGTGCTGCCGGGGCCGGTCGCCGCCTTGGCGCTGTTGGTACTGTTCTCCCATGTCGCGCCGTTCTGGTACGGCTCCATCGTCGTGCTGGTGGTCGCATACATCGTCCACTTTCTGCCGGCCGGTCTGCAATCGCTGGAGCCGGCCCTGCAGCAGGTGACGCCCAATTTGGAACAAGCGGCCCGGAGCCTGGGCCTGGGCATGCGGGAGACGCTGCAACGGGTGACGCTGCCCTTGGTGCGGAACGGGTTCATCGCGGCCTGGGTCTTGATGTTCCTGCATTGCATGAAGGAACTGCCGGCCACATTGCTGCTCCGGCCCGTCGGGTTTGACACGCTGGCGATCCGGGTGTGGCTAGAAGCCAGCGAGGAGTATTATCAACTGGCCGCCCCATCGGCCCTCTTGATCGTGATGTTGACGCTGCCGGCGCTTATGTTGCTCGTCTCCAAGGATTGGCGGGCGACAAGAACACGGTGATGCGTGACACGTGAAGCGTGACGCGGCGAAAACACAATCCTCAACCACAATGACGGGTTCTCAACGGCAGAGCCGACAATTGAAAAAGGCGCCAGGAGAACAGCCGATCGGGTCGGCGGCGCATGAAAACATCCTCGAGCTGCGCAAGGTGTCATGCGCCTACCAGGCCGGGCGCCCGGCGATCTCGGAGATTTCGTTTTCGGCGTGCGAGGGCGAGATTCTCTGCCTGTTGGGACCGTCCGGGTGCGGCAAGACGACGATTCTCCGCGTCATCGCCGGATTCGAACCGGTCTCCGCGGGCGAAGTCTGGCTCTCGGGGCGGCTCGTCTCGGCCGTCGGGTTGACCGTTCCCGCGGAGCAACGGCGCGTCGGCATGGTTTTCCAGGAATATGCGCTCTTTCCGCACCTGCGCGTAGCCGACAACATCGCGTTCGGCCTCCGGCGCTTGCCGTGCGATCAACGAAAGGCCCGGGTGCAAGCCATGCTGGAGATGACCGGACTCACCGGCCTGGAGAAACGGTTCCCTCACGAACTATCTGGCGGCCAACAGCAGCGGGTGGCGCTGGCCCGCGCCCTGGCGCAGAAGCCGGTGATCCTCCTGCTCGACGAGCCGTTCAGCAACCTTGACCCCGACATGACCGGCAAGATGCGCCAGGACCTCCATGACCTCCTGAGACGGACCAGGACGACGACGATCCTGGTCACACACGATCATGACGAAGCCTTCACGATGGCGGATCGAATCGCCGTGCTGAACCAGGGCCGGCTGGAGCAAGTGGACACGCCGGAAGCGATCTACCACACGCCTGCGACGCCGTTCGTGGCGGACTTCGTAGGCCAGGCGGATTTCATCCCCGGTATCGCGCAGGACGGCATCGTGCAGACCGAAATCGGCGAATTCCCGAACCAGGTCGGCTACGAAAGCGGAACCAAGGTCGTCGTCATGATCCGTCCGGACGACGTGCGTATCGTGCCCGCCAAGGATGCGACCGCCCGCATCCGGTCACGACAGTTCCGCGGATCGGAAAATCTCTACGCGATCGGCCTGCCGTCCGGCCAAATCATTCATAGCAGCGAAGCCTCGACGCACGTCTATCCCGTCGGCACACCCGTTGAACTCCAGGTGGCGGCAACACACATCGTCTTGTTTCCGGCACGCTGAACCAAAGACATGGAAACCGAAACAGCCTCTAAAACCCTCTGAAGAAATGCCAGAATTTTCCATTGACAGATTTTCTTCCGCCGTGATATTGATAACGCCTCTCAAATTCATCCATTAGACTTTTCGTCAGGCGCAAGGCCGGAGGAAGGGCGGGGTCATCAAGGTATGGACGTCTTGAAAGAAACGGTCGACTACGGGGTGATCGGGCTTCTGTTGGTTCTCAGCGTCTGGTGCGTCGCTGTGGCCGTCGAGCGATGGCTGTTTTATCGCCGGGTGGACGTCTCGCAATTCCCGAATCGCCAGGTGTTTGAGATTGCGCTGACCAAGCGGCTGGTCATCATCGGCACGGTCGCCGCCAACGCGCCGTATATCGGGCTGCTGGGCACCGTGCTGGGCATCATGCTGACGTTTTATACGATGGGCACATCCGGCACCATGGCCGTGAACACGATCATGATCGGCCTCAGTCTGGCGCTGAAGGCCACGGCGGTCGGCTTGCTCGTCGCCATCCCCTGCGTTGTGATGAACAACGTGCTGCGGCGCCGCGTCACCGAACTGCTCACGCTCCACAAGGTGCAACATGGATCGTGAGATGGACCAAATCAACGTCATCCCGTTGGTGGACGTGATGCTGGTCCTGCTCGTCATCGTTCTGACCACGGCGACGTTCATCACGACCGGGCAAATACCCGTCGATTTGGCCAAAGCCAAGGAAGCGGGCGACCGCAGGGACGTCCCGTTGGTGATCACCCTGACGGCGGAAGGGAAGCTCTACCTGAACGACCGCCCCGTTCCCGAGGATGGACTGAGGATCGTTTTGACTCCCCATCCCAGGGAATCCCTGGTCGTCGTCCGAGCCGATCGCGTGACGATGCTGGAACGATTCGTTCAGGTGGTGGACGAGGTGCGCGGGCTCGGATTCCAGCAAGTGAGTCTGGAGGTCGTCAGGTCGTGACCATGCCGGCTGCCGGATCGAATCGCGGTCTCAATTACCGGATCCAGGGCTGGGCGGTGTCGGCCGTCACCCACGCGCTGGCTGTGGGAGCGGCTTTTGCGCTGACGTCTAACTTGCACTTGCCCCCGCAACCCGAACCGTTCAAGTGGGAAGTCTCCTTGGTGCAGCCTCCCGCGCCCCAGGTCGTCGAGCCGCCGCAGCCAGACCCGACCCCGCCGAAGCCGAAACGAACGGAGCAGCCGGTGGTCGAGACAAAACCGGTGGTCCAAACGGTCCAGACCGTGACGCATGTCGTCCGGCAGGAGATCCGCGAAGTCACGCCCCAGGTCCGAACCGCCGTCCGGCCGGCGCCGCAGGTCGTCACCCGCGCGATGGAGTCCGTCAACCGGACGGCGGAGACCGAGGTACCGGCCGTCCAGACCGTTGTCGCGACCGAAGCGCGGCAGGTCATCACGGAGCCGGCTGCAGTGGTGCAGGAGGAGGCTCCGGTGGTTCGGGAGGAGGTTCCGGCGACTGTTCAGCATGTCGTGCAGGAGGCGCCTTCCCCCGTCGTAGCTGCAACTCCGGCTCCCGTGTCGCGTCAGGCCATCAAACGTGACCCGGTTGCGGCGATCCAAACGGCAGCGATTTCGGAAAACCCGGTCGAGCCGATCCAGACAGGCACAATCGAAAGTGCGTCTGTCCCCGTCGAGACCGCCGCGATTCAGGAACGCCAGATCGTTAGCGAGCCCGTTCCTGCAACGACGGCGGCGGCAGTGCCGATCCAGCAGGCCTCGATCCGCGAATTGCCGGTGCAACCGTTGCCGGCCGCCAAAGCGGACTATAGTTGGCTGGCCGAGGCGTTGTGGAACCGCGTCGAACAACTCAAACGCTACCCCCATCTCGCCAGAATGAACCGGTGGGAAGGCATGGTGGTGTTGCAGGCCGTCATTCGGCACGATGGACAGCTCGTCGATCTGAAGGTGGCGGAAAGCTCCGGCCATGCGGTGCTCGATCAGGACGCCATGGAGGTCATGAGAAAGGCCTGCCCGCTCCATCTGAAACACCCCCTGGGCAAGCCGCAGGTCGTGGTACAAGTGCCGATCAGCTATAAGCTGCAATAGACTTTTCCCTTTTCCCTCTCCCCTCAGTGGGAGAGGGTGAGGGTGAGAGGGCCCGGCGTAGTGAGGATAAGGCCGACGGCTGACCGCAAACAGCGTTTTTGAGATCGTCAAAGGAGAATGAACGTGAAACAGCAAGATTGTGATTATCGATTCTTCCTAGCCGTAGGACTATTGACAGCGATGATGTGGTTTTGTGGAGCGCCGGCTTGGGCACAGAACCCCCAGGGCAAGGCGGAGAAAAGCTTCTCGGCGGTCGTCACCGATACCCAAGGGGTGGAATCGGAGGTCAAGAACATCATTTTCTACTGGGAAGAGAAGGTCAGTGAAACGGCCTTTGTTCCGCACGAGCTTCGAGAGGTCCCCGTCAAGAAAGGGGCGGCCACCATCAAGGTCAAATTCGAATCGATCAAGCAGATCGATGTCAAACCCTCTCCTGACGGCGGGCCCCCGAGCGTCTCCATCAGCCTGACGAACGGCAAAACCGGCGAATTTGCTCTGGCCATGAACGGCAGCTTCAAGGGCTCGTCCGATTTCGGCGACGTGGAGTTTCCGGCCAACGGCTTGAAGAGGATCGTGTTCAAATGACACCAAGTCCAAGCGCCAGTCTTCAGCGTTCGCTTTCGCATCCGGCCGACGACATATCCGGTCGCAGTCCCCGTCCGTTTGTAACGTAACCCTAATAACCCTATAACCCAGGAGGAGGTCTTGACATGGGTGGGCAATTGAGAGAGTTGATATTGAGAATAAGAACTAAAACCAAAATCGTTGCAATGCTCTATGCTTGCCTCATCGCATGGGCGTTTTTACTCCTGCCGCTTGGCGCGCCGGCAAGCGCTGAGGAACCTTCGGGCCAGACCGCTGGTTCTCAAGAGACAACCGGCCAAGGGCCGGAAGCGCCGGCGCCCGAACAGAAGCCGCTAAGAATCCCCCTCACCGAGGTGATCGGGACCGCCCCAGAGGCGCTGGAACACATTCCCGGCTCAGGCCGTGTGGTGACACAGGAAAGCCTGTGGAAGAACCATCGCCTCACGATCAATGAAGCATTGCGCGAAGTTCCCGGCGTCAACGTGCGCGATGAGGAAGGGCTGGGCATCAGGCCGAACATTGGGATTCGAGGTCTCGACCCCACCCGAAGCCGAAAAATCCATATCATGGAAGACGGCGTCCCGATCATGCTGATGCCCTACGGCGACCCGTCGTCCTATTACTTCCCGCCGGTCTTCCGCTTCGACCGGATCGAGGTCTTGAAAGGCAGTGGGCAACTGCTTTTCGGTCCGCAGAACATCGGCGGCGTGATGAACTTGATCACCCGTATGCCGCCGTTGACTCCGACCGGCAACTTTGAGTTCCGTGGCGGCAATCTGAACTACTTCAACACCCATTTCGATTATGGAGGAACCTGGGGCAAGAGCGGCTACCTGGTGGACTACACCCACTATCAGAGCGATACGCCTCGCTTTACCAACATTCGGGCCAAGGTGGATGACTTCACCTTCAAAACCGTTCAAGAACTCACGGCTCGTACCACCATTTTGGCGAAGTTCAATTACTACCGCGAAGATTCCGGTATCGGTTATCAGGGGTTCACTGAAGCCGACTGGGGAGCACGCGGCGATGATCGCCAGACGCCGTTCACGCATGATCATTTCGATTTCCGCCGCGTGGGCGTGCACGTCGCGGTCCAGCACATGTTCAACGCGGACCTGAGCGTGACGACCAATTTCTTCGGTCATTACATCGCGCGCGACTGGTCGCGGCAGAATCAACTGGCTCTCAGAGCCGATGGCACCACAACTACTCTCACCGGTAACAACCTGCCGGCTAACACCCTTACCGTTGTACCGGATCCACAGCGTCGCTTCACCAACGAACGAGAGTATTGGGTCTACGGCGTCGAACCTCGTTTCCACCTGACCCATCGATTGCTGGGGATCAAGAGCGAGGCCGATTTTGGCGCCAGATTCATGCACGAGCAGTCCGATCGCAAGCAGTTCCTGAATCAGATCACAGGAATCGGAGGCTCATCCACCTGCTTGGCAAGTCCGGCAGCCGCAACGTGCTTAGGCGAAAACAACATTCGGAAAACCGACGCGTATGCGCTGTTTTTCCAGAACCGGTTTTTCGTCACCGATCAGATCACTGTGACGCCGGGCTTCCGGGTCGAACACGTGAACTACGAGCAATTCAACAAACTGCCCACCACCGGAGAAACGTTCGGCAAGACTGCCATCACAGAAGTCCTGCCGGGGATCGGCGCGACCTATTCGCCGATCAAGAATTACACCTTCTTTGCCGGCTTCCACCGCGGGTTCGCGCCGCCGCAGGTCTCAGACGCGATCACGGGAACCGGCGCGGTGGTCGATTTGGACGCCGAGTTGAGCTGGAACTATGAACTGGGTATGCGAAGCACCCCGGTCCAGTGGCTCGGGTATGAACTGACCTTTTTCCAGATGGACTTCCAGAACCAGATCGTGTCGCAGTCCGTCGCGGGAGGAGTCGGCGCGACCTTGACCAATGCCGGACGGACTCGTCATCGCGGCATCGAATTCGCCGTGAAGACCGATCTCTTGGATGCGGTGACCGGACAGAACAGGAACGAAGACATTATCTTCGATCTGAACTACACCTGGGTCGCCGATGCGGAGTTCAGAGGAACGCGGAATAGCTCCATCACCGGCGCTGCCCTTCTCCCCGGCGAGGCTGCGGTGTTCAACGTAAGCGGGAACCGTCTTCCGTATGCGCCCAAGCACATGCTCACGGCCGGACTGGGCTACATCAATCGCCAGATCGGGTTCGACGGTCGAGTGGAAACCCAGTGCATCAGCGACATGTTCGGAGACGACCGGAACACGCACGTCGCGACGCCGAACGGCCTGCGCGGCATCGTTCGCGGCTGGTGCGTGTTGAACGCGGCGGCCAACCAGTACGTGAAGCCGATCAACACCACGTTCTTCGTCACCGGGAAAAACCTGCTGGATCACCTGTACATGGTGGATCGGACCCGCGGCATCTATCCGGGCCTGCCGTTGATGGTCCAGGCTGGTGCCCGATGGACGTTCTGATCCTCACCCTCCCCTCCTCCGCCTTGCGGTGGAAGGAAAGGGAGGGGGGTTGTGGAACATGGGACCTGTCACGAAGCGCGGAAGGATGAACGTGGCGGACCACGGCCAGGTCCGTTGCCTGTGCGGCCAGCTTCTGGCCAGATGGGTTCCCGACGGCATCCAGGTGAAGTGTAAACGATGCCGGAGGATCGTGACGATTCCGTTCGCTGAGATCGAGGGGTCGCCGGCATCCTGCGGCGCCCCGCTCAAGACAGTCCCGACATGAACACGGCCTGCAGGTAGCGCAGTGTAACGTCAGGCCAGAGGACCTGCGAGTCCTGAGCCCAAGGCGATCTTCTTTTCGCCTCATCCTTCACATGGGAGAGGCGACGAGAGGGTCGTCTTGGGCTCTTCTATTTTTCGCCTGTATGGGAGGGAGCCAACGCCATGAACAGCACCGGGCCTGCTCTGTTGAATCATCATCCCGATCTCGCCGCCGTCGTGGATGAGCTTCACGCCCTCGATCATGTGCGGCTGCCGGCTCGATCCTTGTCGGACGTTCGCGCCGTTCAGATACGGCGGATCGTCCGACGAATCGAGAGCCTCTTGCCGCATCACGGAGGCCACGGGGAGCGGACCGCCTGCTACGCTCTTGCGTTCGGAGAAGCCCTCGGGCTTTCCGACGACGAATTACTCCACCTCCGCTTCGCCGCATTGCTCCACGATATCGGCTTGCTGACGGTCCCGGCCGGCATCCTGTCGGAGACGAGACCGCTTACCGGCGATGAGTACGCAGCGCTGCAGAGCCATCCGCGGGCCGCCGCCGAACTGCTGGAGCCGATCCGTTTCCTGCGCCGGGCCGCGCTTCTGATCGCCCACCACCATGAACGCTGGGACGGGTTCGGCTATCCCTACGGCCTGCGAGGTGAGTTCATTCCGCTCGGCTCCCGCATCCTGGCGGTCGCGGACACGTTCGACGCGCTGGCCGCCCGTAGGCCGGCGGCTGCCAAGGTGTTCGAGCACGAAACTGCATTGGCGCAACTGCAAGCCGTGGCCGGCTCGCAACTCGATCCTGATCTTGTCGCGACCTTCGTCCGGCTGGCGCCGGCACTGAGGCCTGACAGCTCTCCCGGGTGGGGTTGTGCCCCCCACCCATTCGGGCGGGGCGCCTCTCTTCCTCCTGGGCCCCCCGCCCGCCCCTTTTCTGGAAAGACCGCACGGCCCGCCGGCGAACGTTCGAAAGCGGGCAGACCGGAGCGCTCGACGACGACCATGAATGAGAGCCCGCCGAGGCCATGAACCACCGTCCACGGAGGGATCCTATGCGCCGCGCCGACTCGACAGGACAGTCTGCATGTGACCCGGCCTGCAGAACGAACACTCGCGCCCCCCTGAGCTCATCTCGACTCTGCGACGATCCGTTCTCGATTCAAGAACATCCCCCCGCGTTGCAGGCGCCTCCGGACGTCGCGCAGCGCGTGCAGGAGTTCATCAGGAACAACCTGCACGAGGGCCTGACCCTCAAGGATCTGGCGCGGTTTCTGGGCTACTCGGACAAGTACTGCTCCGATCTCTTCAAGGCCCTCATCGGCATTCCCTTCTCCCACTATCTGAAGCGTCTTCGCCTTGAGCGGGCCGTCGGCCTGCTCGCGGAGTCGAATGCGACGCTGTCCTGCATCGCCGAGGCCCTCGGCTTCAGCGATCAGTTCGCCTTCAGTCATTTCTTCAAAAACGCCGTCGGCTGCTCCCCTCAACGGTTCAGATCGCAATGCCCCTCACGCCGACTTCGCCCGAACCTTTCGCGCTCCGCATGGGCGAGCCGCCGCTCCAAGCCGCATAGTAAAGGTTGAAGTTCGGCTGAGCGCCCCCCGGCTGTACGGCCTCTCATGTGGCCGCCGGACGGCGCTTCCGGCAATCTGGAAAATGAACATGGTCAACGCTTCCGCGTCGAGATATATTGATATTGAAATGCAATCTCAACAACTGCCTGAGCTACCGGAGTTGCCGGTGCGAATGTGTCTCAGGAACAAGAGGATCACAGGATGGCCGGCGGCGGCCCTACCAGCCCGGCTACTCGCCGTGCTTGCGGCGCTGCTCCTGTTCACATTCGCGCCGACACCCGAGCCGGCGGCGGCCGGATCGACGGTCGGCTTTCTCGTCGTCGCCCCTGACCGAGGATTTTTAGGCAACCAGGAAATCCGCGCTGTGTTCGACGAGTTCGCGCAACACTATGCGCCGGCGGCGCTGGCCTGGGTCGGGCGGGATTACAACGGGATGGGGAGCGAATACTCCGACTATCTCAGCCGGGCGCTGGCCGACCTTGAGCGCGGCGGCGCGACGGAGATCGTGGCGATTCCGCTCTTTGTCTCCGCCTCGGACCCCGTTTTGCAGAAGGTCGTGGCCCATCTGCCCGCCTATGCACGAACCGGAACCATTCGGTGGGCCGAGCCGATGGTCTCGAGTCACCTCATCCGCCAAATCCTGTTGGATCGCGCGATGGCAGCGAGCCGTGACCCGGAGCATGAACGGCTCCTGCTGGTCGGATTCGGCGCGACCGACGAAGCCGGAGAGGCGGCCATGCGCCGCGACCTGGAACGGTACCTGGCCTACATTACGCAGTACCTCCGTTTTCGAGAAACCAGGGCCGTCCTCTACTACGACCGCTCCGCACCGGACGCCGAACGGAACAACAAGGCGGCGGATCAGGTGATTGTCGAAACCGCCGCCAAGAAGGGACGGACGCTGCTGGTCCTGGCTACGATCGGCCCGAAATTTGATCAGACGATGGCGCTGACGCACTGGTTCGGCGACAAGCTGCGCGACTGGAACATCGCCTATGTCGCGGAAGAACTCCTGCCCCACCCCAACGTGCTGCTGTGGCTGAAGAAGACCGCCAACGCCTTTCTGCCGGCGTCTCCGGCAGAAATCGGCGTCGTGATCATGCCGCACGGCGCCACCCAACCGTGGAACGACGCCGTGGAGCGCGCGATCGCGCCGCTGCGCCCCCGTTACCGGATCCAGATGGCCTATGGGATGGGCGATCCTGCCGTGATTCAGCAGGCCGTCGAGCGATTGGAGCGGCAAGGGAGCCGGCGCATCGTGTTCGTGCGCATGTACGCCCTCGCTCACCATCTGAAACACCGCATCGAATACCTGCTCGGCCTCTCCGATTCACCGGAGCCCGAGGGCCGACACAGTGGACACGATCGGGAAACGACCCCTCCGGCGCAAATTCGAAGCGCGGCGCTCTTCGCCACGTTCGGCGGATACGAGGAAGACCCGGGCATCGCCGAGGCGCTCCACGAGCGGATTCAGGAAGTCAGTCGCGACCCGTCGCAGGAGACCGTGATCCTCGTCGCGCACGGCGACAAGCGCGATGAGGACAACGCGCACTGGCTCTCGGTCATGCAGGCCAACATCGAGCGGCTGAAGCGCGATCCCCACTGCGCCAAGCTGAGAGCGATTGAGGCGGCCACGGTCCGCGAGGACTGGCCGGCGCTTCGGGAGCGCGCCGTCGGCGACATCAGGAGCCTGATCGAAGCCCACGCGAAAACCGGACGGGTGCTCGTGATCGCCGACCGGCTCTATGGGGCGGGACCGTACCGGAAGCTGTTCGACGGGTTGGAGTACGTGCTGAACGACAAGGGGCTCGTGCATCCCGCGCTGACCCGCTGGCTCGAAGCCGGGATCAATCAGGCGATTTCGGTCCTGACCCGACCGGTTTCCGCCATCGATCGCGTTGCAAAGCCCTGAGACGGGAATACAGGAGGGATCGCGATGACCTGTCCGAAATGCCGAGGCCTGCTGGTGATCGAACGGTCTTTAGACTTCTACGCGCGCACGGGCGCATGGCGATGCATCAACTGCGGCGAGGCTCCGTCCGGTAGACCTTCGGTGTTGCCGGACTTGCGTACGCCGGTTCATCAGCGCCGTCGCGCTCCAACGATTCCGGTTCCCGCCGAATCGGGGGAGAGGCGCCGTGCGCGGCGCGACAACGTGGGATGAGGGAGGACAGTCCATGTTGCTCATCGGCCAACGCGCTCCTCGGTTCCGAGTGCCGGCGTTACGGGACGGAGCGTTGACGTATCTGGATTCCGCCGGAATGCACGGCCGCTGGGTGGTCCTGTGCTGCTTGCCGAGGCTGAGCCTGGTCGAGGCGACCATCGTGGACCGTCAAGGCGCCGCTTTCACCTGCTACGGGGCCGATTTTCTCGCCGTCGCGCCTGAAGATCGTGCATTGCGGCGGCCATGGCTCGGCAGGCTCGGCGCGTTGCGGGCGCCCCTCCTGGTCGACCCCTTGCGCCGCCTTCACCGCGCCTACGGCCTCGTCCAGGACCAGACTCTGACCCGGTGCCGGACTTTCTTGATTGATCCGGACGGTCTGCTCCGTTTCCATTTGGTACACGATCTGACCGGCCGAGGCCTGAGCGCGGTCACGGAAATCCTGCGCCTGTTCCAACACCGACAGGCGCCGGCTCTGAGGCATTCGTTTGGAAGGAGGTGAACGATGCAGAAGGGTTTGAGAAGCACCGGGCGGGCGACGCTGAATGTCTGCGGATGCGGTCGGCTCCATGTGACCTACGGGCCGATCACTCTGCATTTCGAGCCGGAAGAGTTTCTCACGTTCGGGGAAGCCGTGACTCAGTTGGTCGATCAATTTCGACGGATCCAACGCGATCAGCTCGTTCCGTCGCCGCCCGGACACGAGACGGTCTGCCATTAAGGGAGGAACGTCTGATGAACATTCGCGAATGCCCGCGTTGCCGCCAACACAGCCTGGTCCCCACCGGGGCGTTTTGGGCCTGTGCAAGCTGCGGCTACGCCATCACCGGTTTCGCGCTGGCGGTCGAATTGAGGGTCGCCTCAAGAAGAGAAGCCGCCGCGCGTATCACTGCGACGGAGAAAGGATTCTGAGGAAAGGCCGCAGGGAATGTGGCGCATACTCAAAGACCGGCTTCCGCTGAGACCCGATGACCGGATGGTCCTGATCAGCCTGCTTGCCTCGCTGGGAATGGTGGTTATGGCGACCGCCGGTCTGTGGCTGTGGACGATCATGTCCACGTCGCCTCTTCCTACGGCATCCGTGAGCCTTCCGCCGCTGCCCTAAAGAACAAATGGGGGAGAGACGAACCGTCTCTCCCCCGCCGGACGCGACTCGAAATGGCTTTATGACCCTTCCTTCTTGATCTGTTCGGACAGGTAATTTTCGAGTCCAACCTGCTTGATGGCCCTGAGCTGGGTCTCGAACCAGTCAACATGCTCCTCGGTCTCAACGACCATGTCCTCGAGCTTGTGCCTCGTGGTGAAGTCCCCGACCTTCGCGCAATGCGCGATGGCGTCGCGCAGGAGTTTCACGTCGTCCTGTTCGAACCGCAAGTCCGCCTGAAACAGGTCCGGGACGCCGCGGCCGCTGCTGACGGTCCCCAGTTTCTGCATGTCCGGGGTGCCCTCGAGATACAGGATATGATCGAGCACCTTGGACACATGGCTCATCTCTTCAGTGGCCAATTCGCGAAACTCATGCTGTAAGCGGTGATACCCCCAGTTCTCGCACAGCGAGGCGTGCAGGAGGTATTGGTGGACCGCCGTCAGCTCCATGGTGACCACCTTGTTCAGGAAGTCGACAACACCTTCTTTCGCTTTCATGGCTCGCCTCCCTGCCGAAGAAGTTGTACGGCTTTACGGCCTATTCCTCTTTGTGGATCTGCTCGCTCAAATAATTTTCCAAGCCGACTTGCTCGATCAACTCCTGCTGGGTCTCGATCCAATCGATATGCTCGTCAACGTCCTTCACCATGTCTTCCAGCATGTGGCGCGTGGTGAAGTCCCCGACCTTGGTGCAATGGATCACGCCTTCGCTCAAGATGGCCAACATCTCCTGCTCGGCCTTCAGATCCGCCTTGAACTGCTCGGGAACGGTTTCGCCGACGTGCACCGTGCCCAGCCGCTGCATGTTGGGCACGCCTTCCAGATACAGAATGTGCTCGATCAGCTCTTCCGCGTCCTTCATTTCGTCGAACGCCCGCTTGCGGACGTGATGATGGAGGCGCTCGTAGCCCCAGTTCTCGCACATCTTGGCATGGACAAAATACTGATTGATGGCCGTCAAGTCCGCGGTAAGGATCTTGTTGAGCAGATTGATGACGCCTTCCTTCGCTTTCATGCTAACCTCCTCCGGTCCAGGGGGTTAAGGTAGATTGCCGAATGAATGCCTATGGAGTTCTGCGCGGCGGCGCACACGCCGTTCATTACCAATCATTATCCTTCCTCTTCGCGTCTTCGTCAACAGGAGATATACGTATAATTGACTACCATTCTCATCTTCGATGAAATCGCGTTTCATTCTCTTTTTGCGTTGCGCCGCCTCGGTAAGCCGGACGATGCAGACCGAAAAGAAAGTTGAAGAGAGAGATGCGGCGGAGAGGCGGCTGGGGGGCTTCTTATCGTTATCCGGCTTCCCGATAGCCGCAATCTTCATTGCGGCACTGGACGGTTCGGCCGGCCTGTTTGCTGACTTTCTCGACGAGGAAGGGCGCTTTGCAGGTCGGACAGGATTTATTCACCGGGCGATCCCACAACGCGAATTCACACTGCGGATAGCGGCTGCAGGAGTAGAACGACCGGCCCTTTCGCGTCCGCTTCTGCACCAGATCGCCGCCGCAACCCGGCGTCGGGCACTTGACTCCCAACGCGATCGGCTTGGTGGTCTTGCAGGCCGGGTAGGCGGAGCAGGCGAGGAACTTCCCGAAGCGGCCGGTCTTGACCACCATCGGACTGCCGCACTTCTCGCAGGTTTCTCCGGTGGTGATCTCTTCTTTCGGCACGACTTTGATGGTGCCGTCGGACAACTTCTCGAAGTTCTGAGTGTTCTTGCAGGGCGGGTCCTCCTTGTACCCGGGACACGCCAGAAACTTTCCGTTCCGGCCCCACTTGATCTCCATCATGCGGCCGCACTTTTCGCACGGGATGTCGGTCGGCGGATGAACGGTGTCCTTGGGGCCCGGAATGTGCCGCGCCTTTTCCATGTCCTTCGTAAAGGGCCCGTAAAAGTCCCTGACCGCGGCGACCCACGGCTTGTCGCCTTCCTCGACCTGATCCAACTCCTGCTCCATTTGCGACGTGAAGTCGACGTTGATGAGGTCGGGGAAGCCTTTGAGGAGAAACTCATTCACCGTTTTGCCCGTTTCCGTAGGGACGAATCGGCCGTCGACCTTTTCCACGTACTTCCGCTCCTGAATGGTGGAAATGATGCTCGCATACGTGGACGGGCGGCCGATGCCTTTCTCTTCCAGCTCGCGAATCAGCAGCGCCTCGTTGTAGCGCGGAGGCGGCTGGGTGAAATGCTGCTTCGGCGTAATCCCCGGCACGCTCTGCCCGTCTTGAGCGACCAGACGGAGGCGCTCCCCCTCGCTCAGAACCGGAAGTTGACGCTCGGCCTCATCCTCGGCGTCGGACGCGGCCTTCTGATTCCCGTTGAGGGCGTCCGCGTCCTTGCCTTCCATGTAGACGGCCGTATGGCCCGGAAATTTGACGACCGTCCCGGTCGCCCGAAAGATGTAGCGATCTCTTGTGCCGATCGGCGCGCAATCCACCCGTGTGACATCGAGTACGGCCGGCACCATCTGCGACGCGACGAACCGATTCCAGATGAGCTTGTACAAGTTGTAGAGATCGGGCTCCAGGTACGACCGGACGGATTCCGGATCGCGCGCGACCGAGGTCGGCCTGATCGCTTCGTGCGCCTCCTGCGCGGCCTTCTGGGTTTTGTAGACGTTGGGCGTCGCCGGCAGAAACTCCTCGCCGAACCGTTCCCGGATCAGGCGCCTGGCTTCTTCCATCGCTTCGTTGGAGATCCGGGTCGAGTCCGTCCGCATATAGGTGATCAATCCGGTCGGCCCTTCGTCGCCGATGTCCACGCCCTCGTACAGTTGTTGAGCCAGGGTCATGGTTTTCTTCGGCGTGAAGTGCAGCTTGCGGGCCGCTTCCTGCTGGAGCCGGCTGGTGATGAACGGTGCGACGGGATTGCGCCGCTTCTCCTTTCGCTCGATGGATCGGACGACGAACTCTTTCCCCTGCACGTCCTCCACGATCCGCCGGGCGTGTTCACCGGACGGGATGGAAGCTTCCTGCTCGTTGATGCTGTGCAGCTTGGCCTCGAACGGAGGAGGTTGGCTGCCGGCCAGCGTGGCCGTGATGGACCAATACTCCTCGGGACGGAACGCTTCCCGCTCCTTTTCCCGGTCGCAGATCAATTTCACCGCGACCGATTGGACCCGCCCCATGCTCAAGCCGCGGCGGACTTTCTTCCACAGCAACTGGCTGCCCTGATAGCCGACGATTCGATCCAGGACGCGCCGCGCTTGCTGCGCATGCACCAATTTCATGTCGATCTGCCCCGGCGACTGCAACGCGCGTTTGATGGCCGATTCCGTGATCTCATTGAAGAGGACCCGGTAGATTTTCCCGTTTTTCTTCTTCCCCTTGCCGTTGATTTCCTGGGCGATATGCCAGGCGATCGCCTCGCCTTCGCGGTCAGGGTCCGGCGCGAGAAACACCTTGTCGGCCTCCTGCGCTTTCTTCTTGATCTCAGCGAGCACTTTGGCTTTGCCCTTGATCGTGACGTACTGAGGCTCGAAATCACGTTCGACGTCGACGCCGAGTTTGCTGGTCGGAAGGTCTTTGACATGGCCGACGGAAGCCATGACGGTGTACCCGCGACCCAAGTACTTCGTGATCGTCCGGGCCTTCGCCGGCGACTCAACAATGATCAATGATTTCGCCATCTACGCTCCCGCTCCTTAAAAAACGGTCATTCCGCGATCGTCTCCAACTATATCAGATCGTGACGGCATGCTCATCTCTCGACCGGTTCAATTATAACCGAAGGTAGGAATGCCCGGGCAGTTGGCGGACGCGCTGCTTCAGCTCCAACGCCAGAAGGAGCGCGGCGACCTCCGAAGGGGAGAGACCGGTTTTCACGACCACGTCATCTAAGTGCCGCGGCTCATAGGAGAGCGCATCATAAACCTTCGCCTCGTCTCCGCTCAAGCGGGACGATGGTTCGCGCGCCTCGGACGCCCGCGCGTTCACGCGCCGCTTGAAGGCGTCATCGACCTGCGGCAGGAGCTCGTCGATCACGTCCTGCGCGCATTCGACCAGTTTGGCGCCTTGCTTGATCAGTCCGTTCGGCCCGCGGCTATTTTCCGCCTTCGCGAACCCGGGCACGGCGAACACCTCGCGGCCCTGATCGGCGGCCAACCTCGCCGTGATGAGCGATCCGCTCTCGATCGCCGCTTCCGCAACCACGACCCCCAAACACAACCCGCTGATGATCCGGTTGCGCCGGGGAAAGTGGTAGCTGTGCGGCGGCGAACCCGGCGGCAATTCGGACAGCACGGCGCCGTGGGCTTCGATCTGTTCGCGCAGCGTGTCGTGTTCGGGCGGATAGGTGCGGTCCACGCCGCACCCCAGTACCGCCACCGTCCGTCCGCCGGCGGCCAACGCACCCCGATGCGCAGCCGCATCGATCCCTCGCGCAAGCCCGCTGACGATCGTAAAGCCGGACGCCGCCAGGTCCCGGCTCAACTCCTCCGCCAAGACCCGCCCGGCGTGACTCGCGCGCCGCGCTCCGACGATCGCCACCGCATACTGGTCGGACGGCTCCAGTCGTCCGGCGACATACAGCACCGGCGGCGGATCCGGAATCATCCTGAGACGAACCGGATATGCCTCATCGAGGCACGTGACCACGGACAGCTTCAGGCGAACGATCGCGTCCAACTCCCGGTCGATGCGTTCGCGGGCTTGCGCGTCGGGTCCCCGTTGAATGGCCTGCGCCAAGGCGGGACTGCACCCCGCTCCGGTCAATTCACCGGCCGACGCCGTCAAGACCGCTCGGGGCGAACCGAAGGTCTGCACGAGCCGGAACAGCGCCGCCTCGCCCAGCCCGTTGACGGCCCGCAACGTGAGCCAGGCTTGCAACGCTTGCCGTTCGCGCGCGTCGTGTCGCTCCCGCGCCTTTGTCATCGCGTCACCGGATTCAGGTGTGCAGCAGAGGGACGGACTGGCCCTGTCGGACAGATCAGAGCACGACGATATCGTATTGCTCCAGGTGCAGCTTCTCGTCGGGCATCACGATGATCTTGGCCGAGAAGTGGCGTTCCAGTTCTTCGATGCCCTGCCGCTCCTCGTCCTGGAGCAGTTCCGCCACCGCGGGATGCGCGCCGACCACGACTTTCTGCCCATCGCCCAGGCTGCCGATCCGCCGGATCTCGCGGAAGATCTCGTAGGCGACGGTCATGGGCGATTTCGTATACCCCCGCCCCTCGCAGTACCGACAGGGCTCTGACATCGCCCGCAGAAGATCTTCTCGAACCCGTTCGCGCGACAGCTCGATGAGTCCCAGGTCCGAGATGCGGGAGATGCGCGTGCGCGCCTTGTCCGAAGCCATGGCGTCGACCAGGGCCTGGTAGACCTTCTCCCGGTTTTTCTCCCGCTCCATATCAATGAAGTCGATGATGATGATTCCGCCGATGCCCCGCAGCTTGATCTGGTACGCGATCTCCTTGACGGCTTCCAAATTGTTTCGGAGGATGGTTTCTTCCTGATCGCGTTTGCCGACGAAGCGTCCCGTGTTGACATCGATGACCGTCATGGCTTCCGTATGGTCGATGACGATATACCCGCCGGACTTGAGCCACACCTTCCGACTGAGCGCGCGGGCGATCTCCTGTTCGATGGCCAGGTAGTCGAACAGTCGCTCTTCCTTGTCGTAGTAGTGGATCCGCGAAACCTGCTCCGGCGAGAATCGCTGCACGAAATCCCGGATGGCGTCATATTCCTCCTTCGAATCGATGAGCAGCCGTTCGACTTTCTTCCCGAAGAGATCGCGCACCACCCTGAAGCTCAGGCTGAGGTCCGAGTGCAGCAAAGAAGGAGCCGGCTGTTGGTCCCGCTTCTTCAGGATGTCCTGCCACAGAACGTGCAAAAATTCGACGTCCGAGCGCAGGTCGTCTTCTTTCACCCCCTCGCTCACGGTCCGGACGATGTACCCGTAGCCGGGCCGCCGGAGCCGCTTCATGATCTCCTTCAGCCTCGCCCGCTCCTCGTCGCGGGGAATCCGCCGCGACACCCCGATGTGGTCGACGTTCGGCATGAACACGAGATACCGACCCGGCAGGGACACGTAGGTGGTGACGCGCGGGCCCTTGGTGCCGATGGGGCCTTTGGAGATTTGGACCATCAGCTCCTGCCCCTCGCTCAGCAACTGTTCGATCGGCTTCAAGGTCTGGCGACGGGGCCGAGGCAGTTCCGCCCCCCTGTCGTCGTCCTCGCTGTCCATCAGGGTGTCGCCGGGCTCCGTATCGGTCGACAGGTCCGAGACATGCATGAAGGCCGCTTTTTCCAACCCGATGTCGACGAACGCCGCTTGCATGCCCGGCAAGACCTTGGCGACGCGTCCCTTGTAGATGTTGCCGACAAAATCCTTGTCCTTGGCCCGATCGGTGTACAGATCGGTGACCAGCCCGTTATCGAGCACCGCCACGCGCGTTTCTTCGCGCGCGACGCTGATCGCGATCTCTTGTCCCATACGAACTCCTTCAATAAAACAACGTTAACCGACGACGCTTGATATTCAATAGAAGACCAAGGGCCGCCATCGTCGTTATTGTGACGCTTCCCCCG
Organism: Nitrospirota bacterium; assembly: GCA_040755395.1. Classification (NCBI taxonomy): domain Bacteria; kingdom Pseudomonadati; phylum Nitrospirota; species Nitrospirota bacterium. Next base: position 134,132 of record JBFMAX010000001.1, read on the forward strand.
TAACTCATCAAGGGCAGGGGGATGCCGACGATCGGGAACATCCCGGCGGTCATGCCGATGTTGACGACGACGCAAAAGCACAGCATCGCGATGACGCCGGCGGCCAGCAGCGCGCCGAGGACGTCCTTGGCGCGCGAGGCGATCTCCAGCGAGAGCCAGATCAGCCCGACGAAGAGGGCCAGCAACAGCAGGACGCCGAGAAATCCCCATTCCTCCGCAAACACGGCGAACACGAAGTCCGTATGCCCCTCCGGCAGGAACTTGAGCTGGCTTTGCGTGCCTCCATACAGCCCCTTGCCCAGCAACTCCCCCGATCCGATCGCGATGCGGGACTGGAGCCCGTGATAGCCCTTGCCGCCCGGATCGTACTCCGGGTCGACGAAGGCCATGATCCGGTGTCGCTGATACTCATGCAGCGAGCCCCACAACAGTTCCCAGGCGAAGGGGAAGAGCATGAGCGAAAACAACAGAATGATCCCGATCGCCTGCGACCGCATCCCGACCATCAGCAGCATCGCGGCGTAGACCGCCAGAAAACTCAGTCCGCTGCCCAAATCCGGCTGTTTCAAAATCAACAACAAGCCCGGAAGCATGATCAGTCCGGGCAGAACCACGCGTTGCAGCCATCCGATGCGCGGCGCGCTCGAATAGTAATGCGCGAGCACCAGGATCAGCACCAACTTGGCGAACTCGGAGGGCTGAAACGCAAAGGGGCCGATCGGAATCCATCGCTGCGCGCCCCGGCTGGTCTTGCCTATGACCAACACGACGGCCAGCAGCACCAGGATGATCGCGTAGAGGGGGTACGCCAGCCGTGCGATCTTGTGATAGTCCACCGTCAGCATCGCGACGAACGCCGCGCTGCCGAGCGCGATCCACATGAGTTGCTTCAGATAGAACGGCGTCCCGCCCTGCTGGGCGTGGGTCACGCTGTAAATCGACAGAACGCCCAGGAACAAAATAGCCAGGACGAGCCCGATAAAACGCCAGTCGAAGCTGTCGAACCCGCGGTTGTCGATCACGCGGTCGATCATCGCGTCTCCCTTGGCGCCGAAGCGGTCGGCACACCGGGCCCCTGCGCCACAACCGGGGCCTTTGGCGGCAATTTCACGAGCGCCTCGATGATTTCTTTGGCCAACGGCGCAGCCGCCGACCCTCCGTGCCCCATATGCTCCACCAAGACGGCGACCGCGATGCGCGGCTTCTCGACCGGCGCGTAGGCCACGAACCAGGCGTGGTCGCGGAATTTCTTGGGAATATCCTTCTCCGGTCCCGTCCTGAGCGCGGCGGTCTGCGCGGTCCCGGTTTTGCCGGCGATGCTGATGAGCACGGACTTGGCGCGGGTCGCGGTCCCTTCCCGCACGACCCCGGCCAGCCCTTCCTGAATCAGCTTCAGCGTTTGCGGTTTCACCTCCACCTTGCCACGCGCGACGGCCGGCAACTCCTGCAGGCGTCCGGTGGCGCGGTCCATGATCGCCTGGACGAGCCGCGGCCGGTAAGCCACGCCGTTGTTGGCGATCGTTCCGATCACGCTGGCCATCTGGAGCGGCGTGACCGTGACATAGCCCTGGCCGATGGAGGCCGAGATGGTTTCTCCCGGCAGCCACGGCTCTCCTTTCACTTTTTCCTTCCAACTGGTGGACGGGACGATCCCCACACGTTCGGACGGCAACTCGATGCCGGTGGGCTGTCCCAACCCAAATTGCTTGGCGTAGTCGGCGATGGTGTCGATGCCCATCCGCTGTCCGACCGTGTAGAAATACACGTCGCAGGAATGGACCAACGCCTGTTCCAGGTCGATGAAGCCGTGTCCCCCGGCTTTCCAGTCGCGATAGAGGCGCCTTCCGAACTGATAGCCGCCGGTGCATCGCACGGTGGTCGAGGGACTGACCGTCTTGGTCTCCAGCGCCGCCGCCGCCATGATCACCTTGAAGGTCGACCCGGGCGGATACTGGCCTTGCGTAGCCCGGTTGTTGAGCGGGTGCCCTTCGTCCTGGACGATCTCCACCCATTGTTTGGGAGTCAACTCCCGCGACAGGACATTCGGATCGAAGGCCGGCCGGCTCGCCATGGCCAAGACGTCGCCGTTGGTCGGATCCAACGCCACGATGGCGCCGGCTTCTTCTCCCAGCAGGTCTTCGGCCAGCCTCTGCAACCGGACATCGATCGTGAGATACAGATCGTCGCCGGCCTCCGGCTTCTCCACGACGTCGCTGCGCTTCTCATGGCCCAGGGCATCGACTTCGACGCTCTTCTGCCCCGCTTTTCCTCTGAGGAAACGATCGAACGTCTTTTCAACGCCGTACTGCCCGATCATGCTTCCCTGGTGCAGTTCCTCGAATTCGGACCGCTCCAACTGTTCGGCCGAGACCTCGCCCACGTATCCGAGGAGATGCGCAGCGACCGCGCCGCCCGGATAGTTGCGCTGCGATTCGACCTGAATCATGACGCCCGGCAGATCGAGACGATGCGCTTCGATGACGGCCGCCTCGCGCAGGCTCAGGCGGTCCTTGATCTTGCGGGGAAGCAATTTCCCGCCCTTCGTCGCCAGTTTCCGGCGCACCATATCCGGATCGAGCCCGAGGAGCGAGGTGAGCTGCTGAATCAGCGCCTCGCGATCTTTCACATCCTCCAGCGTCACATAGAGCGTGAAACTCGGCACATTGTTCGCCAGCAGCACGCCGTTCCGGTCGTAGATCTGCCCGCGCACCGGCTCCAGAATCACCGAGCGGGTCCGGTTGTTTTCCGACAGGTCGCGATAATAGGATCCCTCGCGGATCTGCAAATGCCAGAGCCGAAAGGCCAGCAAGGCCACCACCAGCAGCAAGCCGATCCGTAAAACGGTCAGCCGACGCTGAAGCTCGCCCAGCTCGACATCTTGAAATCCGACGGACGCCATGCTCTCGTTTCGGGGTTACTCGGCCAGCACCCACCGGTCTCGAACCCGCTCTTCCAGCACCCAATACACTCCCGCGCCGAGCAGCGCATCGAAGACGGCCTGCGGAACAAGGACGGAGCGAACCGCCAGTCCCACACCGGCCCAGCCGCCGGTCTGCGCCAGAAGCAGAAAGAGCACACCCGAGCAGCAGGAGATGATAAAAAGACCGGCCAGCATCACGACGGTCGTGACATGCGCGACCTGACGCCCGGCCAATCCGGCCAGCAGACCGATTGCGCTTTTTGTCGCCAGGTTGAACCACCAGTCCCCGGCGGAGAGCAGATCCTGCGCGAACCCCAACAACAGACCCGCCAGGAACCCTTCCAGCTCTCCGCGAAAGAACCCGATTAAACAGACCGAGACGAGCACCAGGTCTGGCCGAACCCCGCCCGGGCCGAGGTAATGCAGAATCGTCGCCTGCATCGGCACAAGCGCCAGCAGAAACGCTCCGTACAGCGCCGCTTTCATGGTGTTCCCTTTGCGGCGGGCCGAGACGGCAGCAGGCCTTCCGCGCTCGCATCGTTGTCGCCGTACGGTGCCATGATGACCAAGACTTCCTCCAGCTTCGAGACATCCACCTCGGGAAGAATCTCGGCGGACTGGAAGAGCGCCCCTTCCTCTTTTTCAATGCTCGTGACGGCGCCGATCATGAGGCCGCGCGGAAAGCCCCCCGTCAACCCCGACGTCACGACGCGATCCCCGGCCCGCACGGTCGAGAGCAACGGAATGTACTTCAGTCTGGCGCCGCCTTCGGCGGTGCCTTCCACAATGCCTTCGTCCCTGGTGCGCTGAATAAGGCCGGGGATGGCGTTGTTCGGATCGGTGATGAGCAGCACGACCGAGGAGGAGTTCGTCGTCTTGACCACCCGCCCCACCACTCCGGCCGGCGTGATCACCCCCATCTCCGGCCTGACGCCGTCGGCCTCCCCCTTGTTCAGCAACACCGCGCGATACCAGTTGGTCGCATCGCGGCCGATTACCTGGGCGGCCAGCGTATGCGGCGCGCCCTTCCGTTTGAATTCCAGCAACGCAGCCAGGCGCTGCGTCGCAGCCGCGGCTTCCCGAAGCTGACTGTTCTGCCCCCTCAACTCCTCGATCTCTTTCCGCAGCGCCTCGTTCTCCTCGCGCACATGCTGCAACGCCACGTAGCCGTCCCACAGTTCGGTAAGGCCCCGATCCACCGCCGAAAAAGCCGCAAGCGGCACGCCGAGCACCTGCCCGACCGGTCCGCCGAGGTATTGCAACAGCATGTGAATCTGGCCGGGGAGCAAAAAAAGAATGGAGAGCAGGAGGGCGAACAGAACGATGGCCAGCCGTCTCGTGCCGTATGTCGAACGAAAAATGGCCATCCACATCAGGGATGGAACCTTACCGGAGGCTGCTGCACTGCGACATGACGGACACCTTGCGAAGGAGATCGAGCTCGTCGAGGATCTTTCCCACGCCCAGCACCACGGACGTCAACGGATCATCCACGGTGATGATGGGCAAATTGGTTTCCTCCCGGAACCGCGTGTCCATCCCCTTCAGCAGAGACCCTCCTCCGGTCAACACAATGCCGCGATCGATGATGTCACCGGCCAGCTCCGGAGGCGTATTCTCCAGCGCGACTTTGATGGCATTGACGATCGTCCCGATAGGTTCCTGCAAGGCTTCCCTGATCTCGGCGTCGTCCACCACGAGCGTGCGGGGGATGCCGGAAATCAGATCGCGCCCCTTGATCATCATCGTCTTGCGCTCCTCGAACGGATAGGCCGATCCGATTTCCACTTTGATGCGCTCGGCCATATGCTCCCCGATGAGGAGGTTGTACTTCTTCTTGATGTAATTCATGATCGCTTCGTCCATGCGGTCGCCGGCCACTTTCACGGACTCGCTGTACACGATGCCGCCCAGCGAGATCACGGCGATATCGGTTGTCCCGCCGCCGACGTCCACGACCATGTTGCCCGACGGTTCGGTGATGGGCAGACCGGCTCCAATGGCGGCGGCGACCGGCTCCTCGATCAAATAGACTTCCCGCGCGCCGGCCAGTTCGGCGGAATCCCTCACGGCCCGCTGCTCCACCTGAGTGATGCGGGACGGCACGCCGATGATGATCCGCGGCCTGACGAAGGCGCTCCGGTTGTGGGCCTTGCGGATGAAATACTTGAGCATCTGTTCGGCCATCTCGAAGTCGGCAATCACGCCTTCCTTCATGGGTCGGATGGCGGTGATGTTGCCGGGGGTGCGCCCGAGCATTTTTTTCGCTTCGGCCCCGACTGCGAGGACCTTTTCACTCTTCTTCTCCACGGCGACGACGGAGGGCTCGTTCAGTACAATCCCCTTCCCATGCACGTAAACCAGGGTCGTCGCAGTGCCCAGGTCGATCGCGAGATCGTTCGAGAACCAGCCGAAGACATCGCCAGAGAGTCCCACAGTTTGTCTCCCTTCCTCTCAATCCTGTGCGTTCCGCACGGTTACGCCGCCGTTCCGTTCATTCGGGCAGATCCAGCCGACCGGCGTCCAGCACCTGGGTATGGGCCACTTCGTCTCCGAGGCGAAGTCCCCGGTCGTTGCCGATCACGAGCAGCGCTTCGAAGGACACAACGGCGAGCGAACCCACCCATCCCACATAGGGGATCTGAAACAGCAATAGAGCCGCGGCGAAGGGCAGGTTGCGGATAATGGATTCCTTGAAGCCGGCCGCTTCACGCGTGTGCGGGACAATCGTTTCGAGACCGATCAACCGCTTGCCGACACTACGACCGCCGGCGAACCCATCGGCAACCAAGGCATAGGCGAGCCCAGCGAGGAAACCGACCGGAGGAACGACCTTGTCCGCAGCGGCGACGATGAGAAGATCGATCAGCTTCGCAATGAACCGGTTGAGGACGTGCGCCTTGGGATAGACACCGACATTCGACGGACTGACCCCGGCGACTTCCTCCGCCAACTGACCTCCTCGCAATTAGTGGACAAGTATAACAAATTGGGTCATGCAGCACAAACAAACAGACGATCCACACGCATGCCCACCGACGGACGACGGAGGCGGTCCATAGGCAAGTCGCGGCCGAATCGCATGTCCTCGCGCGGCCTCCGCGCTCCCGTCGCTTGCCTTTGCGCGTGACGGCTGAGTAGAATCCGCGCAGAGTCAACGAGGAGACCGGATATGATCAAATTGATGCGAGACGCCGCCCACAATTATCCCTGGTTGCTGAAATCGATCATGGGCATCCTGGCGGTCGCATTCATCATCACGATGGGCTGGTGGGGATTCGGCGAGTCGCAGGGCAATATCGTCGCCTCGGTCGGCGATCTGACGATCACCCGCGACGAGTACCGGCGCGCCTATGAAAACACCTATCGCTTCTACAAGGACAAAGTGCAGGGCGACTTCAAAGAAGAGACGCTCAAGCAGTTCGTGCTGGAGCAATTGATCGAAAACCGGCTCTGGTTGGTCGCGGCGAACGAAATGGGGCTGGCCGTGACCCCCGAGGATTTACGGGAGGACATTCTGCAGCGTCCGGAGTTTCAGCGGAACGGCGTGTTCGATCCGGACCTCTACCGCCGGCTCCTGGCCGCGAACCGCTTGACGCCGTCGATTTTCGAAGCGGCGCAGACGAAAGAGATTCTCGGCGAGAAAGCCAGAATGATCATCAGGGACGCGGTCGCCCTGACGCCCGCGGAGATCTCGGAAGCCCAAGCCCTCGTCGCGCGGCAAACGGCTGCGGACGCGGGCAAGAATCCAACAGCCACCCAGCGTATTTACCAGGACTTTTTGTTTCAGAAACAGCAGCGCGCGCTGATGGCCTATGCCGAAGCGCTCAAGACCCGGGTTCCGATCAAGATTCACAAAGAACTGCTCTAACAGCAGGTAGCAAGGAGCGAGCAGCTTACAGCTACCAGCTATTCGCTATCAGCTATCCGCTCAGAGTATCAGCATCGCATCTCCGTAGCTATACAACCGATACCGTTCATTGATCGCCTCCTGATAGGCGGCCCGCATGCGTTCGTGTCCGCCGAAGGCGGACACCAGCATGAGCAGGGTCGTCCGAGGAAGATGAAAGTTGGTCATCAGGACGTCGACGGCTCGGAAGCGATAGCCGGGGACGATATACAACTCGGTTTCGCCTCGAAAGGGCCGGATGTTCCCGTTCGGATCGGTGGCCGATTCCAACGCGCGCACGACGGTGGTCCCCACCGCCACCACTCGACCGCCGGCCGCTTTCATCCGGCGAACCAATTCCGCCGTTTCTACCGACACCTCGATCCATTCGGCGCCCATGCGATGTTCCTCAATACGGTCGACGGTCACGGGTTTGAACGTGGCCGGCCCGACATGCAAGGTGACGCACGCGAGCGTCACGCCGCGATCGCGAAGAGACGCGAGCAGCCGCTCGGTAAAATGCAGCCCGGCGGTCGGCGCGGCAATGGCGCCCTCCTCACGAGCGAACACGGTCTGATACCAAGCCCGGTCCGCGTCCGTCGGCGCGCGCTTGATATAGGGGGGGAGAGGCATGCACCCGATCTCCCGCATGACTTCCTGAAACGGCTGGGGTGATTCGACGCGCACGGTCGTTCGAGACTCGCTGCGATCCACGACGACTGCGCGGGCCTGTGAGGCCAACTCGATCGCATCCCCCGGCCGAAATCTCCCCTTCAGCAGGACCTCCCAGATGCCTCCTCCCAGCTCCTTGACGAACAGCACGTCCACCCGTCTGCCGCCCGGTTGCTTGCGGCCGCTCAGACGCGCCGCCATCACTTTGGTATCGTTGACGACGACGAGGTCTCCGGACCTCAGCAAGGAAGGCAGATCCAGGACCCGTCGATGGAAGAAACGACCGGCCCCTCGGTCCACAATCAGGAGGCGAGCCTGGTCGCGAGGTTCGACGGGTTTCGACGCGATGAGACTCGAATCGAAGGGGAAGTCGAATTCGGAAAGCAACATCACGGGCCGGGAACGGATGGCGGCCTCACCAACGAAGCGGACTGGAGTTCAGTCCCCGGATAGTAATAGCCCAGGATCGTCGCAAAGGAATAGCCGAGCTCGGCCAGTTCCTTCGCGCCCCATTGGCACAGCCCGACGGCATGGCCTGCCCCATACCCGGACACGACCACGTCCGGGCCTATAACGTCCAGATCGAACTGCGTGCTGGGAATCGCCGCGTACCCGATGACGCGGCGCAGGTCCTCGCCGCGCAGATACAGTTCTCCCCCGGAGTGCAGGACCCGGAGTTTCGTCACCCGACCGGCCCGGCTGTAGGAGGCGGGCGCCAGCGTCACGATCGTGCCGACCGCAATCCCCTGTTGCCGGAGATTCCGCTCCAGGGTTTCCAGCTTGAACGAGGCCCGCCACCGATAGTAGGGCGAGTTGACGTCGAACGGACACTCCACGCCTTTTAAATAAGGCAAATCCTTCGACCAGACGTTGAGCGCATCCTCGGTGAGTCCCGCGGCGGTGGAGGAAAAAGCCGCATAGATCGGCGCCTGCTGATACGTCACGACGAGCCCGCGCGTCTCTTCGACCGCCTGCTCGATCCGGCCATCGATGCCGTGCCGTCCCCGATACACCTGATCCTGGGTGCCGGCGACCAGATCATAATCACGGCCGGCGCTCACCATCCGTTGGTAGAGCGCGTACGTGCGCGCAGCGACCGCCTGCGCCTTCAGCACCTCCGGATGCCAGGCCGCGTTGACTTCCGAAGGAACGACTCCTTTGACATATTCTTCCAGATCCAGCTCGTTGACGATCATGAGCCCTTTGCCCCGGCGCAACACGGACACCTGCCCGGCGACCTCCAGCGTCGTCGTCATGTCCGATCCAGGTGGGACGCCGTTCGCGTTGACCGACAGTCCGCTCGAGGGCCCCGCGGCGATCACGAGGGCAAGGTGCCCGCTCGACGCCCGGACAACGAGCCCATCGGCGGGCGTTTTCTCTCCGTTCAGCGCGATCGAGCCGCCGACCGCCGTGAACGAAATCGGCGGCCGCACCGCTCGTTGTTCTCCGTTCGAGAGCAGGAGGGTCAGGCGGTCGCCGGCCCGCAGGTCAATCCGCTGGGCGTCCTGCGAGAGCAGCACGCGGACGGAGTCCGCCGCGGCAGCCGGCACGCCGCACGGCGGTCCCGCCCACTGCCAGGCGCACAATCCCGCCAACATCGCTGTCACGAGTTTCATCGCCTGAACAGCCACGAGAGGAGAGTCAAGAGCAGACTCAAAACGACGCTGAGGAGAATGCTGGTCGCAATCGGAAAGTAGAAACTGAAGCGGTCGCGCCTGATCGCGATATCGCCGGGCAGCTTACCGAACCAACCGAACGTTTCGCCTAAACCGGGCAGCTTGTCCAACAGGGTGAGCAACAGGCCGATGAGCGCGATGCCCAGCCCCAGCGCGATCAAGAGCTTGCCTATCGGACTCCAGTCGGGCATGGCTTATTATTGTATCAGACATTCGGCGATCTGGACCGCGTTCAGCGCGGCGCCCTTTCTCAGATTATCGGCCACCACCCAGAGGTTCAGGCCGTTGGGGATCGATTCGTCCTCGCGGATCCGGCCGACGTAGACCTCGTCCTTGCCGGCCACATCCAGCGGCATAGGGTAAATCTTCCGCTGCGGATCGTCGTACAGTTGCACGCCCGGCGCGGTGGACAGAATCGCCCGCGCTTCGTTGGCGGTCAGCTTCCGCTCCGTCTCGATGTTGACGGCCTCCGAATGTCCGACATAGACCGGCACGCGCACGGTCGTCGCCGTCACCCGGATCGACGGATCACCCATGATCTTCCGCGTCTCGTTCAGCAGCTTCACCTCTTCCTTCGTGTACCCGGAAGGAAGGAACTCGTCGATGTGCGGCAGGCAGTTGAACGCGATCTGATAGGGATAGACCTTGGGACGCGCTTCCTTGAAGCTGAGCAGGTCTCGCGTTTCCTCTATCAGTTCGTCCATCGCCTCCTTCCCCGTGCCGGACACGGATTGGAAGGTGGTGACCACGATCCGTCTGATCCGCGCGCAGTCGTGGAGCGGCTTCAGGGCGACGACCATTTGGATCGTCGAGCAGTTCGGATTGGCAATGATGCCCTTGTGACCGAACACATCGGACCGATTGACTTCCGGGACCACCAAAGGCACGTCCGGCTCCATCCGCCAGGCCGCGCTGTTATCGATCACCACCGCGCCGGCTTGTGCGGCGAGCGGGGCGAACTCCCGGCTCACGTCACTCCCGGCCGAGAACAGCGCGATGTCGACGCCTTCGAAGGAGTCCTTGCTCAGCACGTTGACGGGAATCTCTTCGCCGCGGAACGACACGGTTCCGCCGGCCGACCGGGCTGAGGCCAGGGGCAAGAGACTCTCGACCGGAAACTTGCGCGCTTCCAGCACCTCGATCATCTCGGCCCCGACCGCGCCGGTCGCCCCGACCACGGCCACGCGATACGCTGCTTTCTTCGTCAGCATCCTCTCCGCTCCTCTGGCCCGTTATGCGTCACATGTCACGCCTGTTTTGCCACAACCGCACGAATCCGGTGGTTGAACGTGTCCGCGACGAAGATCGTCCCCCAGCCGTCGACAGCGACCCCAAAGGGATAATTCAGGCAGGCCTCCTCAGCCGGCCCCCCGTCTCCTGAAAAGCGGGCGACTCCCGTGCCGGCGATTCGCGTCACGATGCTTCTCCCCCGATCCCATCTTCGGATCAGGTGGCTGTCGGAATCGGTCACCAGAATGTTACCCTGTCGATCGACGGCAATGCCATAGGGACGGGACAGGCTCATCGAAGGCGCGTCCGTCTCACCCTGATATCGATACTGGCCGCCGTCGCCGAGGACGGTGCCGATCAGACCCGTGACCGGGTCGATCTTTCGAATCCGCCCGTTAAAGGTATCGGCGACATAGAGTTCCTCTTCCGGACCCAAGGCCAGCCCGCTCGGACCCGCCAAGCAGGCGTGAATCCCCCTTTCCCCGTCTCCGTCGTAGGCGGCAGTTCCCGTGCCTGCGATGGTTCGAATGATTCCCGTTTCCAGATCGACGACGCGGACCCGATGGTTGCTTTGGTCGGCGATGTACAAGCGCCCTTTGCGGTCCACGACCACGGCGGAGGGTTCGTTCAACGCCGCGGCGACGGCAGGCCCGCCGTCGCCGGAGAACCGAGGTTGTCCCGTGCCGGCGACGGTGGTGATCACCCCGGTCATCCCATCCACACGGCGAATCCGGTGATTCATCGTGTCCGCGATGTAGAGATTGCCTTGCCCATCCACCGCGACGGCCGAAGGGAAATTCAAGAGCGCCTCGGTCGCCGGGCCGCCGTCGCCCGCGAATCGCCCCTTGCCGGACGCGACGCCGGTGACAAACCGCACTGTCCCGCTGAGATCCGCCAGTTGCGCGAACCGCTCGGGATCGGATCGATCCGGAGTCCCCAAGGGATCGTCGTCGGCTGCGGACGGATGCGCCGGAGAGAGACTTCGTCGATCACCCGCGGTGGAAGTCGGTCCCTCCCGCCTTCCCGCAACGGTCGTGATGATGCCGGTGGCGAGATCCACTTTCCGGATGATGTGGTTCTCCGAATCGGCGATATACACATGCCCGCGCCCGTCCACCGCGACGCTCTTGGGCTCGTTGAGGCACGCCGCCGTCGCCTGCGTCCCGTCTCCGAAGTAGTCAGGTTCGCCCGTGCCGGCGATCGTGTGAATCGTTCCCGGTTTCGCTGAAACCAACACGACCCTATCCTCGAACGCTACACGAGATTGCGCGCAATCGCGTCCCCCATTTCAGCCGTTCCCACGATCCTGGCCCCCGGACCGGCGATGTCCTTGGTCCGATAGCCCAGATCCAGCGTCTTGACGATGGCCTGCTCGATCGCTTCCGCTTCCTTGTCCAGATTGAACGTGTAGGAGAGCATCATCGCCGCCGACGCGATGGTCGCGATGGGATTGGCGATGTTCTTCCCGGCGATATCCGGCGCGCTGCCGTGAATGGGCTCATAGAGGCCGGCATGGGCGCCGAGGCTGGCCGACGGAAGCATGCCGATGGAGCCGGTCAGCATGGCCGCCTCGTCGCTCAGGATATCGCCGAACATGTTGTTGCAGAGCAGCACGTCGAACTGCTTCGGGTTCCGGATCAACTGCATGGCGCAGTTGTCGACGTACATGTGCGTCAGCTCCACATCCGGATAGGCTTGGTGAACCTCCGTGACCACGCGCCGCCACAACTCGGACGACTCCAATACGTTCGCCTTGTCCACCGACGTGACCTTCTTACGCCGTTTGCGCGCCGCGGCGAACGCGATCCTGGCGATGCGTGCGATCTCTTCCGTCGTATAGACCTCGGTGTTGACGCCCCGCTCGCCGCCGGGAATTTTTTCGATGCCTTTCGGTTTGCCGAAATAAATCCCTCCGGTCAACTCCCGAACAACGAGCAGGTCGATGCCCTCGATGACCTCCCGCTTCAGCGTCGACGCGTCGGCCAGCATCGGATAGAGTTTTGCCGGACGCAGATTGGCGAACAGGCCGAGCTGCTCCCGCAGCCCCAACAGCGCTCGTTCCGGACGGAGACTGTACTCGAGCCCTTCCCACTTGGGACCGCCCACCGCCCCGAGCAGCACGGCATCGCTGTGCTTCGCCAATGCCAGGCTCTCTTGCGGCAGCGGGACGCCGACTTTGTCGATCGCCTGCCCGCCGATGTCCCCGGCGACGAATTCGAACGTATGTCCGTACCGTTCCGCGACGGCTTTGAGCACTTTGACCGCTTCGGGCACGATCTCCCGGCCGACGCCGTCGCCGGCCAACACCGCAATCCTCGCTCTCAACGATTCCTCCTCTTTTTGAGCCCCTTCCTCATCGCCGCGTGCCCCTTCGCCTCTCGCCCAGCTATTATTCCAGCACTTCCTCGTCCTGCGGACGCCAGGCCGGGTCCACGAGACACAGGAACTCGATGGGCACGGCGCCGTCATTCTGCAGCGACTGTTTGCCCCCGGGCGGCACGTACACGACCGACCCGGGCTCCACCGGCACCGATCGGTCGCCGACCGTGAAGACGCCCCGGCCGGCGAGAAAGTAATACACCTCCGACGACGCCAGCCGGTGCCACTTCGACCGTTTGCCCGGCTCCAGTTTGCCGTGCGCCAGGCTGTACCGGAGGGCCAGCGGCGTCTTGGCCGGATGCAGCAGTTCCCGCAGCCAGGTCTGATCACCGGCCAGAAACTCCGGGCATTCGTTCAGGCTCGTCTTCAGCACGCGCGCCCTCGTTGGCCCATCCCCGTCGCAGTCCTCATGAGCGCAAGGCGCTCCCCGTGCGATTGGCTCCTCGCCTTCGATGGTAGTGAATGTGCGGCTGATGGCTGTTCGCTGCAGGCTACTCGCTATTGTTAATCAAGGGCGGTCACTCTATCCCGTGCCGCCCGCTCAAATCAAGCTCACCTTCTGCGCGCCATCGGCCTGTTTGGACGCCCAGAACGCGAGCTTGTTCAAGGCATTCAGGTACGCCCGTGCGGACGCCACGATGATATCCGTGTCGGCCCCATGCCCCGACACGGTGCGCCCTCCTTCTTCGAGCCGCACCGAGACTTCGCCCTGCGCGTCCGTCCCGCCGGTGATGGCCTTGACCGCATACATCAGCAGTCGGCTCTTGGTCTGCGTCATCGCCGCGATGGTCCGATAGACGGCATCGACCGGCCCGTCCCCGGTGCCCGTTTGTTTGACCAGGCGGCCGTCGATTTCCAACTCGACCGTGGCGGTCGGAATCTTGTCGGTGCCGCTCTCGACGTGCAGCCATTTGAGCGCCACCCGCTCCCAGATCTTCGCGATCTCCTCGGAGACGATCACTTCGAGGTCTTCCTCGTAAATCTCTTTCTTCTGATCGGCCAGACGCTTGAACCGATCGAAGGCGCGGTTGATCTCCTCCTCCGTCAACGTGTACCCGAGTTCCTCCAGCCGTTGCCGGAAGGCATGCCGGCCCGACAACTTGCCCATGACCAGTTTGCTGTCCACCAGACCGATGGATTCCGGCCGCATGATCTCGTAGGTGGTCTTCTCCTTCAGCAACCCGTCCTGATGAATGCCGGACGTGTGCGCGAAGGCATTGGCCCCAACGATCGCTTTGTTCGGCTGGACCACCATACCGGTGATTTTGCTGACCAGGCGGCTTGTCTTGGAGATCTCCTCTGTGTTGATCCCGGTGTCGGCGCCGTAGAAGTCCTTGCGCGTCCGCAAGCCCATGACGATCTCTTCCAGCGCGGTGTTGCCGGCCCGCTCGCCGATGCCGTTGATGGTGCACTCGACTTGTCCGGCGCCCTCCAGCACGGCGGCCAAACTGTTGGCCACCGCCAACCCCAGATCGTTGTGGCAGTGGACGGAGATCACCGCCTTCGAGCTGTTCGGCACCTTTGCCCTGATCCCGCGAATGAGCTTGCCGAACTCCTGCGGGACCGCGTAGCCCACCGTGTCGGGAATGTTGATCGTGCCGGCCCCCGCCTCGATCACCGCTTCCAAGACTTCGTACAAATAGGACGGATCGGACCGGCTGGCGTCCATCGGCGAGAACTCCACGTCGTCCACGTAGCCCCGCGCGCGCCGGACCATTTCGACGGCCCGTTTTTTCGCTTCCTCCCGCGTCATCCTGAACTGGTATTTCAAATGGATGTCCGAGGTCGAGAGAAACGTATGGATGCGGACCTTGGGCGCGCCTTTCAGGGCCTCCCACGCGCGGTCGATGTCCTCGGGCCTCGCCCGCGCGAGACTGCAGATGATGGGCCCTTCGACTTCCTGGGCGATCCGCCGCACCGCTTCGAAATCGCCGGGAGAACTGTACGCGAAGCCGGCTTCGATGATGTCCACCCCCAACCGGGCCAGTTGCTTGGCGATCATCACTTTTTCTTCCACGTTCATGCTGGCTCCCGGCGACTGTTCGCCGTCCCGCAACGTCGTGTCGAAAATCCGAATCATCCGTGTCATGTCGGCACCCCTCTCCTTGAGCGAGCAGCCGACAGCGAGCAGCCCATCGCTCCGGAGCTATTGGCTACGCGCTATCCGCCGGCGCGTTTCGCTCGGAAAAAACAAAAGCCTCCATCCCGTTTTCAGGGACGAAGGCTTCACGCGCTCCGTGGTACCACCCTGATTCAGCGACCGGCTCGAAGGTCACAGGTCGGTCGCCCTTCATTGCACCCGTCTCGTGGGTGAGGCGGGGTCCGCTACCCAGGACGCCTCTTGCGAGTCATGTGAACCGCAATGGGCGCCCGTTCACGGGCCCGGCTCGGAGGCGAGTTCGGCGAATCACGGGTTGGTTCGCACCGGCCACCAACTCTCTCGATTCCGTGCGGATCGCCTACTACTCCTCGTCGTCGCCGTTATTCTTTTCTGTCCAACAGCGCCAAATCGGCCTTGGCCTGGCCGCCGCGCTTTCCGAACGCCTTCGCCAGCCATCCGAAGCCGCGCTCGACCGGCCCCGACACCGCGTACGCGGCAAAGATAACAAATAACATGACCTGAGGCCAAGCCATCACCAGCATGAGCCCGAGGATCACCCAGACCAGGTAATTGAAGTGGCGGCCGCCTCTGAACTTCAGATCCTTGAAGCTGCGATACTTGATCGTGCTGACCATGAGAAACGCCAGCGTCAGCGTGATGATCAGGATCAGCAATGGCTTGACCTCGGCGCCCATCCGGACGATGTGATGGTCGAAGATGACCAGTGAGGCGACCACCCCGGCTGCGGCCGGAATGGCCAGACCCGTAAAGTATTTGCTGTCGGTGTTGGCGACGGTCGAGTTGAACCGAGCCAGGCGAACGGCCCCGAGGGCCACATAGGCGAACATCACCGCCGCCCCGAACATGCCCTGCCCGCTGAGCGCCCACGAATAGATCAACAGACCCGGCGCCACCCCGAACGACACCACGTCGGCGAGCGAATCGTACTCCAGGCCGAACTGGCTCGTGCTGTTCGTCAACCGCGCCGACTTGCCGTCCAAGACATCGAACACCATCGCCACCAGGATCGCGACCGCTGCCGCGATATAGTTGGCGTTAAAGACCGCGAGAATGGCAAACACGCCGCAACAGAGGTTCCCGGTCGTGAACAGGTTCGGGATCAAATTGACGGCGCGCCGCCGCTTGCCATACTTCGCGAGCGCCCCGCGGAATCCGGTTCCTTTCATCGGAGTTCTCCCAAGACGGTCTCGCCGCCTTTGACCCGGTCGCCCACAGCCACGCGCAGCGCGGTGCCCACCGGCAGAAACGTGTCCATCCGCGAGCCGAACCGGATCAATCCGAACCGTTCCCCGCGCCGGACCACCTCGCCCGGAGACACCCAGCACACGATGCGGCGCGCGATCAAGCCCGCCACTTGCACGCAGAGCACCTTCGCGCCGCCGGCGGTCCTGAGCATGAGCGCGTTCTGTTCGTTCCTCAACCCGGCGTCCGGCCGGTTGGCGGCCACGAAGCGGCCCGGCTGATAGACCACGTCTTCGACCGTTCCCTCGCAGGGAATCCGGTTGACGTGGACATCGAAGATATTGAGAAAAATGCTCAGCCGGATGCTCCGTTCCTTGAGGAATCGCGGCTCGTACTCTTCGTCGATGGCGATGATCTTGCCGTCTCCCGGAGCGACGATCAGCCCCGGTTCTTGCGGGATCGTGCGCCGGGGGTTCCGGAAGAACCACGCGGTAAAGAGCGTGAGCGCGCTGAACACCGCCGCGCCGACCGGCCAACCCAGCCACCCACAGGCGAGTGTAAGACCGCCCGCCGTTCCCACAAAGGGAATTCCGTCTTGGACTATCGGCATGCCGGCGGCGCGATCAGCCATGGCGCAATCAATTCTTCGATTTGTCGACCAGCTTGTCCTTTTTCAGCCAGGGCATCATCGCGCGCAGCCGGGCGCCGACCTCTTCGATCGGATGCGCTTCACCCTTGGCCAGCAACGCGTTGTAGACGGGACGGTTGGCCTGGTTCTCCAACACCCACTCTTTTGCGAACAGGCCGCTCTGAATCTCCGACAGAATCCTCCGCATCTCTTTCTTGGTCTCGTCTGTGACGATGCGCGGCCCTCGCGTAACGTCGCCGTACTTCGCGGTGGTGCTGATCGAGTAGCGCATGTTGGCGATGCCGCCCTCGTAAATGAGATCCACGATCAATTTGACCTCGTGCAGACATTCGAAATAGGCCATCTCCGGCGAGTAACCGGCTTCCACCAGCGTTTCAAATCCGGCCTGAATCAGCGAGGTGAGCCCGCCGCACAGGACGACCTGTTCCCCGAAGAGATCGGTCTCCGTTTCTTCCCGAAAGGTGGTCTCGATCACGCCGGCCCGCCCGCCGCCGATCGCGCTCGCATAAGCCAGCCCCACTTGCCTCGTATTGCCGCCGGGGTCCTGGTGAATCGCGAGCAACATCGGCACGCCGCTCCCTTTGGTGTACTCCGACCGCACCAGATGCCCCGGCCCCTTGGGCGCGACCATGAAGACATTGGTGTCCGCAGGCGGCACGATCTGGCCGAAGTGGATGTTGAACCCATGACCGAACGCCAAGTATGCCCCCGCTTTCAGGTTGGGCGCGATCTCCTGCTGGTAGATGGCCGGCTGGGCCTCGTCCGGCGCCAGGATCATCACGACATCGGCCGTCTTGACGGAGTCGGCGACGGGCATCACCTTGAGCCCGCTCGCCTCCGCCTTCTTCCAGGAGTTCCCTTCCCGCAATCCGACGACAACCTGGACGCCGCTCTCCTTCAGGTTGAGGGCGTGCGCATGACCCTGGCTGCCATACCCGACCACGGCGACTCTCTTGCTGCGAATCTGCTGCAGATCGGCATCCTTGTCGTAATAGATCTTCATCTTTCACTCCTCGTAATCCGTGAAACGTGATGCGTAATCCGTGATGGGTGGCGAGACTACGGTCCGATCCTCCGGAACCGATCACGCATCACGGATCACGTGGCTTCATTCCTTTGCAACCCGTTTCGGCTGAGCGGCGGCCGGCCTGATGGGTTCTCGGGCGATGGCGACTCGCCCGGTCCTGATCAGTTCCTTGATGCCGAGCGGCTGGAGCAGGTTGATGATCGCTTCGATCTTCTTGGGATCGCCCGTCACTTCGATCGTGTAGGTCGTCGGCGTGGAATCGATGACGTTGGCGCGGAAGATGTCGGCGATCCGCAGGGCCTCGGCACGGTCCTCGGCCCTGGTATGGACCTTGATGAGCGCCGTTTCACGCGACACGAACTCGCTCTCGTTGAGGTCCACCACCTTGATGACGTCGATGAGCTTGTTGAGCTGCTTGACGATCTGCTCGATGATCCGGTCGTCGCCCGAGGTGACGATCGTCATCATCGACATCGACGGGTCGAGAGTCGGCGCCACCGACAGGCTCTCGATGTTGAAGCCTCGTCCGCTGAACAGCCCGGCCACGCGAGAGAGCACGCCGAACTTGTTTTCCACCGTAACGGAGATGATGTGTTCCATCTTGAGCGAATGGCGAACAGCGAGCAGCGAATAGCCGATAGCTCGGAGCTCCCGGCTATTCGCTATTCGCTGCTCGCTTGATCACGCAGTCAGCACCGTATCTTTATCTTCCGGCGTCACCGGCGACGGCGCCGCTTGCTTCTTCTTCAGCTCCGGCGGATCGGCCAGGATCATTTCATGGTTGCAGCCGCCGGCCGGAATCATCGGATAGCAGTTTTCGTACGGGTCCACCGGCACATCGACGACCACCGGCCCGTTCACGGCAAGGGCTTCCTTGAGCACGCCGTCCAAGTCCGCGACCTTCTCCGCCCGCAGGCCGACCGCCCCATAGGCTTCCGCCAACTTGACGAAGTCCGGCACCACGTCCAGGTAGCTCGACGCGTATCGCCCTTCATAGAACAGGTCCTGCCACTGGCGCACCATCCCGTGGAACCGGTTGTTAATGACGACCAGCTTCACCGGCAGCTTGTTGACGACGGCCGTCGCCATCTCCTGCATATTCATCTGCACGCTGCCGTCGCCGGCGATGCACAGAACCAGCCGGTCGGGAAAGGCCGCCTGGGCGCCCAACGCGGCGGGGAACCCGAACCCCATCGTGCCCAGTCCCCCCGAGGTCAGCCACCGGTTCGGCTTGGCCAGTTTGAAATATTGCGCCGTCCACATCTGATGCTGGCCCACATCAGTCGACACGATCGGATCGCGATCCTTGGTCAACTCGTAGAGCCGTTTGATCACATGCTGCGGCTTGATGGGCCCCTGCGGATCCTGTTCGTAGGTCAGAGGGTGGGCCTTCTGCCATTCGTGTATTTGATCCCACCACGGTTTCCGAAGCTCTTTCTGATCCCCGTTCACCGTCGCCCGCAGGATCTGAATCAGCTCCCGCAACACCCGTTGGCAATCGCCCACGATCGGGATGTCGACATGAATGTTCTTCCGGATCGAGGTGGGATCGATATCGATGTGAATGATCTTGGCATAGGGACAGAACTCCGAGACTTTTCCGGTCACCCGGTCGTCAAAGCGCGCGCCGACCGCGATCACCAGATCGGAATAATGAACCGCCATGTTGGCCCAATAGGTGCCGTGCATCCCCATCATGCCCAGACAGAGGGGATGCTCGCCGGGAAACGCGCCCAGAGCCATCAGGGTCATATCGACCGGGATCTGGGTCAGTTCGGCCAACTCCAACAATTCCTTCGACGCGCCGGAGAAAATCACCCCGCCGCCGACGTACAGGACCGGCTTCTTGGCCTTCATGATCGCTTCAGCCGCCTGCTTGATCTGCCACTTGTTCCCGTCGTACGTCGGGTTGTAACCTCGGATCGACACCGAGTTCGGGTAATGGAAGTCGGCCTTGTTCATCGACACATCCTTCGGAATGTCGACCAAGACCGGGCCCGGCCGTCCGGTGGTGGCGAGATAGAAGGCTTCCTTGATCGTGACCGCCAGGTCGTTCACATCCTTCACCAGGAAGTTGTACTTGGTGCAGGGCCGGCTGAGCCCGACGTTGTCCGCTTCCTGAAACGCGTCGTTTCCGATCAGGCTGGTCGGCACCTGTCCGCTGAAGCAGACCAGCGGCACGGAGTCCATATAGGCGTCGGCCAGGGCGGTGATCACGTTGGTCATGCCCGGCCCGGACGTGACGAGCGCGACTCCGGCCTTGCCGGTGGCCTTGGCATAGCCTTCGGCCATGTGTCCGGCGCCCTGCTCATGCCTGGTCAGGATGACCTGAACGTCCTTTTGCTGATGCAGGATATCGAAGATCTTCAAGACGACCCCGCCCGGCAACGCGAAGATGGTCTTGACCCCTTCGCGGCGGAGGCATTCGACAAAGATCTCTGCACCGGTGAGCTTCATAACTCCCCCCTTGCTCCCCACCGCCTCAGACCTGAGACAAACAGGGCACCCGCCGGCGCGTAGCGAGAGATGACGCCCGGCAATCTCTCCGATCTTACTGAAAAATCAATGACTAAGATGGGCGATGGTACCATCGCCCACCGGCGGCGTCAATAGGAATGACGGCGAGCCGGAGAAAAACGGCTCGATGACAGTCTCTACCGCTTCGTGCTAGGCTCCGATCCCCGACCTGCCGGTCAGGCAAGGTTCGATTCAGACAGATACGCGCGATGCCGGCGATCCACGTCACGGTCCTCTCGAGGCAAGACTGTCACTTGTGCCGGGTCGTTGACCGGATGGCGCAACGACTCCAGCGGGAGTTGGCGTTTGACCTGACCAAGGTGGATATCGACACCGCCCCGCACCTGGCCACCCGATACGGGAACCGTATTCCGGTCGTGTTGATCGATCAGGTGGAGAGCCTGTCGGGCAAGATGACGGAACGGGACCTGCGGCGGGCGATTCAAAGGGCGCGCTGGAGGAGACCTATAAGCCGGATTCTGTACCGCCTGAGAGAAGCTCTCACACGGCGGTGATCATTTCTCTGGGACCCGGATCGCTCCGGGCCTCAAGCGACCTACCCGAGGACCTCGGCCGGGCCGGCCTTTCCGAATCCGGTCGACACGCCGACCGCTCCGGTCGTCCTCCTATTTGGTCTTGCTCCGGGCGACGCTTACCGTGCCGTTTGTGTCGCCACAAACGCGGTGGGCTCTTACCCCGCCGTTTCACCCTTGCCTGATCCGAAGGCGACCGATATGGGGTCCATGTCGCCCCGGCCATCGGCGGTCTGTTCTCTGTGGTGCCGGTGTCGGATCGCTCCGCCTGGGAATTACCCAGCGCCCCGCCCTCGGAGTCCGGACTTTCCTCCCACCGGGGAAACCCCGATGAGCGATCACCCGATCTCCTCCAACGCGCAGGGTCAGTATAGTCATCGGGTCGTGATCGTTGCAAGCATCGTGACGCGAAGTGAAACGGCGATGACTTCGCCGGATCGCTGAAGGAGATGGAACCGGATGGCCCAAGGCCTTGATAAAAGGGCGGCAGAAGAGACCGATCTACTCGGCCGGCTGATGAGCCGCGGCGGCCGGAGCGTCAACAGCGCTGAGGTTCACCGGGCCGGATCGCAAAGGAGGCACGTCGGCGCGGTAAAACTCTGCGTCCTTCAGGAGTTGATCCTTCAGCGAGAGCAAACAACGCTCGGTGACTTGTCCTTGCAGTTCTTCAACGGCCAAGGGAGTGGCGCCGAACAAGTGATAATAGGCCGTGCCCTTGGATGCCGCCTGATACTGCCTGATCTGCCCGTCCCACCGTTGCAGGTCCAACGTCATCTGCGCTTCATAGTCGTATTCCAGGGGAAGGAGCGGGGTGGCCAAGAACATCGACGCGCCGATGAGGAACCCCTTGAAGGCCGCTTGCCCGGCATGGGAATCCACGGTCTGGCGCATCGAAAGGCGAGCGACCACGTGCTTTCGATCACCCAGCGGCGGCTGGGCGTGGGCCGGAAAGAGGAGCTGCGAAAAGACGCCGGTGTCGTACAGGGCGCTCACCAGGCGGCGGTCCAGGTCGGCGTTCGGATTGAGCGGCGCCCCGTTCTGCTCGACGGCGGTGATGTGCAGCACAGCCGGGACTCGCGCTTCGGCCGGAATGACGGCGATCGTGGTCGGCGCAGCGGGCGGAGCAGTCTCTGCCAACTGCGTCCATCGCGCGCACCCGCCGCAAAAGACCGCCAGGGCCGCGCAAGCGGTGACGACCGCCGCCGAGGGCCCCAGACGCGTTCGATCACGTCGAGATGCCGGCTGTAGGCTCATGCCCAAGGCGCCCTCCTTGCTAAAAGAAAAAAAACGAAAAGCCCGCGAACGGCAAACTGGAGTTGATGCCGAGGTTCGGCATGCGCGTGCCGGCATTGGAAATGTGATGGAAGCGATACCCGACATTGAGCGCAGCTTGATTCGTCAGGAACCACGAGACGCCGAGCCCTGCCGTGACGATGAAGTTGAATCGGGACGACTCCTCGGGGATGCGTCCGCCCAAGTCGGTCCAGAACGGACCGCCGGCGAATTCGACATAAGGCCGCAGGCGATTGAGCGCGACGAACGTGTATTTGATCTTGGGCGTGAACCCGACGCCGTGCGTGAGAACCGGTTCGCGAAACTCGATGTAGACCACCTCGGCGCCGACCGTGGTCTGACCCCGATACCAGCCGTCCCCGACCGGCTCATGCAGCACCATCCCCCACGACGGCATCAGCGCCGGGCCTTCCTGTTTGGTCACATGCTTTTTCGTCAGTCGGTGCGGAAGCAAATAGCCGGCGGTCAACCCGATCTCTTGCGTGCCGGCGGGGTAATGCGGCTTGATCTCCTCGGCCTGGCTGTTGACGGCTGAACTCACGAAACCGCTCGCCAGAATCATGACCAGAACAAGAACCCGTGCCGTCATGCGAGATGGCTGTTCGTCATCCTACCGGTTGAAGAAGCATGCGCCTGAACCGCCGACGCGAGTGTCTACACAAAGCTAGCAGAAGTTTGCGCGTTGTCCAGGAAGGGAAACCACGCAGGGGGAGCCGATCACGGCCCGAGCGCGTAGCGCGGTCCCCAGTCTAACGCTGCCCCCGATCTGGCGCCTTTCCTGGATCCCCTCATTGGCACGGAAAAGACCGCGCCGCCTTAGCGGCGAGCCGTGAGGTGACGCCGCAAGACGGAGGAAACGGAGCGCGTACACACCGGTTGAGAGAAGCGCGGCAAATGGAAGCCCTACTCCCACCGTGACCGGAGCTTCAGGAGGGACGATTCCTTTCCATATATACAGCTCTGACAGGGGTGAGGGCGGTCAGCGATCAGGGAGGTAGGCTACTGAGTGAAGCGTTGCCCAAGGTAGCGTTCATGAGCGATCACCGATTTCCTTCAACGCGCAGGGTCCTGTATAGTCACACCTGTTCACAGGCCTATGGCTCACGGAGCAACTTCGGATACAACGCCTCGATGGGTGACGCGCGCGGCGCGCCCTGCCGCCGCGGAGACACCAGCAGCCGCCGAAGAGGGGTGGATGTGGGGCCGACGGTCGATCGCCGCATAAAAGCCAAATGCGGAGGGCATGGTTCACGTCACATGCGGGGAGCAGCCAATTTCTACAGGAATTGGGATGCAACCTACGAGGAGCGTGCAAGCTCTCTCATCACAACACCATCCTTGCCCTTCCAGGCACATCGTCGCACGACAGTGATGGGCGTGTCAGGCTGCAAAATAAAACTCGCCAACGGCTCTGTCGGGGGCCGACGATCGACCTTAATGTAGGCGACAAAGCCCGCCAAGTAGAACCGAACATAGTTGACGCCATCATAGCGATCCGGGTGCGGATCCAGCATGGCTGTGTAGCCCGGCGCATCGAATTTAGCAAGTACCACAGCAAACCTTGTAGGCTCCCCCGGGTCTTGGGCTGCAATCATGGTGCGAAGCTCTTCCTCGAAAGGTCCCGTTGCAACGCGCCGGTAGAAATCTTGCTTGGACACGGAAGCCCGCCACAGCAACGATAGAAAGAAAAGCTTCATTTGGGGGTACTCGAAAGTTCTAATTCTCCACCCGACCACCGCACGCCCGTCGTAGATAGCTTCGTGGTGCAGAGAGTCTCGGAGGAGCACCTCTTGCGCGTGCTTGTCCCAGGGGGAATACATGTTGTCGCATGGACGGCAGAGAATCGACTTGTCGTACACGCCGACTGGTACACGCTTCGGACGCGCTCCGTGCTTGTTGGTGTATATCTGCAGCGCCTCAGAACGATGGCCGATACTCCGGAAAAAGCCGGCCGGAATGATGTGCGCCTTGATCAAACGCTGCTCAGTTTGGCAGAACCGGCAGATCATGACATGCGTTGTGCGGCCAACGCCGCTTGAACCGGGGTACCGAACGGACGCTACACTCTGCGCCGACGTTACACCGCGCCCTGATGAAAGCACAGACACACGCAAAGGGGTCGGGAGTCGATTCTTGACAGGAGGCCTGCGATTCCCGTAGAAGCGCATCCGGTTTCTGTCGTCCCCGCGCGGCCGCTGGTACTCTCGCCCGTCATGTCATGCGTAACGAAATGACTCCAACCCCTTGTCCTTGTTCCGCGATGATCCAAATAAGACGCCCGATCCCTTTGTTCCCTTTCTTTGCCAAAATCCGGCTTGATGCGCAGCGCCTGCTGAAAGGCCTCGATCGCCTTGGTAAACTCTTTGGTTTGATCACAGGCGACGCCCAGATACGTCCACGCCATCGTCTCCTGTGGTTGCGCTTGCGCCCAGGCCTGCGCATGTTCCAGCAGGCCCGGCCAGTCTTTCTTGCGCTCGAGCACAAGAGTTGTCATGAGCCACCCGACCACGCGCTGGGCGGCCGGCTTCGTCGTCGTGCTCCGTTGTGAGAGCGCGGTGACCCACTCGACCGGCACGGCGAAATTCACCTGTTGTCCGCCGCTGAGGGAGAAGGTCGGCAGCCCGATCAGCCGGCCTCGCTCACCAAAGAGCCCGCCGCCACTGGAACCCGGCGAGATCGGCGCACTGATTTGCAACACGCGCCCGTCCGGCACGTCGCGCAAGCCCGAGATGAGGCCTTCGGACAACGTGAGTTCCAGCCCGTACGGGGCACCGATGGCAAAGACCTTCTGCCCAATCTTGAGCGACTGCGTCTCACCCCGCTCGACCACAGGTGCATCGAACCCCGTCACGGTCAGGCTGCACACGTCGCGCTCGTAGTCGGCGTCCTTGAGCGTGGCCGGATAGTCCCGATTGCGGTGCGTGACCGACAGCGTCGCGGCATGCTCGATGACATGGCAGTTGGTGGCGACCTCGCCGCGTGCGATCACCACGCCGCTGCCGAGGCTCCGGCGCATGCCCTCGCCGTCCTTGCCATACACCACCACGATACTCGCGGACACGGCCTCGAACAGCGCTGTGGGCGACTGACTGAGGGTATCCGGCTGCTGGTGCGCCGTCGGGGTGGATACGGACTCGGACGGCTCTGTGGGCGACGTGGCACAACCGGCCACCGGGATGGACAGGGCCGCAACGACGAGGACCGCGCAACGGCCGCGAATCACGGCGCGTCGCTCCCGGGCAGGGATTGGCATGGCAGGCTCATCCGTGACGCCCCCCGAACAACAGCGCACACAGCCACGGGGTCGCTCGTATTCTACCTGACTCCGTGTTCCGCTTGTCCACAAGCACAGGCAGACAGCAGGACTCGGGAGCCGCCGTTCGCCAACCTTGGGCGGGACGTATGCCGAAGCGAGGATGATCCTGTCACCAAAAGACTCCCGACCCCTTTTATCTCTTTCAAATAAGACTCCCGACCCCTTTTATCCGACCCCAGCGACTGGCGGATGGCGATCCACTGCTGCGTGCCCCAGACGGATAGCCCTACGGAGCCCTTCAGCAGAGCCCGGCATTCCTGGATTCCTACCGCCCGCTGATCGGCGGCAGCTCGGCGCCGAGGCCGAGGCCGCCCGGCGGGTAGAGCGCTAGGGCTTCGGGCATCCATTGCTGGAGTTGCCGGATGCGGGTGCCGTGGCCGGGATGCGTCGAGAGGAATTCCGACGGCGATTTTCCTCCGGAAAGCTGTTCCATGCGCTCCCACAGGCGCGGGGCTTCGCGCGGGTCGTAGCCGGCCTGCGCAGCGAGCAGCAGCCCGATGTAGTCGGCCTCGGATTCGTGCGCCCGGCTGAACGGAAGCAGCACGCCCACTTGCACCCCGGCGCCGAGCGCCGCCATCGCGCCTTGCGAGAGGAGCGGACTGCTCCCGCTCGCGCCTAACGCGATATTGGCCGCCTGCAATCCGACCTGCGCGACGATGTTCTGGCTCATGCGCTCGGCGCCGTGGCGCGCCAGCGCGTGCACGACTTCATGCCCCATGACGGCCGCCAGCCCGGCTTCGTTTTTCGCCACAGGGAAAATGCCGGTGTATACCGCGATCTTGCCCCCGGGGAGCGCGAAGGCGTTCATCGTCTTGTCGTCCTTGATGACCGTGACTTCCCACTGGAATTGTTTGGCCATCTCCGCGTACTTGGATTGCTTGGCCGCCTCGATGACCCGCTGCGCCACGCGCTTCACCGGCTCGACCTCGCGGGGGTCCTGGGAGATTTTCACCTTCGGGTCGTTCTTCACCTGCGCATAGGCCTGGGCGCCCAGTTGCAACTCCTCCGACACCGGCATCATCAGCAACTGGGATCGTCCGGTGTAAGGATTGGTTTCGCAGCCCGCGACGCTCAGCAACGCCGCCGCCAGGACCACCGCCGCGCCCATGCACCGACTGATCCAGCCCGCTGCTTCCATTGTCAGTCCTCCCAACACAGATTCTCGCCCGATTCGAAATTGACCGCTCAACCGAGGTCTGTTAGATTAGCGCCCCGCCGCAGCCATGTCCACGTGGAGCCATTCCCGTTGACCCCCTCGCCCGCCCATTCGAGCGTCACCCGCATCGGCATCGACGAATCCGGCAAAGGCGATTATTTCGGCCCGCTGGTCGTCGCCGCGGTGTTTGTCGATGCGACGACCGAATCCGAGCTTCGCCTGATGCAGGTCCGGGACAGCAAGAAAATTTCGGACGGCCGGATTCTCGAGCTGGCCCCGGACATCCGCACCATCTGCCCGCACAGCGTGGTGGCCATCGGGCCGCAGCGCTACAACGAACTGTATCGGAAGATCAAAAACCTGAACCGGCTGCTGGCCTGGGGGCATGCCCGGGCGCTGGAGAACCTGCTGGAGCGGGTCGATTGCGACTTGGCGATCGCGGATCAATTCGGGGACGAGCGGCTGATCCTCAACGCGTTGCAGGAGAAGGGCAAGCGGATCCGCCTCGAACAACGCCCCAAGGCCGAATCGGACCTGGCCGTGGCGGCCGCGTCCATCGTCGCGCGCGCCGAGTTTCTGCTTCGCTTGAAACGCCTGTCCGACGAGGTGGGGACGACGCTGCCCAAAGGCGCGTCACCGGCGGTGGAGCTGGCGGCCAGGATGATCGTGAAGAAGCACGGGCAGGAACGGCTCGGTGCGGTGGCCAAGCTGCATTTCAAAACCACCCAAGCGGTGCTGGCGGGTTAGCGCGCTAGACCGTCTCGCCCACCTCGTCGTCGGCCTTTTCCGCGCTCGGGCCGATTTTCACGTCTTCCACCGGCCCGCCGTCCCAGTACAGCATCCGGTGGCAATAGGGGCAGGTCTGCAGCTCGTCGGACCGTTTGACCTCGGCGACGAGCTGGGGCGGCACCTGCAGCCGGCATCCTTGGCAGATCCCGTCCCGCACCGGCGCCAGCGCCAGGTCTTTGCGCGTAGCCTTGAGTTTGGTGTAGCGGTCGAAGAGTCCCTTGTCGATTCCAGCGGCGAGCTCCCGCTGCTTGCGGTCCAACTCCGACAGCTCCGCTTCCAGTTTCGCGTCCAGATCCTCGAGCGTTTTTTTCTCCAGACCGAAGGCGCGCTCCGCCTCCGTCACCTTCGCCTGTGCGTCCTTGGCGGTCCGCTGCATCTGCTCGACCTTCTCCATCAGGATCAGGATCTGCTCCTCGATCTCGCCTTTCTTCTTGTTCGCCATCTCGATCTCGAAGAGATACGCCTGGTATTCCTTGTTGGTTTTGAGTTCGCTCATGCGGGCTTTCAACTTCTCCGTCTGCGCCTCGTGGGCTTCCAGGTCCCGCTCGCGCGCGCGGCGTTCCTTGACGTACGTCTCGACCGAATCGGCGGCTTCTTTGAGGAGCCGGGCGGCTTCTCGGAGGGGAGCTTCCGCGGCGGCCAGCCGCTCGGGGATTTTCCGTCGCTGTTCCTTGATCTCGGCGATCCGGAGATCCAGGGTTTGGAGCTCGATGAGAGATGAGAGATGAGGATTCAATGGAGCCCTTGTTTCCCGCTATCCGTGACGCGCCGCCCGGACGTGTCGCCCGGCGTCCACCCGGCGGCAATGGTGGGCCCACTAGGACTCGAACCTAGGACCAACTGATTATGAGTCAGCCGCTCTGACCACCTGAGCTATGGGCCCGTCTCAGCCGTGCGCCGACGCGCCCGATCCTTCACCATGCACGGCATTTTACAGGCTTTCGACGAAGCTGCGCAATTTCTTGCTGCGGCTCGGATGGCGCAACTTACGGAGCGCTTTGGCCTCGATCTGCCTGATCCGTTCCCGCGTGACTTCGAAGTCCTGCCCAACTTCCTCCAGGGTATGGTCCGTCGCCTCGCCGATTCCGAAGCGCTTGCGCAGCACCTTCTCCTCCCTGGGCGTCAGCGTCTCCAGGGCGCTGTTGATCTGGCGCTGCAAATCGTAACGGATCGCCGCTTCGAGCGGGGAGATCGCTTTCTTGTCCTCGATGAAGTCGCCCAGATGGCTGTCTTCCTCCTCGCCGATGGGCGTCTCGAGCGAGATCGGCTCGCGGGCGATCTTCAGGATCTTCCGCACCTTGTCCAAGGGGAGGTCCATCCGCTCGGCGATTTCCTCGGGGGTCGGTTCGCGCCCCAGTTTCTGCACCAGATGGCGGGATGTCCGGATCAGCTTGTTGATCGTCTCGATCATGTGCACCGGGATGCGGATGGTCCTCGCCTGGTCCGCGATCGCGCGGGTGATGGCCTGGCGGATCCACCAGGTCGCGTAGGTGCTGAACTTGTAGCCGCGTTTGTACTCGAACTTGTCCACCGCCTTCATCAGACCGATGTTGCCCTCTTGAATCAGATCGAGGAATTGCAGACCCCGGTTGGTGTATTTCTTGGCGATGCTGACCACCAGCCGCAGGTTGGCTTCGACCAGCTCCGCCTTGCCCCGCTTGACCTTTTCCTCGGCGATGTCCAGATGCCGCACGGCGTCCTTGATTTCTTCCGCCGAGACGAGGGCCTCCTCGGTTTCCAATTGCCGGATCCGGCCGCGGGCCGCCTGGAACGTCTTCTTCAGTTCCTGAAGCGTCTCCTCCGACAGACCGGTTTTGCGCTTCACGGCCAGCAGATCGCGTCGGCCCCGCCCGAGCCTCCTGAGCAGTTCGAGTCCCGCTTCGCCCGACACGCCGAGCTTCCGCTGGCACTGCGCGATCTCGCGCTCCGCCGCCCGGATCTGTTGCGCCAACTCGCGGACCCGCTGGACCATCCGGTCCTTCAGGACGGCGTGCAGGTTGACCGATTCCATCTTCTCGACGACCTGCTGCCGGATCGCTTCGATCTGTTTCTTGATCTTCTTCTGCCGGGCCGGATCGTTGCCCGCATGCCGGCTCTTGTCGTAGAGGCTCTTGAGCGCGGAGGAGACTTTGCGGACCGCGTTCAGGGCGTCGAGCGTCTTCCGCTTCAGCTCCTCGTAATCGCGTTCGACCTCCTCTTCCTCGAACTCCTCTTCGGCCTCCGTGACGGGAACGATCTCCCGGACGTCGATCTTTCCGTGCTTGAGCTGATCGCGTAGCGACAGGACGAATTCGATCGTCATCGGCATGCCGTACACGACCGAAGCGATTTCTTTCTTCCCTTCCTCGATGCGCTTGGCGATCTCGATTTCTCCTTCCCGGCTCAGCAGAGCGACGCTGCCCATCTCTTTCAGATAGAGCCGGACCGGATCGTCCGTGCGGCTGAGCGCGCCGGGCGAGAGGTCGATCTCCTTTTCGCTTTCCTCGATCGCCTCGCTTTCTTCGACTTCCTCGGCCGTCTCTTCGTGTTCGCCCGTCTTCTGGAAGCGTTCGCCGTCCGCCGTATCGACGATCTCGATGTCCATCTCGCCGAACATGGTCATGAGATTCCCGAATTGTTCGGAGGAGACCACTTCGGCCGGCAAGGTGCTGTTCAGTTCGTCGTACGTCAGAAAGCCCTTCTCTTTCCCGAGCGAGATCAGCTTCTTCACCTCGCCGAGCAGTTCTTGTTTCGGCATAACGACTCCTTCGCAGACAACATTACACGGCGGACGGCTGGGCCCCGGCTTTTCTGATCCGCAATTCGTTGACCTGCGCGTTCAAGACTCGAACGTCCTCGAGCCGCCCTTCGCGCTCCGCCGTTTTGAGTTGGGCGATCAGCTCCCGAAGCATCGTTTCGGATCGCTTGCGTTCCAGGGCGGCCAGGCAGTCCCGGATATACCCCTCGACATCGTCGCAGGGCCGGTCCGCCAGCGACAGCTCGGTGGCCAACGGCCCGCACTCGGCATCGCCGACGACCTCGTCCAGCACCTCCCGCAGCCGAACCCGCCCGTCCCGGTCGAGGTTCTTGAGCGCGCTTTCGACGATCCGGCGGCAGGCTGAGTCCGAAAACGCCTCGGTCCGCAGTCGCCGGATGTCGGCCGGAGACAACCGTCCCTGCAACAGAAAGTGTACAAGATCGCGCTCCTCGGGACTGATCTTGGGCCGCGCCGGCGACGGCTGTCGCTGAGCGTCCCGCCTGTTCCATTTCCTGGGTTCCCGAGCCAGCAGGGCGGGATACCGCTCGATCAGCCGTTGCTGACTGATCCCCAAACGTTCCGCCACGACGCGCAGGCGTTCTTCCTTCTCGATCGGGTGGGTGTTCTTTTGAAGCACCCGGAGCACGTCGTCCACGCTTCTGATCCGGTCTTCGATGGTTCCCGACTCCGCGCCCTTCAGGCAATGTTCCAGGGCGAAATCGAGCAGGCTCGGCGCCTGTTCCTGCAACGAGAGAAAGGCCTCCGCTCCGCGTGTTCGGACGAAGGTATCCGGGTCTTCGCCGTCGGGCAAGGACACGACCCGGACTCCAAGCCCGCTGTTCACGAACAGATCCAACGAGCGCAACGCAGCCCGGACCCCGGCCTGATCCGGATCGAACAACAGCACCACTTTCGAGACGAACGGACGGATCTTCTGGATATGGTCGGCGGTGAGCGCCGTGCCGAGCGTCGCGGCGACGTTGCCGATGCCGGCTTGATGCAGGGCGATCGCGTCGAAGTAGCCTTCGACGATAATGAGGCTGCCGGTCCTTCCGGCCGCGTCGCGCGCCAGGTCCAACCCGAACAGCGTCTGGCCTTTCTTAAAGAGCGGCGTGTCCGGAGAGTTCAAGTATTTCGGCGTCCCCTCCCCCAGCACCCGACCGCCGAATCCGACGATGCGCCGCCGCTGATCGCGGATCGGAAACATCACGCGGGCGCGGAACGTATCGTAGTATCCACCCGCGCCGGGGCTTCCCGACATCTGCCTGCGAGCCGCGACCAACCCGGCCGCGGCCAGATCGGCGGGATTGAATCCCTCGCGGGTCAACGCTTTCACCAGCGCGTCCCACTCCGGCGGGGCAAAGCCGAGCCCGAACCGCTCACTGATCTCCGGCTGAATGCCGCGCCCGAGCAGGTACGCCTGCGCCTCCTTGCCCAGCGTCGCATCCGACAGATTACGCCGGAACCATGCCGCGGCGGCCTGATTGACTTTCTCCAGGAGCGCTCGACTGGCCGCGTTGGGATCCAGTCCCTTGCCCGTCAGCTCCGGCACCTGAATCCCGACTTTTTGGCCGAGTTCGCGGACGACTTCGGGGAAGCTGGCGCCCGTCATTTTCATCAGGAACGAAAAGACGTTCCCGCCGACCTTGCAACCGAAGCAATGAAAAATCTGGCGTGACGGACTGACGTTGAAGGAAGGCGTTTTTTCGTGATGGAAGGGGCAGAGCCCCCGGAAGTTTTGTCCGGCCTTGGAGAGGGCGACGTGCTGGCCGACCACCTCCACAATATCGATCCGGTCCCTGATCTGGTTGATGATCTCGTCAGCAATCAGGCCCTGCCCCACAGCGGCACAGACTCCGTCTGGTTGAGTGGTCTCTCTGACTGAACCCCGGACAGGTATCGGCCGGCGGACCGGAAAAATTGACCGGTCACCCTAACAAACGAACCAGCGCGCTGTCAATGCGATGGGGACCCGCCCTCAACCCGGCGGCCAGGTCATGTGTCGGCCGCCAAGCAAATGAAAATGAAGGTGAAATACCGTCTGCCCGCCGTGAGATCCGACATTGGTGACGACCCGGTAGCCGGACTCCGCCAAACCCCGCTCTTTCGCGATCTCCTTGCAGGCGAGCATCAGATGGCCCAACAACCCGGCGTCTTTCTCGTCCAACTCCTGCACCGACCGGATATGCCGTTTGGGAATGACAAGAATATGCGTCGGCGCCTGGGGATTGATGTCCTCGAAGGCCAGGGAAAGTTCGTCCTGACGAACCAGCTTCGCGGGAATGCTTCCTTCGACGATCCGGCAAAAGATACAGGTGCTCACGCGCGGCTCCTCACGGTCGGGCGGGGCGCAGCCCCGACTTGCCGTAACGCTTGGCCAGTTCCTGATAGATCTCGTCAAGCGTGATCCGGTGATAGCCCAGAACCAGCAGGGTGTGGAACAGAAGATCGGCCACTTCGTAGACGATGTCCTCCCGCTTGCCGTTTTTGGCGGCCAGCAGGACTTCCCCCGCCTCCTCGGCGACTTTTTTGAGGATTCGATCGACTCCCCCTTCCAGCAAGGTGGAGACATAGGAGCCGGGTTTCGGCGACGCGCGTCGGTCCTGAATCGTCTGATAAATCCGCTCCAGAATCCCGCCGAAGGCCTCGGTCGTTTTCTCCGTTTCGGGCGTCCCCTGGTCGGTCACGCGGCTGAAAAAGCAGGACCGCTCGCCGGTATGGCATGTCGGGCCGACCGGCTCAGCCTTGACCAACACGGTATCCCGATCGCAATCGACGAAGAGATCCTTGACCAGGAGCCGATGGCCGGAGGTCTCCCCCTTTTCCCACAGCGTCTTGCGGGACCGGCTCCAAAAATGGACGGAGCGGGTTTCCAGCGTCTTGCTGATCGCCTCGCGGTTCATGTACCCCAACATCAGGACCGTGCCATCCCGCCAGTCCTGGACCACCGCGGGAATCAACCCCTGCTCATCGAAGGCCATGGAACTCTGGTCGTTCATCCCCGTTTGCCTGCTATGCGTTACCGGCAATTCGCTGTTGGCTATTCGCCGTTCGCTATCTTCTTTTATAGTCACCCCGCCGTCATTTCGACCGGAACCATCCGCACCGCCACGCCTCGTTCGCGCAGATATTTCTTGGCCTGGGGAATCGTGTATGTCCGGTAATGGAAGATCGACGCCGCCAGGACCGCGTCGGCCTGACCGACCGCCAGTCCATCGTACAGATGCTCCAGCGTGCCCGCGCCGCCGGAGGCGATCACCGGAATGGACACGGCCTGGACGACCGCCCGCACAAGCTCCAGATCGTACCCCGCTTGGGTCCCGTCCTGGTCCATGCTGGTCAACAGGATCTCTCCGGCTCCGTAACTTTCCACGCGGCGGGCCCAGTCGATCGCCGACAAGCCGGTCGGTTTCCGGCCGCCATGGGTATAGACCTCCCATTCCGGCGACGCGCCGGACGGTTCGCCGTTTCGGCGCCGCTTGGCGTCGATGGCCACCACCGTGCACTGCGTGCCGAACCGTTCGGCCGCCTGCCGCACGAATTCCGGATTCTGAACCGCCGCCGTATTGATGCTGACTTTGTCCGCCCCGGCTTTCAGCAACGCCCTGATGTCCTCCAAGGCCTTGACCCCGCCTCCGACCGTGAGGGGCATAAAGACCCGCTCGGCAGTTCGCTCCACGACGTCCAGGATCGTCTTGCGGTTTTCGTACGACGCCGTGATGTCGAGGAAACACAGCTCATCGGCGCCTTCCCGGTCATAGGCCGTCGCCACTTCGACCGGATCGCCGGCATCGCGCAGGTTGACGAACCCGACTCCCTTCACCACCCGTCCGTCCTTGACATCCAGACAGGGAATGATCCGTTTGGTCAGCATGGTGACTCGCTATGCTCGCTTCAGGCACGGGGCAAGGGGCCTGCGGCGGCGATCGCCGCCGCGAGGTCCAGCTTTCCGTCGTAGAGAGCCTTGCCCACGATCACGCCTTCCACGCGGGGTCCCAGCGCCTTGATCGCCAGCACATCCTCCACGCTCGCGATGCCTCCGGATGCGATGACCGGGACCGAGGATGCGTCGACGATTTCCTGCAACGCCACCAGGTTCGGTCCGCTCAGCATGCCGTCTTTGGCAATGTCCGTGTAAATCACGGCGCTCAGGGGATACCCGGCGAGGTTCTTGAGCAAATCCACCGCGCGGGTGTCCGAAACGCTGGTCCAGCCTCGCACGGCCACATTGCCGTCACGCGCGTCCAATCCGAGCACAATGCGAAGCGGAAACTCCCGGCATGCCTGCTCCAGCAGGGCCCGGTCCCGCAAGGCCGCCGTCCCCAACACGACCCGGGACACGCCGGCGTGCAGATAGCGACGAACGGTCTCGATCGTCCGGATTCCCCCTCCTACCTGCACCTTGATCGAGACCGATTTCACGATCGTGTCGATCCGGTCCAGGTTCTTCGGCTCTCCCGCGACCGCTCCGTCGAGGTCCACCACGTGGATCAGCGCCGCGCCAAGCCGCTGCCAGCCCAACGCCACACCCGAGACGTCGTCCGAATAGACGGTCTCGGCGGCCAGGTCTCCCTGTCGTAGACGAACGCACCGCCCGTCTTTCAGATCGATCGCCGGAATCACCAGCATCGCCGATCACTTGCCTAACGCGCATTATTCATGAACGCTTCTGCTGCAAACGCGGATACGCTGTTCCGACGGGCGTGCTCGTCACTCAGTCGGTCAACATACTGTTGCAAGTATGCTTCCCTCCTTCGTGGCTGCGCTTGCCCGTCTCACAACGCGTCTGCGCGTTTTCGCGACGAACCGTCATGAATAATGCGCGCTAAGCCGACGCAGAAACGCAAGATCTGCTACGATGTCGCGCCGAACGGAAAGTCTTGCAAGACCAGATCCGCCCCATAGGCGGCCAATTCGTCGGCCGTGACGAACGCGCCCTTACGCTGGATGAACCCGATCAGATCCTCGTTCATGGGACGCTGCTTTTCGTAATAGTTCCCTTCCCACAAGACCGTTCCGTCGCGCGCCACCAATTTCATTTCGAATCCGACCGCGGCGGGATCCGCCCCCAGCCGGCTCCCTTCCCGTTCTTTGTACACCAACACTCTCCCGACCAACGCCGCGTCCGCCGACATCCGTTCGGCAAGCCGTTGGGCCAGCGCCTCACGAGACAGATTCTCGTGTTTCCCGGACAACTCTTTCGCCGCCTTGTCCGCTTCATCCAGTGACAGAACCAGCAGCGCCTTCCTCGCCCGCAATCGATTCCAGATCATTCGGGTGACTTTCTCCGCGGCGGACGGAGGCACGACCGATGTCGGGCGACTGGCGGTCTCACCGCTCGGGGGAACGGCCACCGAAATGTCCGAGCCCTTGGCGCCGGCCGGAACCTGAAACCGCGGCTCCAGCGGATCCACAACCTGCGGCGTGGTCAAGGCGTCGAACGGCACGACCGCGATTGTCTGCACTCGATACTTCTCCAGGTCCGGCGACGCCTTGACGCTGACCTTGGACGGCCCGCATCCGTCCAGCGCCGCACACGCCGCAGGCAGGGCCAGCCAGACCGTGAGCGCAGCGCGCATGGGTCCGCCGCACACGAGGCCCAGGCAGCGATCGTTCATGTCCAGTCCCCGAAGTTCTTCACCATGCGGAGACCCACGGCCTGGCTTTTTTCCGGATGGAATTGGCAGGCGACGATGTTGTCGCGCCAGACACTCGACGCAAACCGCAGGCCGTAGTCGGTCACGCCGGCGACGACGGTCGGATCGCTCGGCTCCACATAATAGGAATGCACAAAATAGCAGAAGCTCCCGCTCTCGACGCCCCGAAAGAGCGGCGCGGGTTTCTGGATCACGACGGCGTTCCACCCCATGTGAGGAATCTTCAGCGCCGGCCCGTCGCCCGCCCCCTTCCACCCGTTCCGTTCCCGGTCGAACCGAAAACGTGTGACCCGGCCCGGGACGACATCCAGTCCTTTATGGACGCCGAACTCCTCGCTTTCGGTGAACAGGACCTGCAGGCCGAGACAGATGCCGAGAAACGGCTTCCCGGTCCCGATGGCTCGCCGGATCGGATCGATGAGCCCGTATCGGTCCAGATTCGCCATGCAATCGGCGAAGGCCCCGACACCCGGCAACACGACGTGCGTGGCGTCGCGGATCACACGCGGGTCGCGGGTCACGACCGCGCGATGCCCCACTGCTTCGAACGCCTTGTGGACGCTCCGCAGGTTTCCCATCCCGTAGTCGATTATGGCGATCATAGTTCCAGGCTAAGGGCGATAGGCACGAGGCCAGGGGCTAGAGGCATGGTTTAAGAAAGTCTCTCCCCTGCCCATCGCCTCTCGCCTCTTGCCCCGCACCCAGTTAGAGCTTTCCTTTTGTCGACAGGACGCCGGAGAGCCGTTCCTCCAGCGAGGTGGCCTGGTCCAATGCCTTGGCCAGCGCCTTGAAGACGGCCTCCATGATGTGGTGGGGGTTGCGGCCGTAGAGCACGTTCACGTGCAGGTTGAGCGCGCCGTGCGCGACGAAGGCCTGGAAGAAGTCTTCGAACAAACCCAGGTCAAACGACTTGATCTTGCGTTCCGGCAGATCGACCCGATAGACGAGATAGGGCCGTCCGCTCAGATCGACCGTCACCTGCGCCAACGTTTCGTCCAACGGAACCGACGCCCAGCCGAACCTCCGGATGCCTTCCTTCGTTCCCAGCGCCTGCTTCAACGCGTCGCCCAGGACGATCCCGATGTCTTCGATCGTGTGATGGTCGTCGATGTCGACGTCGCCCTTGGCCTGGACCGTCAGGTCGAAAAACCCGTGCTTGGCGAGCAGCGCCAGCATGTGATCCAGGAAGGGGATCGTCGTGCTGATTTTGCCCTGCCCGGTTCCGTCAAGCTGGAACTCGACCTGGACCTGCGTCTCCGTCGTCACCCGCTGAATCGAAGCCCGTCTGGGCGGCCGCGTGCTCGTCATGAGAACCTGCTTTCCGCCGATTTGGCGTGCGCGTCGAACCCTTCGATATGGGCGAGGCGCGTCAGGTGGTCCTTCACCTTGACGAGCTCGTCCCGGGTGTAATGCACGATGTTGCTCATCTTCACGTAATCGTTCACCGACAGCGCGGAGAAAAATTTCGCCGTCGCGCCGGTCGGCAACACGTGGTTCGGGCCCGCAACGTAGTCGGCCACGGCGGGAGGCGTGTAGCGGCCGAGAAACAGCGCGCCGGCATGGCGGACTTTCTCCAGGTAATCGAACGGCCGATCTACCGACAGCGTGAGATGTTCCGGCGCAATGTGGTTGGCCAGATCGATCGCCTCGTCCAAGGTGGTCACGACAAAGGCCACCGAATGCCGCGCAATCGACTTGGCCGCGATCTTCTCCCTCCGCAATTTTTTCACCTGCGCCTCGACCAGACGGACGACCTCCTTGGCCAGCCGTTCGGACGTGGTCACGAGATACACTTGCGCAT
Source organism: Nitrospirota bacterium (assembly GCA_040755395.1). Taxonomy (NCBI): domain Bacteria; kingdom Pseudomonadati; phylum Nitrospirota; species Nitrospirota bacterium. The sequence goes on from JBFMAX010000001.1 coordinate 171,677, forward strand.
CCTCGTCATGCTCGGCTTCGCAGAGCAGGTCAGCCGCGACATGTGCGGGATTGGCATTGTCGTCCGCGATCACGAGCAGCTCGCTCGGCCCCGCCACCATGTCGAGCCCGACCGTGCCATACAGTATGCGTTTGGCAGTGGCGACATAGATATTGCCCGGACCCACGATTTTGTCGACACGGGCGATGGTCTTGGTCCCGTAGGCCAGTGCACCGATCGCCTGCACCCCTCCGACACGATAAACCTCATCTACCCCGGCAATGTCGGCCGCCACCAGCAGATAGGGATTAATTCCGCCTTTCGGTGTCGGCGTGCACATCACTACTCGTTTGACGCCGGCCACCTTCGCGGGGATGGCGCACATCAAGACCGAGGACGGATAGACGGCCTTGCCTCCCGGCACGTAGATGCCGACGGCGTCCAGCGGCGTCACAGCCTGGCCGAGCGTCGCACCGTTGTCCTGATACATCCAGGTCTTTGTCCGCTGCCGCTCGTGAAAGGCTGTAATGCGCTGCGCGGCGAACCGCAACGCGTCCCCCTCATCCTTACGGATGTGATAGTAGGCTTCTTTGATGTCTTCGGGGGTGACTCGGATTTCCGCCGGTCCCAGCGAAACCCGATCGAATTTCTTCGTATAACGGAGAAGCGCCCGGTCCCCGCCTCGCTCCACCGCCCGCAAGATGGTTTTCACGCTCTTCTCCACGGCTCCGCTCTGCAGGCGACCGCGGGACGTAATGCGTTTGAGCGCTGGAGCAAAGGCCCGATCCGTGGTGGCGATGATTTTCATCCTGGCGCTCCCGTCCAAGCCATAAAGGACACCCGTCGATCAGCTCCTCCGCCGGCTGCGGCGGCGCGGGGCGGCCCCGTCCCGCAGCCGGGAAATGAATTCCGTCAGAGCCTCGTGCTTCATCTTCAAACTGGCCCGATTCACGATCAGCCGCGCCGTCGACCGTGCAATGACCTCGACCTCGGTCAAGTCATGGGCTTTCAGCGTATTTCCCGTCTCGACCAGATCGACGATGCGGTCCGCCAGACCCACCACCGGCGCCAGTTCGATTGAGCCGTACAGCTTAATGATTTCAACCGGGATCCCCATCCGGTTGAAATACCGCTCGGTGATGTTCGGATACTTGGTCGCGACCCTGATCTTGGACGAGAGCCGGTTCCGCGATTCCTGACCTCTCAGCGCGGCGACCGAGATTCTACACGCTCCGAAGCGTAAATCCAACGGCTCATATACGTCACAATCCTGCTCCAAGAGCACATCTTTGCCCACGATCCCCGCGTCGGCGGCCCCATATTCCACGTAGGTCGGCACGTCGCTCGGCCGTACGATGAGCAGCTTCATGTCGTTGTCCGGGCAGGCGTAGACCAGCCGCCGGCTGTCCGCCGAAAGGCCCGGGCTGGCATAGCCCGCCCGCCGGAACAGCTCCAGGGTCGGCTCCAGCAGTTTTCCTTTCGACAAGGCGATCGTCAGCATGTCCGCTTTCCTGTGCCGCCGTCCGCGCCGGCTTTCTTCCGCTCGATGACGGCTCCCAGACGCCGCAATTTCTCTTCCATCCGTTCATAGCCGCGATCCAGATGATAGACCCGGGAGACTTCCGTGACGCCCTCCGCCGCCAGGCCGGCCAGGACCAGCCCGGCGCTGGCGCGCAGGTCCGAGGCCATCACCGGCGCTCCCGTCAGCCGCTCCCGACCCGTCACCACGGCCCGGTTGCCCTCCACTTTGATATCGGCGCCCATGCGCCGCAGCTCCTCCACATGGATGAACCGGCTTTCGAACACCGTTTCCGTAATCACGCTGGTCCCCTGGGCCACGCTCATCAACGCGACCATCTGAGCCTGCATATCGGTCGGGAATCCGGGATACGGACAGGTCCTGACGTCGATACCGCGCGGACGGCGTACGGCCTTCACGCAGACGCTCTCCTTGTCCTCGGCGATGTCCACCCCGCTCTCGCGCAATTTGATCAGCACGGCTTCCAGATGATCGGGACGGCAGCGCTCCACGCGCACCTCGCCCCCCGTAATGGCTCCGGCGACCAGGTAGGTGCCGGCCTCGATGCGATCGGGAATGACCTGATGATCGGCTCCGTGCAAGGCCGCCACCCCTTCGACCGTGACGAGGTCGGTGCCGGCTCCCGCGATGCGCGCCCCCCGCCTGACGAGAAACTCGGCCAGGTCGACGATCTCGGGTTCCTTGGCGGCGTTTTCAATGACGGTGGTGCCCTCCGCGACACAGGCGGCCATCATCAGATTCTCGGTGCCGGTCACGGTCGGCGTGTCGCAGTAGATCCGCGTCCCTCTGAGCTTCCGGGCTTTCGCCTTGATGTACCCGTGTTCGATCGAAATGTCCGCGCCCAGTTTGGCCAAGCCGGCAAGATGGAGATTCACCGGCCGCGATCCGATCGCGCAGCCGCCCGGCAGCGACACGGTGGCCTCGCCCCAGCGGGCCACCAGCGGCCCCAGCACCAGCACGGATGCGCGCATGGTCTTGACCAGTTCGTACGGCGCCTCGGTCGAATGCAGACGATCCGCGTTGATGGAGACATGATCCCCCTCGTGTTTGACCGAGGCGCCCAAGATCTCCAGCAATCTTTCCATCGTCCTCACGTCCACGACATGGGGCACATTGGAGACCGTGCAGTCCCCCCCGAGGATCGCCGAAGCCAGGATCGGCAACGCGGCGTTCTTGGCGCCGCTGGCTCGGACTTCGCCGCAAAGCGGGTTCCCGCCGGTGATGACGATACTGTCCATGCTCTGCTCCGCTTTCCGGCCCCGCGACGCCAGCCTTAGCCTTTTTCCACGCAGACAAGCCGATCGATCCCTGCCAGGTCCTGCCTGGTACTGATGGTCCCGTACCGGCCTTGGCGGCTGGCGATCTCGCAGACCGACGCGGCCTGGTCCCGGCCGACTTCCATGATCAGCACCCCTCCGGGAGCGAGCCATTCCCATGCTTCGTTCACGATTCGGCGATAGAAATCCAGTCCGTCTTGACCGCCGGACAACGCGAGACGAGGCTCGAACAGCCGGACTTCAGGCTGAAGGCCGTCGATCTCCGGATCGGCGATGTAGGGAGGGTTCGAGAGGATCGCGGCGAACGCGCCCGTCATGCCTCGCGCGCGCAGCGGCCCAAACAGATCGCCGCGGAGGCAGGTCACCCGCACCTGGACGCCGTGCCGCACGACGTTCCTGCCGGCCACCACCAGCGCCGCCTCAGAGAGGTCGACGGCGTAGACGGAAGCGTGCCGGAACACGCGGGCGGCCGCCACCGCGATGCAACCGGATCCTGTTCCGATATCGGCGAGAAGCGCCGGTTCGTCCGCCCGCAGGCGGCGCGCGAGTTCGTCGATCAGGAGTTCGGTTTCCGGCCGGGGAATAAAGACGGAGGGATCGACTTCAAATTCCAACCCGCAGAAATCCTGCGTGCCGAGAAGATATTGAAGCGGCTCGCGGGCGGCTCGTCGCGCCAGCAACGCCCGCGCGGTGGCGAGTGTGTGCGGATCGACGAGGCGGGTTCGCTCGAGCGTGAGGGCGAGCCGGGACGTGTTCAGCGCCGCTTCCAGAATCCAGACGGCTTCCTGCTCCGCCCGTTCGACGCCGGCCTCCGCCAGCATCGCGCGCCCTTCCCGAAGCAGCGCCGCCAACGTGACGCCATGCGTGTTCGCGGCGGAAGAGGCGATCGACTCCATCACGTCTCCGCAGCCAGGGCATTGGCCTCGGCCGCGCGCAACCCTTTCACGATCTCGTCGAGGTCCCCGTCGAGCACCTGATCGAGCTTGTGCAGGGTGAGCCCGATCCGATGGTCCGTGACGCGATTCTGGGGGAAGTTGTAGGTCCGGATTTTCTCGCTCCGTTCGCCGGTCCCGACCTGCGCTTTCCGGTCCTGAGCGATCTCGGCCTCCTGCTTCGCGCGCTCGGCTTCCACGATCCGCGCCCGCAGAGTCCGCATGGCCTTGGCGCGATTCTTGAGCTGGGATCGCTCATCCTGGCAGGTGACCACCACGCCGGTCGGGATATGGGTGATGCGCACCGCCGAATAGGTCGTGTTGACGCTTTGCCCTCCTGCTCCCGAGGAACAAAACGTGTCGATCCGGAGGTCTTTAGGATCGATATGGACCTCGACCTCGTCGACTTCGGGCATGACCGCGACGGTCACCGTGGACGTATGGATCCGTCCGCTCGCCTCGGTGACCGGCACCCGCTGCACCCGGTGGACTCCGGCTTCATGCTTGAAGTGTCCGTAGGCGCCCTTTCCTTCCACCAGGAGAACGGCTTCCTTATACCCGCCGATGCCGGTTTCCGACGCTTCCATCACTTCCACACGCAGGCCTTTGCGTTCCGCATATCTGACGTACATTCGGAGCAGGTCGCCGGCGAACAATGCCGCTTCGTCTCCTCCCGTTCCGGCCCGAATCTCCACGAAGGTGTTTTTGTCGTTGCGCGGATCTTTCGGCACCAGCAATCCGAAGGCCTGCTCTTCGATTTCCTTCCGCCGTTGCCGCAGCACCCGCGCCTCTTCCGCGGCCAACTGCTGCAGGTCCGTTTCGGCGTTGGGATCGTTGAGAATCTGATCGGCTTCTTCGAGTTGCCTGACGAGGTCGCGCCGGACGTTGAAAAGCTGGGCGAGTTCCTCGATTTCGGTGCGCTCTTTGTTGAGCTTGCGGATGAGGGCGGGCTGGTTGAGAACAGAGGGATCCTGGAGCTGATGGGTCAGTTCCTCATATCTGACGGCGACCGCCTCCCACTTGGATAGCAGTCTCGTTTCCTTGGTCTCGGCGGTTGGCGTCTGGGCCATGACCTGCTCCGGTCCTCGAAGCGCTCTGTCCGATGGAGCAGCATAGGCTGCTTCTTTCGCGTGCCTTACTTCGCCTTCTTGGCGTACTTCTTCTTGAAGCGCTCCACGCGGCCTTCCGTATCCACGATCTTCTGCGTCCCGGTGAAGAACGGGTGGCAGCTCGAACAGATATCGACGTTGATATTGCCGACGGTGGATCTGGTCTTGAACGTCGCCCCGCAGGCGCAGTGCACCGTCGCCTCTCGATAAGCCGGATGAATGCCTTTCTTCATTATTATGCGCTCCTGTCGGAAGCTTACAGTGGATAGCTATCAGCCATCGGCGTTGCCCTCAGGTTTTCACCGAAGGCTGAAAGCCGACGGCTTTCTTGTCATCGATTCATGGACATGAGGAATTCCTGATTCGTCTTGGTGCCCTGGATCTTGTCCATGAGGAATTCCATCGCCTCCATGGTTCCCAACGGGCTCAGCACTTTTCTGAGAATCCACATCTTGTTGAGCCGGTCCCGATCCACCAGCAACTCTTCCTTGCGGGTCCCGGACTGGCTGATATCGATCGCCGGGAAGATGCGCTTGTCCGCCAACCGCCGATCCAGGTGCACTTCCATATTGCCGGTGCCTTTGAACTCTTCGAAGATCACGTCGTCCATGCGGCTGCCCGTGTCGACCAGGGCGGTCGCCATGATGGTGAGGCTTCCACCGTTCTCGATGTTCCGCGCCGCCCCGAAGAACCGCTTCGGGCGTTGCAGCGCGTTGGAATCGAGACCGCCGGAGAGCACCTTGCCGCTCGGCGGCGCGATGGTGTTGTAGGCGCGGGCCAACCTGGTGATGCTGTCGAGCAGAATCACCACGTCCCGCTTGTGTTCCACCAGCCGCTTGGCCTTCTCCAGCACCATTTCGGCCACTTGCGCGTGGCGCTGGGCCGGCTCATCGAACGTGGAGCTGATCACCTCGGCCTTGACCTGTCGCTGCCAATCGGTGACTTCCTCGGGACGCTCATCGATCAACAGCACGATCACGGTCATCTCCGGATGGTTCTTCAGAATCGCCCGGGCGATCGCCTGCAACAACATGGTCTTACCGGTTCTCGGCGCAGCGACGATCAATCCGCGCTGACCTTTGCCGATCGGAGTGATCAGGTCCATGACCCGCGTGCAGTACTCCTCCGGATCGAACTCGAGGTTGATGCGTTCCTCGGGATAGAGCGGCGTGAGGTTGTCGAACAGAATCTTGTCCCGTGCGACTTCCGGGTCTTCGTAATTGACCTTTTCGACTTTCAAGAGCGCGAAGTACCGCTCGCTTTCTTTGGGCGGGCGAATCTGCCCGGAGACGATGTCGCCGGTCCTGAGATTGAAGCGACGGATCTGCGAAGGGGAGATGTAGATGTCGTCAGGGCCCGGCAGGTAATTGGAGTCGGGCGCTCGCAGGAAGCCGAAGCCGTCGGGGAGCGTCTCCAACACACCTTCTCCGAACACCACTCCGTTTTTTTCTGTCTGTGCCTGCAGGATCGCGAAGATCAGTTCCTGCTTCCGGAGATTGGCCGCTCCCTCGATCTTGAGTTCTCGCGCCACCTCGTTCAGTTCGGCGATGGTTTTTTGCTTTAATTCGGCCAGATGCATGTTCTCCCCCTTACCATGTTGCGTTCCGAGGCTTACGGATTGCTCTGCCTCGCTGCAGCAACGAGCTGCGAGAAAATGTCCGTTCAGCGTCACACATGAACGAAGCTCATGTCGTTGATGATGTCAGTTTGAACTGGAGAGGATGATCCGCGAAGGATGAACGTGTTCTCGGGTTATAGTGTCCGGACTTTCGCTCGCTGAAAGCCGACTGTTCCCTCGGAGTTCGGGAACGTCCGACATCGAAATTTGCCTGGGCGACTACGATAAATCGGCTTGGTTCGAGACGGGCCCCGGAAAGTTAAACGGGGGAAGAGGTAACCTTCTATCGAACCGGAAAGCTGGTCAAATGATAACGCTCGCCTTCCACCTTGTCAATAGTCGTCTCGTCCTTCTGTGACACGGTCTCCCTGTGACACGGTCTCCCCCGGCTGCCCGGGCCACGGAGACCTGCCGGCTCAACAAATGGACTATCCGGCCGCCGTCATCCGTCTGCCACGTCGCGCTGACCCAACGCCGTTGAACCCCGATTCGACGTTGTGCTAAAGAAACCGCCGAGGCTTCATTATGGCCGACCGCGGCGAAAGCGAGAACCAGGACCGCATTTTTACCCTCTCGGAAGCCAATCGGCTGATCCCTCACTTGTGCCATCATTTGACGGCGATCAAGCAAGGGAAGGCCATCCTCATTCGTACGAAAGACGAGATCAAAAAAGCCAGCGCGAACGCGGAGTCGGGAGGCGGCAGCCCGCTCGGCGCTCTCTATATTATGGGCTTGCAGCAGATCGGGGAAAATCTCCACGCCATCCAGGACATGGGCGTATTGGTCAAGGATATCGATATGGGGCTCTGCGATTTCCCCTATCTCTTGGACGGTCGAATCGTCTATCTCTGTTGGAAACTCGGAGAATCCGAGATCCGCTGGTGGCATGAGGTCACCCATGGCTATAAGGATCGCCATCCGCTCGAAGCCTTCGGTTCATAAAGGTTCACACCCGTTTTCCTGACGTTTCGCATAGGCTGATGCGTCCGGTATCTACCATGTTTCACGACATCCGTCGGAGAGCTGCATGAAGTTCGTCATCATCGGTTTCGACGGCCCGGACGGCCAAGCCAAACGCAAGATCCACCGCTCAGCCCACCTGGCGAAGCTCGAGCCGCTGAATGCGCAAGGGCGAGTCATTCTGGCCGGCCCGCTGACCGATCAGACCGGCAGCCTCATCGTGATCGAGGCGAAGTCCCAGGAAGAAGCGGAACAGTTCGCACGGGAGGATCCCTATACTGTCCACGGCGTGTTCGAGCGGGTCGAAGTGCACCCGTTCCTGCAAATCTTCCCCAAGGTATGATCGATATGAGCCCCGTTGTTCAAGCGTCAATTGCTTGACCCGGCGCACCACAGCCTACCCTCGCTGGGCCCCCTAGACAGGGGATCACGCTTTCCCCGTGTGTCATGTCGGGTAACCTGGTTATCCGGCAGCCGCTCCCCCCATTCGCATAGATTGTTCACCCGCCCCGCCGGCGGTATAGTTGAAATGATGAAGATACGATGGGTGTTTTTCGCCAAGGACTGCGCGGTCGTCTGTGCGTGTGCGGTGTTTCTTTTCGGACCCCACGCTCTAGCCGGTACCACGAAAGTCATCGTCGCCGAGGCGAGATATGTGATGGGCGATGGAGACACCCTGGCAGGTGCGGAGGCCAATGTCCTGTTGAGAGCGAAACGGAAGGCGGTCGAAGAAGCCGGCGTGTACCTCGAGTCCGCCTTTCTGGACATGGAAAAGACCTTCGGCGACAGAACTTTCCGAGCGAGTGCCCTCGAGGTACGGACGATCTCGGCGGCCATCATCGAAACGGAGATCCTCCAATCGCACCGGACGTTCGAGGGAGACCGGCCGGTCTTCCAGATCAAGATTCGCGCGGTCGTCAGCTTGGATAAGCTCGAAGAAGCCATCAAGCGCCTGCAGTCCGAACAGCGACTGGCTGCAAACTACCGTGAGCTTCAACGGGAGAATTCGCAACTCCGCTCGCAGTTGAAGGAGCTTCGGAAGGAGTCTCGGGGAGTACGCATGCTGCTGATCGAACCGACGCCGAAGTCGCAAAACCGGCAGCGGGCCAGCGAGTTGGTGCGATCGGCAATCGGCGCGCAGAACCTTTCTCAAAAGATCGACTTGGCCACGCAGGCCGTGATTGCGGATGATCAGTTCATCGACGGGTACATTGTGAGGGGCCAGACGTACTTGCGCATCGCTTCCCTCGCCTTCTCGCGCAAACCGCGGCCCGACGAACTCGCGAATTATCTGGAGCGGGCGCGCGCTGATTTTGACTACGCGTTGGTGCTCGATCCGACCAACACGTGGGCCCTCTTGGGACGCGGAGACACCCTGACCTGGTACAAAAAAGCGGAAGAAGCTGCGAAAGACTACGAGCGGATCCTCGAGATTGACCCCCTCTTCGACCTCGCTCGACAACGGCTCATCACGCTGTATACGACGCTCGCGAGAAAGCAAGCTGCGGCCAAGCAGTGGCGTGAGGCGCTGGCGACGCTGGACAGGCTTCTGGGGACTCAGCTCAGCGACAGCTGGCTCGCTTACCAAAAGGAGGCGTACCTGCTGCGGAGCGAGATTTACGCCAGGCTCAAGCAACCCCAACGCGCCATCGAAGATCTCTCCGTCGTCGTGCGGGCGGATCCCACCGATAAAGAAGCCTTTCTACGTCGCGCTAAACTCTATCAGGGGCTTATGTTAGGGCGGTTGGCCAAGGACGACTTTGAGCGCGCCTGCGCATTAGGTTCTACGGTCGCTTGCGAGCGGCTGCCTTGAGCCACCCGGAAGGAAAACGAGGCCCCTCACAAGACCAGAAAGTGAGAATGGCTTGAGCACGGTCTTCCGCCACCCTTTTCGATGGAGCAAGGATTGTCCACACAATCGCGGCCCAATCTGCAGATTGACAGTTCGAAAGAACGCCAGCTATAATGCGGCCTTAGCTTATCAAGCTCCGGCGCGCGCTCTTAGTTCAAAAGACCTACTAAGGATCGGCCCCCATAGCCCAAAATTTCTTTTCGGTGGGCCTTCTGTTGTCTTGCGGTAGTGGCGGAAACGGCTTAGAGTGGCGGTATGCCTTCAAGAATGCGCTCATTTTTGCCTGAGGAGAAGAACCTGGAATGAACCAACAATACCGCGTCCTTCCTGGACCAGAGCATTTTTTGCCGCCTGCCGCGGCAACCATGGGCATCCGGCTTCCGAATCCCGGAGAAGCCCATATCAACGGCGTCATTGTTCCCGAAGAACAGGCGATGGAGGAAGCTGCCCGACAGTTTCTGATGGCGAAGGTTCCGACGATCTTTCCGGGTCCTCTCGTGCTCTGGGCATGGAATGAAAAAGCGGCCAAGAAAGCGACCGCCATTCGCCATCTCTATGAGACCATCAAGGAATGCGTGCAGCCCGGACAGAAGCCCATGTTGATCCCCATGCCCGACTACCGACCGAAATATCCCAAGATCAACCCGGAAATCGAGATCAATCCGAACCATCCGAATCTCACGATTTGGCACAACAAGATCGACTGCTGCATGTTTGTCGGTGTTCATTGTCATCAGGCGAATCTGTCGTTGAAAATCATCCGGGGCGGGACTTCCTGCTATACGATCGCCATGTGCGCCCAAGCCGGTCACGAAGACGCCATGCTGTCGTTTCGCGATGCGACGCCTGAGAAAATCATGCGACTGGCCGAATGGGTGCGCAAATTGAAAGGAACGGTCCAACCACGTTTGACTTCGGTCAAGAGTACGGCCTCAAACTGATGTTTGAGCGCCCGCGGCAGAGAAAGGAGGCTGGGGCCATGGCAGAAGGAAAGTCGGTCATCGGGACGCAGAACAAGAAGGGACAGACGTACACAGATCCCTGGTATATGCTCCATGAGGCCCCGCGCACGCCTTCGTTTTTCACCGGAAGCGAGGTCATCAAGGAAGCGATTCGTCGGGCGAGCTGCGACGTCATGATCGCTTATCCGATCACGCCTCAGAGCGAAGCGGCGGCGTTGATCGGCGAGTTGTTCGCCGAAGGTTACGTGGGCGACTACTTCCGGGGCGAGAGCGAGTTCGCCGTCATGTCGGAATGTGCGGGCGCCGCATTCGGAGGGGCCAGAGTGTTCACGACGACGGCCGGTCCCGGCACGATGCGGGCCATGGAAAACTTTCCGATGTGGGCCGGCGCACGGCTGCCGATTCAGATGATCGTCACGTGCCGCGGCATCAATTCGCCGCTCTCGATTCAACCGGATACGTTGGAAATTTCCTATCTCCTGAATACGGGCATGTTGGTGTGGCATGCCGAGACGGCGCAGGACTTCTTCGATTGGATATTGAAGGGATACATGGTGGCTGAAGAACCGGATGTCCATTTGCCGCTCGCGCTCTGCTGCGACGGCTTCTTCGTCACGCACACCAAAGACGTGGTGCACTTGACGCCAGCCGACATGTGTCTACCGCCTTATGATCCTTATCGCTCGCCCGTGCCCTGCATGGATATGGAGTGCCCGCCCGTGCGGATGATGCGCGACCCGTTCGTGATGAAGAGCAACTATATCAGCTACGCGACGCACGCAAGTTGGCAACAGGAAGTGTGGGCGGCGGTGGAGCGGTCCCGCAAGCATACGATTCACTGGCTCAACGGATTGATCGACGCGGAGAACACGGACGCCGACATTTTGATCGTGACGTCGGGGACCGCAGTGTCGCAGGGACGAGAAGCCATTCGCCTGTTGGAAGACGAAGGCGTACGCTGCGGCCTGGTGAAGGTCAAGACGTTGCGTCCTTGGCCAGGGGACGAAATCCGCGAGGCGACGAAACACGCGAAGCATATCTTCGTGCCGGAGTTCAATGTCACCGGATGGTTGGCCAAGGAGATTCGGGCCACGATTCCCAACAGCGATCGCGTCCATGCCGGTCCCCATGTCTGCGGCGGCATGACCATGCCGCCGGAAATCATTGTTTCTGAAATCAAGACGGCACTGGGGATGCGGGCCATGTCGCTGGCCGGCCGCGGGAGCTGACGAAAGGTGTTTTCTCCGAGCGCCTGGAACCATCAGATTGGCGCTCGGCTCAGCAAGCTAGGGAAGGAGGCATCCATGAGCAAAGAGCGAATCAAAATCGCACCGGAATTCTTCGAGATCATGCCGCCCGAGTATCAGGATTTGGTCCAGCGGGCCACGTTCGGCAAGGAAGACCGGGGCTGGAAAGATATCGGAACCACCAAGGAACTGATCGAAGAGCATTCGCTTTGCGCCGGATGCCCCGAGTCGATGGCCTTCCGATACATCCTGGCGTCCCTGCCGAACCCCGAGGACACGGTGATGGTGGGATCGACCGGCTGCACCAGCCTGGTGTTTCCCCACGTCGCCGTGCACAACATCCACTCCCTGTTCGGCAATCAAAATGCCATCGCGTCCGGTCTCAAGCGCGCGCTGACCGTCCGGTTCCCCGGACGGATCAAGGATGTCGTTGTGTTGGCCGGCGACGGCGCGACGGTGGACATCGGATTGGACATGACGCTCCAGGCTTGGTTCCGCCAGGAAAAATTCACCACGATCTGCTTCGACAACGAACTCTACGCCAACACCGGAGGCCAAGAGAGCGGACTGATGCAGAAAGGTTTTGTCGCCAAGATGGCGCCGGTCGGCAAAACCTTCGAAAAGGTGCGGCTCCCGGAGATCGCTCGCGAGTCCGGCTGTCATTACGTGGTCCAATGCACGGTCAGCAAGCCGTCGCTGGTGGAAAAGGTCGTCCGGAACGCCGTGTTCGTGGCTCGCGAGATCGGTCCGACCTATCTCCAACTCTACACTCCGTGCATCTTGGAGATCGGCAAGAACAGTATGGAAGGGCTCCAAGAGATGCGGGATTCGGAGAAACCGACCGAGCGATTCGCCTATAGGGAATATGTGAGCGACGCCGCGAAGCAGTTCCTGGCGGAACTGGCCGCCAAGGAGAAGGAAAAGAAAGCGGCGGCGAAACAGTTGGCCGCGCAGGAAGCCTAATCCAACCGGACGAGACGCGAGTCGGGGAGGACGGATCATGATCAAGAAGAGACTGAATATCCGGATGTCGGGATTGGGAGGACAGGGTGCCGTGACCGCGGCTCATGTGATGGCCATGGCGGCGAACCGGGATGGGAAGTACGCGATTTCCAATCCGTTCTTCGGCGCGGAAAAACGGATGGCTCCGGCCGAGAGTTACTGCCGCATCGGGGTCGAGCGTATCTATGACCGCGGCGAACTGGTGTTTCCCGATGTGATCGAAGTGTTCCACCCCCAGGTGATCACGATGGGGAAGAGTTACACCATGCCGTTCTACTCCGGCATCAAAGAAAACGGGCTGGTGATCATCAACTCGGACGTACCGCTGTTGTCCGAGGAAGACATCCAACGGCTGAAAGATCTGAACGTGGCGGTGTTTTACATCAAGGGGACGCAGATCGCCCTGGAGATCGCGGGAACCGAGTTGTCCACGAACATGACCATGATCGGATCGGTGGCCGGCATCACCCAATGCGTCTCGTTGGAGGCTCTGGATCAGGCGCTTCAGGAACGGTTCGGCAAAAAGTTCGTGGCATCCGGCGGCACGGCATCGTTGGACGAAGCGATCAAGAAAAAGTTTGCCAAGAAAGAAATGTTGCTGCAGAAAAACCTCGCGACCGTGAAGCGCGCCTATGAGTTGGGCGCGGAATGGGCCGAGAAGAACAACTTCGAGCTCAAGGTCGGGATGCCGGCCGTGGCAGCCTAACGAAAAAGGAACCGTGACGCATGTATAATGTCGCGCAAGTCATCGAAGAAAAATGCGTAGCCAAGAAGGGCTGCCGTCTGTGCATCATGTACTGTCCCGAGGCGAACTGCCTCGATCTCAACGTCGCGAAAATGGTCGCCGAAGTGAACATCACCCGCTGCAAAGGCTGCGAACTCTGCGTCGTGGTCTGCAACGCCGCCAAGCACCAGGCAATCGAGATGTGCGCAGTCAGCGCCAACGGGGAGTTGCTTTCGAGAAAAGGCGAATCCGCGGCCCTGGGCCAAGCCTACCAGGGCTGATCGCTGCACGGAGCCATGTCACGGAACCCCATGGCGCTCTCGCTATGGGGTTTTTTGTTGGGTGAGTTTGCACGAGGCGCGCCATGATGGAAAGCGAAGACAACGTCGTGAGGTCGTTGATCATGGAGATCTCGACCCTGCTGAAGCAATTTCCCGAAGCGTTGGAGCGCCGGGCGGCCGAAATCCAGGCTACGGGTAAGGATCCGGAGCTGGCCGGCAAGCTTGCGAAAGGCGCCGATGCGATGCGGGACAGCGGGAACATCTATCTGAGTTGGGCCCGCCATTATGCCGCGCTGGCCGAAGGCACTTCCGACGCAGCGGACGACGAAGACGAATCTGAGGACTTCAACGTGTAGGTTGAGGGGCCTCATCGACCGTCCATCGCCTCTCCCCGGCCGTTACGGTTTGTGCTACAATACGCCCCGTTTGCCGTCGGATACGATTCCCCGGTAGCTCAGTTGGTAGAGCGGTCGGCTGTTAACCGATTGGTCGCAGGTTCGAGTCCTGCCCGGGGAGCCACTCTTCTCTCAGACCGCTCTGCATCAGCTGGAAGCCGGCGTTCTGCGTTTCCAAGCCTCAATGGATCCCTTGAGTAGCCTCCCTCGTTTCGATCCACACCCGTTACTTCGAGACCCCCACGCCATGACCATCGTACCGCGCCTGTGGCCTCGCCGAGATCTTTTGCGCGACGTGCCGGTAGAGGCGCGGCTATTTTCCGTCGCGAAGGACACCAAACTGCTCGGTTTCTGCCATTGGCACAAAGACAAGAAGGCCTGCCGGACCGCCGTGCTGGTGCACGGGTTGGAGGGCTGCAGCGAATCGCACTACATGCGCGGGATCGCTGCAAAGGCCTGGCGGGCAGGCCTGAACGTCGTGCGGTTGAACCAGCGTAACTGCGGAGGAACCGAGGCCCTGACTCCGACGTTGTACAACAGCGGGCTCAGTGCGGATTACAAGGCCGTGGTCGAGGAACTGGCGAATGTCGACGGGCTGTCGGACATCTGGCTGGTCGGGTATTCCATGGGCGGCAATCTTGTTTTGAAGACGGCAGGCGAGGCGGGAGCCGATTTGCCCGCGCTGCGAGGCGTGTTGGCCGTTTGCCCCAATATCGATCCGGCGGCCTGCGTCAACGCGCTGGAACAGCCACGCAATCGTCTGTACCATTCCTACTTTCTGAAACGCCTGAAGGCCAGAATGCGACGCAAGGCGGCGCTGTTTCCCGGCAAGTTCGACCTGTCGGACTTGCGGGCCATCGGCACGATGCGGGAATTTGACGACCGGTACACGGCGCCGGACGGCGGCTATCGCGATGCTGCCGACTATTACGAGCGCGCCGGCGCACGGCATGTGCTTGCTCAGGTCCGCGTGCCGACCGTTATCATGACCGCTCAAGACGACCCCTTTATCCCCTACATCACGTTCCAGACGTCCTCCCTGCGCAACAATCCCCGCATCAGGCTGATCGCGCCCGTGCACGGAGGGCACTGCGGTTTTTTCCAACGCCTCAAACCGTGTGAGGACCGCTATTGGGTAGAAAACCGACTCGTGGAGGTCATGGCGAAGGACCTCCGGCAATCTGAAGCGGCTGGGCGTTGCTCCCGCCGATGAAGCCGTGGCACGGAGTACGCGGGATTCACTGGAAGGCCGGTTCGATCCGATGCGATGCTCGCGGCAGGTCAGTTAGAAAGCATCTCTTGGACCTTGTCCGCCAGCGTCCGGGGCATGATGGGCTTGGGCAGGAAGACGCATTGCTCCCCGACCCCGTTGGCCGAGATCGTGTCGCCTGTGTACCCGGAAATGAAGAGCACTTTGAGATCGGGAATGAACGCCGCAAGGTGTTGCGCCAAGGCCGGCCCGTTCATCCGCGGCATGATGACGTCGGCGATCACCAACTGGCATGCGCCGGCGTGCGTTTGCATAAGTTTAAGCGCTTCGACGCCGTCGGACGCCTCGAGGACGTGGTAGCCCTGAGTTCTGAGGATCGTCGCGATAAACGACCGGACTCCGTTCTCGTCTTCGACCACGAGCACGGTTTTGTAATGCTCCGCCAGGCGTTCCGGAACAGTGAATGCCTGCGCGTCTTGGATTTTGGTCTCTATCCGGGGCAGGAGCACTTTGAAAGTTGACCCCCGTCCCGCTTCGCTGGCGACCTCAATATAGCCGCCGCTTTGCTTGACGATTCCATAGACCGTCGCGAGACCGAGCCCGGTTCCTTTGCCGACTTCCTTCGTGCTGAAGAACGGCTCGAACAGCCGGGCTCGCGTTTCAGCGTCCATGCCGCAACCGGTATCCCGCACAGACAGGGCGACATAGCGGCCCGGCTTGGCTCCCGGATGCCGGCGGAGATAATCGTCGCTCAAGTGGACATTAGAAGTCTCGATCGTCACGACTCCTCCTTGCGGCATGGCATCGCGCGCATTGATGACCAGATTGAGGATGACTTGTTCCAACTGCACCGGGTCGGCCAGCACCTCTCCTGCCTCCGGATTCAGCAAGGTCACAATCTTGATTTGCTCGCCGATGAGGCAGCGCAGAATCTCTTCCATGTCCCGGATCAACGCATTGAGCTCCAGGGGCTTTTGATCCAGAACCTGGTGGCGACTGAAGGCCAGCAACTTCTTGGTCAGGGCCGCGGCGCGCGAGCCGGCCTGACGGATCATATCCAAATCTTTCCGACAGGGATGATGAGCCAACTCCTCGGCCACAAGCTGGCTGTAGCCGTTGATGATCGTCAGCAGGTTGTTGAAATCGTGCGCGATGCCGCCGGCCAGCCTGCCGATCGCCTCCATTTTCTGCGCCTGCTGCAGCGCCTTCTCGGTCCGTTTGCGTTCGGTGATATCCGTGATCGTCTCCACGACATGGACCCGTCCGTCCACCGTCACGGCTTTCGACCATTGGACGAGAAGACATTGATTGTTCGGCAGCAGCACTTCGTTACAGGTGATTTCTCCGGTCTGCATCGTTTCCGGCATCCGGCAAAAGGCACAGGGCGCCGCGCAGCCGGCGATCTTTTCGTAACAGGGCGCGTCGGAGATGTCGCCGAATTTCTTCAGGCCGGTCTCGTTCTGAAACTGAACCCGATAGGTAGCCGGATCGACGACGGTGATAATGACCGGCTGGGAATTCAGCAAACTCTTCGGGTCGTACTGGGGTCGGCGTTTTTCCATCGACATCGTACGCGGTCCTCCAACGTTCGTTTTCAGAACCGTATCTTTACGAGTGGCTGACCCCTTCATACAACAGCCAGACACAGAGTCAAGTCTTAACTCGGACGGCCGCCCAGTGAGATTCTTACGTATTTCATCGCCGACGCGTGAGATCGTGGAAGACAGACGATCGGGAAGGCCTGTGCGGGTGATGGCGAAGGACGGGAGAGCCGCGACGGGCTAGGCACGTGAGGCGTGAGCACGACGGAGTCACAACAATTGCGGATGAGTCAAGCGATCTGCGGGACCGGCAAGGAAAAGACCGGGGCCCGGCGTGATATCCGATCCTTCGACCGGCGGAAACCGGCCTGCAAGTCGCTCAGCAGGAGGGAGCAGAGTGAGCGCGCGACGTATCAGGCCGGCTGTCGTTTCCCTTTCTTCTGGATCTCCAGCGATGCGAGCAGCGGCGCGCTTTTCAGAAACCACGTGACGACCACCCAGATCGCCGCGGCGACGATGCCCGCCACAAACAACCAGTTGTAGATTGTTTTGCCGGTTTTTCCCAGGAACGGACCGCAGATCAGCAGCAGAACCCCGTATCCGGCGGTCACGACGATCAACGTCGCCGCCGGCATGATCATCTCCCGGAACGGCGAAAACCACTTCCACTCCTCCGGGAAATGGATGGCTGCGTGGCGTCCGAACAGCCAGAACATCAACAGCGCGCCTCCGTAACCCAGGAACTGCGCCACATCGGAGGCCTTGAGCTTGGCGGTTCCGAGCGTCGTCCCTGTGAACAGCGGAATATTTCCCAGAATCACACCCAGCAGTAACGCAAGGACGATCGCCACACCATACTGCACGACCCAACCCCTGGTTTTCATGCTCGAGATGCCCTCTGCCATCGTCTTCCTCCTCCCTCTTGTGTTACTTACCGGCTTTGCCGTTGGCTTTTTTCGCCGCCTTGTTCACCGTTTCGGCTCCGGCGCCGGCGGCCTTGGAAATTTCTCTTCCCGCGTCGTTCTCGATCCGCTGGATGTTCCGCACCAGCTCTGATCCGCTCTGCTTCTTTCCGTCGACATCCGCAGCTCCAGCCCACTCCGCCGATATCCCGATCACCACGAATAAGACAGCGAACGCGAAGGTGATCGCCCGCCAGGCTGCAGAAAAGGCGACGGATGCATGCATGGCGATCCTCTCACGGTGTTGAGAGAATCTTAGCACTCGACCTGCGCGAAGCCGACCGATCCGGGAAATCAACAGCTTAGACGACCGACCCGTTCATGGCCTCTGCAGTGAGACCGGGGCAGCAACGGGGCAAACACCTCGTCCTGCGAGCGTCGGTCGTATCTGATGGAACCGACGCGCGCGGCAGAGAGGAGAGCGGAAGCGGGTAGGTGAATCGACCGGCGGACCAGCTTGTTCACCCGGCGAGGTAGTCCCGCACTTCCTGAACATAGGTCTTGAACGGATCCGGCATCGGGAATGGCGGGCGGCCGCGAAGCTGGAAAATCGACCAGTTGATGACATAGGCGGGAAAGTACCGTTCGTCTGGCGCGGGGTCATCAGGCTCACGCGGAGGGCCGCAGGCCAGCAGGTGCCGAACCAGCTCTCCCCGCCCGAAGGCGCGCGTATTTCTCGGCGGACGATCTTGCGCCAGCTCGACCGCCTTGTCTGTCGTCAGTTTCGCCACTCGTCCCTCCTCCAGGAGCCCCCAGTACAACCCTCTGTCGGGATGGAGGTTATGGTATTCCAGATCCAAACTTTTCATAATCGGATCGTCCCACTCGACCCGTTCCGCCTCCCGGAACGTCTCCAGTAACCACAGCTTGGAGGCCCAATCCACGCGTCCGACCAGCTTCGTGTA
Organism: Nitrospirota bacterium; assembly: GCA_040755395.1. Classification (NCBI taxonomy): domain Bacteria; kingdom Pseudomonadati; phylum Nitrospirota; species Nitrospirota bacterium. The sequence goes on from JBFMAX010000001.1 coordinate 190,173, forward strand.
CTCGCCGCGCAGATCGGCAAGGGTCTGTTCCCATTGCTCCAGCACCCAATCGGTCTCGTCGTCCTGCCCCTTGCAGTGCTCCTGGGCCGCTTGCAGAAAACGTTCCTGGATTTCGACAGCGGACATCGTTTTCCCCGACGTTAACATGACCAGCCATCGGCGATCCTGGTCTTGGGAAATTTCCTGCAGCGCCTCCACCGGTTCCTGGATCTCCAAGCCCTTGGGAGCGTGACCCTCCTCGATGAGTTGGAGCACCAGACCGGTGGCGCCCATCTTCAAGGCCGTCGCGTACTCGGCCATGTTGGAGTCGCCCACCAACAGATGAATGCGGCGGAACCGATTCGGATCGGCCAGCGGCTCGTCGCGGGTATTCACGATGGCCCGGTTCTGCTGGACCCACTCGAAGAAATCGTTGACGATGTGGTCCGCCCGCTGGGAAATCTGAAAGGGCAACGCCGGTCGATTTCGAAGAGACGAGATGGCCGCCCGAGGCACGATCAGCCGATCCCTCTGGAGCCAACCGTCCTGCGGGCCGGCTGCGCCCACTCGCCCGGCGCCGGTAAAGATCTGGCGCGTGACAAGAAACGCGACCAACGGCGCGAGTCCCCGGCGCGAGAACGGGAACCGCCGCGAGACAAGATAATTTTCGTGGGAACCGAACGTCGCATCGGTTTCGTGATCGATGTTGTTCTTGATCAACGACACCGTGTCGGCCAGCCCCAGATCCTGCAGCGCCGTCTGCAAAATCCGATCACCGGCCCGGTCGGACGCGACCAGATCGGTCAACGTGCCACACTCGGGCGAGGCATATTCCAGGTGACCCATGTCGAGATAGATTCGGCCGGCGTTGGTCAGAAACCCGCCGTTACCGGGCGGTTCATCATGGCCACGGTGATGAAGGTCCAGCACGCCGCGTTGCTGAATGCGGAAGATGTGATCGCGGATGCGGTGAGCCAGCCAGGAAGGCGAATGACCCGGGCGGTCCTGATGGATGAGCAGGCCGTACTCGGTTTCGAGGCCGAAAATGCGGGTCAGCATGAAAGATCCGTTATTCGTGAACCGTTACCCGTGAAGCGTATGCAAGAGAACGATATTGCGCTTGGCCGTAGATTCACGCATTACGTGTTACGTGTCACGTTCCTCAGTTCACGCGGCAGCAGGCGTCCGACTTCGTCCGGTTTGAGCGCGCGATACTTGGACGAACCTGGTGCCCCGCGCTCCAGAACGGCGCACTCGAGCGTTTTTTCCGCCACCGTTTCCCGCAGATGGGCGAGCAGCCGAGCCTTGTCAGGCGCCGATGGCGCGGGCTGAGCGTGATTAGATCGGGAAGGTTTCTCCTCGCCTTGCCGGTCTTCGGTCCGTTCCAGGATCTGCGCCAACGAACCCACCGCCCAGGCGCAGACCGCGCTCGAGACCGCCTGTTCCAGCGAGGCGGAGGCCAGATCGCCCTCCTGCTTGAGATACGCTCCCATTTCGGTCTGAATGGCCGGAGTGGCCGCGAGCACCGCGCATCCGGTCGTTTCTTCGAACGTGCCGTCATAGTTGATGGCCAGAAACGCATCCCGTCCCGGTCTGAGCCCCAACTCGGCCAGCAAAATTTTCACGATGAACGGGGCTTTGAAAATTTCTTCGAACGCCTGCTTGATGGTCGGGGCCAGACCGTGTTTCATCAAGCGCGCGCCGGTCACGTCCGACGGTGACCGGTTGAACCCCTCGACATGGGCCATCTCCAGCAGGCTGAACCGCAGTTTCTCCAGATCGGCCGGATGGCCCATGCCGCCCAGCGCGATGCGGTCGTAGATTTCGTAGAGCTTGGGCGTTCCCCGACTGACGGTCAACAGCAGAATACCGTCGGCATAGGACAGGGCCACGACCGGACTGCCCTGTTTGAACTGCTCGTCGAGGTATTGGCGTCGATTGCCGACCGCTTCGACCCATCGATACGGTTCTTCAAACATGGCGCGCCACCTTCCCGTCAAACAAGGGCTTGAGCCGGCTCTCCGGCACGGTCTGCACGCCGGCTTCCGTGATCAGCTTCACGACGGGGTAGAGATTCGCCTCGCGGTTCACTCCGCCCGTCGCGGAATCAAACTCCGCCGCGCAGGTGAGCAGCCGCAGCGCCTGGGTCGTCGCCTCCTCCTCGGACTGCGCGCTCAGCGGCTGGGCGCCCCAGGTATTGAGATAATGGAGAATACCGCGAATCGTGGGAGACCCGGAACCGGAGACGGCATATTCCACGCCCTCGAACTCCGCGCCGAGAATGTCATAGAAGAAAATCTTGGCCGTCCCTTGCTCGATATCATAGCCGGCGAAGATGGGGGCGACGGCGCCGGTGCCGGCGAGCGCCGCCGCGACGTTCTCCTTCAGCAGCTTGGACACGGCGCGCAATTTCCCCTCGAAGCTCAATTCCTGCAACTGCGTGCGGCGGTAGTACTTAAACGAATGCTCCAGAATGCGGGCCATCTCATAGGCCGTCGCCGGCACGCCCGCGATCGCCATCACGCTGTGGCGATCCAGCTCCAGAACCTTGTCGGTCCGGTCGTACATCACCGTGTTGCCCGCCGTGGCCCGACGGTCTCCGGCGACCAGAACTCCGTTCCGATACTTCATCGCCAGGATCGTCGTCCCGCACGCGATCTCCGCCGATGGTCCCGTCCCGCCGCCCCCACCACCGGTCCCGGCGGTGCCGAACCGATAGCCCCGCTCTTTTAACAACTGCAGGAAGTCGCCTTCCATCCCCATCGTTCAATCTCCGGATTGTCGGCGAAAGGCGCGCGGCTAGGGGCTAGGGGCCAGAATTCTGCTTTCCCGCCTCTCGCCCCTTGCCTCGTGCCTCGCACCTGATTCCTACTGCCCCGTCCGCTGCCGATACCGCTCCGCTTGTTTCGGATCCACTTTGCGCATCCGCTTCAGCAGGTTGTCTTTATCCGGCGACCCGGTCTCCGGGCGCTTGGGCCCCTCGCCTTCTTCCGACGGGCTGACCGGTCTCGGCATCGGATCGAACGGCCGTTCGCGTCGCTCGAACATCGTATGGTGGTTCATGACCTGCGTTCCTTTCGTTGGTTCCACAGCGCCGCGGCATCGGCAAGGGACGCCGCCTTCTGCAAGACCTCGGCAAGACGCTTGACCTCTTCCGGCTCAAACAGATCGCTCATGTCGAGCGTCCTGGACGGCACACCTCCGGCGAACTGCACCCGTTCCCATTGGACGGACTTGATCTGATCGGGGAACCGACGGACGCACAGACCCCTGATGCCGCCCCGCGTATCGGCCGGCCCGGCGCCGATGGCCGCTTCGATCTCCAGCTCGGTCACGAAACGGGCCGTTTTGCCCTCGGCTTCTAGCCCGAGATACAGACCGCGTTCGGGATCGAGGTTGTGATACTCCAGATCAAGACTGGCCAGCCACGGATCATCCCAATTGAGCCGCTCTTCCTGGGCGAAGGTTTCCAAGAGCCACAGCTTGGTCACCCAGTCGAGCTTGCCGACCAAGCGTGAACGATCTTCGGACAGCAGCCTGAGCGTCTCGGCCCATTCCTGCAGCACCCAGTCGGTTTCCACATCCCGGTCGGAGAACGCCTTCTGCGCGGCAAGGCAATACGCCTCCTGAAGCTCCCAGCCGGAAATGGTCCCGCCCGACTTGCGCCGGACCACGGTTTTGAAATCCGGATCGCGGGAGAAGGCTTTGACCGCCTCGACGGGCCGCTCCAGTTCCAGGACCGGCGCCGCCCCGCGCTCAATCAACTCCAGCGCGAGCCTCGTCGTTCCGACTTTCAATGCCGTGGCATATTCGCACATGTTGGCATCGCCGAGGATCAGGTGGAGACGACGGTACTTCGTCCGGTCCGCGTGGGGTTCATCGCGCGTGTTCAGGATGGGCCGGTTGTGCATCGTGTCCACGCTCAGTTCGGTCTCGATGAAATCCGCGCGCTGTGAGAGTTGAAAGAGCCCGGGCCGGAATCCCGAATCGGGCGTCTCAACCCCGATCTTCCCCGCCCCGGCGATCAGTTGCCGGCTGACCAGGAACGGCAGCAACCCGGACGCCAGGTCCGCGAAGGGGATCGTCCTCGGCACCAGGTAGTTGTCGTGACAGCCGTAACTGTGGCCGTGGAAATCGGTATTGTTCTTGTAAAGCTGCACGTGCGGGCCGCCCAGCGCGCGGTTCCGTCGGATGGCCGCGCGGCGCACGATCCGTTCGCCCGCCCGATCATGGGCGACGAGATCGCGCAGGGTCCGGCACTCCGGCGTCGAATATTCCGGGTGGGTATGGTCGTTGTAGAACCGCGCGCCGTTCGGGAGGACCAGGTCGCTCTTCATGTCGTGGAACGAGAAGGGCCGATGCGCGTCCCGCTCGGCGAATTCGTCCTCTTCTTTGTCCTGCTGCAACCTGGCCACGCGAAACCCCCGCGCATCCTCGTGGGGGTCTTCACCGCTGTAGTCCCAGGTTCTCTCGAAGGAGCCGGTGAGATACGCGCGGACCAATTCCATCGACTCGACCACCGGATCCACGGTCTCCAAGTCCCCGCGCGTGATGCCGTACTCGGTCTCGATGCCGAACAGGCTCATGGGTCGTTTAGGCACGAGGCCCGAGGCAAGGCGCTAGCCGCCCTCTCGCCTCGCGCCTCGTGTCTCTGCGCTTTCAAATGATCTGACCGATTAACCGCTCTTCAGCCGGTCTCCCACGCCGGAACGACGAAATTCCGACCACCTGTTCCGGATGGTGATCCAGCAGCTTCAGCCATTCCTCCGCCGCGTCGTCCGGCGGAAGCACTTCACCCTCCCGATACTCGGCGGTTACGGACTCCAGGAGATCTTCGGCTGTGAGTCCGTGCGAGGCCGCCCCGTCGGCGTCATGAACCGCCCGCTCGATCGCCCGTTCTTTCGCCCGTTGGACGACGGATGCGAGGATCGCGCCGCTGACCAGATCCCCGCGATACAGGACCTTGTGTTGTCCGCTGCGGAGCCGGATGGACAACAGCCGGTTCTCATCGCTGCGCCTGAAGACGGCCTCCACGACGTCGGCAATCAGCGCCTCGCAGGCGCTCGCCCGGTCTCCGTTGTGAGCCGCCACCAGCGCCGGATCGAGCGGCAGATCCGGCGACAGATAGACCTTCAAAATCTCGGCCGCCGCCTCGCGGTTCGGGCGGGCGACCTTGATCTTGCGGTCGATCCGTCCCGGCCGGAGCACGGCCGGATCGATCAGGTCCGGTCGGTTCGAAGCCAGGATGATGACCACGTCGCGCAGCGACTCGATCCCGTCCATTTCGGCGCAGAACATGGGCACGAGCGTGTTGTTGATGTTGAAGGAACGCATCGACCGGCGCGTCCCGAGAATCGATTCCGCCTCGTCGATGAAGATGAACGGCAGCGCCCCTTCTTTTCGCCGGGCCCGCGCCTGGGCAAACAGGTCACGGACGATGCGCTCCGACTCGCCCAACCACATATTGAGCACTTCGGGACCTTTGACGTGCAAAAAGACCCCGCCGGTTACCGGCGGCCGGCCCGGCTCGAAACCGGACGCCTCGACGGTCGTCGACTCACTCATCAATTTCGACAAGCCGGCCGCTGCAGCCTGACCGATCAAGGTCTTGCCGCACCCGGGCGGTCCGTACAGCAGAAAGCCCTTGGGTTGGGTGAATCGATATCGCCGGAAGGTCTCGGCATGCAGCAGCGGATATTCGATGGCCTTGCGGATCGCCTCGATCGCGGCTCGCTGCCCTCCGATCTGCTCCCAGGTGACCTTCGGGACTTCGTCGAGCACGTGCGCCTGGGCCTTGCGGTCTTCGAGGCGCTCGATCGCGATCCGGTGGCTGGGATCGATCCGCACCTCATCGCCGGCCTTCAGCTCCATGCCGACCAGATCGCTCGATCGCTGCAGGATCAGCGCTTGCCTCCCAGGCTCCTGCTCAAAACGAATGCGGCCGTCCGGCAGGGTCTCCGCTACCTTGAGCACGGGGCCGCTGCGATCGTAACCCAACGCCTTGATCACGGCGTAGGCTTCGTTGACGAGGATCTGCGTGCCGATCTTGCGGTCTTCCGCCGGCACGCGCGGGTCCACATTGGCGTAATACTCCGATCCGCCGACCACGATGCGGGCCAATCCTTCAGCGGGCAGTTCCAGCAAGGTGCCGATGCGATTCGCCGGCGCGGTGAGCTTGGCGACGACCTCGCTCAGCTTCTTACATTCCGCCTCGCGCTGCTGCTGGGTTGCGGCGTTCAGCATGACGAAGTGCCGCAGCTTGTAGAGAATCTTCCGGCGTGGGTCGCCGTCCGGGAAGGCGGCGAGACATTGGTCGATCAACTCGAGCGGATCGGATGACGCCCGGGACGCGCCGGCCCGTTCGTCTCCCCGATCGGTCTTGGACCCGAACTCGCCGTCTCCCTCCGTCGTCTTCCGATGGTCGCTCATGGTTCCCTCTCCGACCGAAGCTCAGACTCGTCGTCCGATTCGTTCACCAATGGGGTCATCTTAACACAGTCGCCGCCCGCTCAGCCGCCGCAACTCGTGCGCGGCTTTTCCTTTCGCCGGAAAACGACGGAAAAGGCGGAAACGTGGGAAAGTCAATTCATCGCCTGCAGGGTGACGATGACCTGCTGGCGCCGGTTGCCGCGCAGGATGTCCACCGTCACCTGGTCTCCGACCTTGTGCCGTTCCAGGATCGCCATGAGATCGTCCACGACCTCGACCGGCTTTCCCTCCACGGCCACGATCACGTCGCCGATCTCGATACGGCCGCTGAAGGTCTCGCGGGCCCCGCGCAAACCGGCGCGCGCGGCGGGGCCTCCAGGCTGGACCCTGCCGATGACCAACCCTTTGATCCCCCAACGCCGGGCGATCGCGTCCGGCACCAAGGACACGCCCAAGCCCGGCCGGATGAGCCGGCCGTGCTTGATCAGCTCCGGCACGATCCGATTGACCGTATCGACCGGCACCGCAAAGCCGATCCCCGCGAAGGCGCCGCTCGGGCTGACGATCTGCGTATTCACGCCGATCAAGCGCCCGGCGCTGTCGAGGAGCGGCCCGCCCGAATTGCCGGGGTTGATGGCTGCGTCGGTCTGGATCACCCCTTCGATCGTCCGGTCGGTCATGGACTTGATCGTGCGGCCCAGCGCGCTGACGACGCCGGTCGTCAGCGTATGGTCCAGTCCGAAAGGATTGCCGATCGCCAGCACTTTCTGCCCGACCCGCAGATCGCCGGAGCTGCCGACTGCGATCGGCGCGAGCGCCGATTCCGGTGCCTGCACCTGCAACACAGCCAGATCATGGTCCGGATCGATCCCGACCACCCGGGCCTTGTATTCGGTCTGATCGGCCAAGGTCACCGTGATGGCGTCGGCGCCGTACACGACATGAAAGTTCGTGACGATGTGGCCTTGCTTGTTCCAGACAAAGCCGGACCCGGAGCCCTGCGGCACTTCAAAAAGATTGAACGACCAGGGATCGCGCTGGATGGCGGTGTTGGCGATGAAGACGACCGACTTGGCGGCCTTGTCGAACACCGCGATGGTCGCGCGCTCGTCGGCGCCGAGTTCGGCCGTGGGCGGAGTGACCGGACGCGGGCGGCCTTCGGGACCGTCGTAGTTCGCCCCCAACGGTTTGCCCCAATCGGTGCGGACTACGGCGGCGGTCAGCAACCCGGCAGCGGCGAGAACGACGACGAGGGCGAGTACGGGGGTCTTCATCGCGATCAAGAGTGTCGTCGCTATTCTCCGACCACTTGAATCACCAACTCCCGCGTGCGCGGCCTGGTATCGAAGTCGATGACGACGATCTGCTGCCAGGACCCGAGCGTCATTGCCCCGTCGTTGAACGGGATCGTCACCGACGGTCCCTGAATCTGGCCTCGCAGGTGGCTGTGGCCGTTATCCTCGCCGGGGTTCCTGGAGTTGTGCTGCCAGGCCGGGCTGGGGGGAATCAATCGATCCCAGATCGCTTTGGTGTCGGCGCGAATGCCGGGCTCGTCCTCGATGATCATCATGGAAGCGGTGGTGTGCTTGATGAACACGGTCAAGACGCCGGCTCGGAGCCCGGTGCTTTCCAGCGCCTGCTGCACCTGTTTGGTAATATTCTCGATTTGCGAGTCCCCGCGCATGCTGATGCGCAAGGGGACACTCTTCACGGGCATCAACGTCTCCTACGCGACGCTTCGCACGAGCCGTTTCTCGGCGGGAGTCAATGCGCGGCCGCGCGCCTCCTTCAGAATGTCATCGAACGCGCCTTCGGCGACCAGATTTCGCAAGCTCCCGACTACCGGTTCGCTCAGAATGCCTTCGCGTTGCAGTTGGTCGAGATAAGCGAACGCTTCGGCCAGCGTCTCATTGGAGCGCACGTAATAGTCGCGGCCGCGCCGTTGGTTGCTGTAGGCTTCGAACTGCTCGCAGGCCACCAGGATTTCCGCCAACTGCCGCACCCAGGGCTTCGCCTTCGCCAGCTTTTCAGGATAGTAGTAGTACAGCATCACCTGCTTCATCCAAGGCGACCACCGCACGCCGAGTTTCCGCAACCGCGGCATGAGCTCGCGCAAACGGCGGGTGAGCCGACGGGCATAGCCGAGCCGCATCTCCACCTGCTCGCGGGCCCACCCGTCCATACGGATGCCCGCGTCTTCGAGCGGCTGTCGATAGCGCGCCAGGAAGGTCTCCGTCTCGCGGCCGTACGGCGTCTCGGGATACACAGCCCGCCATTCGCGCGGCCTGGTCGGAATGCCGCGCGCCTTCGCCCAGGACCAGATGCGGCCGAAGAGGGCCCGGTCGAGCCCGGCTCGTCCCAGATCGTGCAGGAGGCAGGCGATCTGATACTGTTTCATCCGTTCCGGCTCATGGCCCAGCCGTCGAGCCATCGCCGCGCACATACGGGCCGTCCGCAGCGCATGAGGGCGGTCATAGCCCCGAATGATCCGCCCGCGGCGACGTGGATCCGGATAGTCGTAGAGGCGCAGCAGCTCGGTCGCGAGGGCCCGAGACAGCAGCAGCGGCGCTCGGTGACGCGAAGTCTTCAACATGACACGGTCAGCCGTTGTAGACACACGGCGGGGAGAATATCGCCCGCCCGAACGGAGTGTCAACCCGCGAAAAGCTCGATCCCTTGGCGCATCTTTGCTATGCTGGGCCGTGAACATGGGGGCGCTTCACCGGGCAGGACGCACTACGCGCGCCGCGATCGCCGCGGCCGGATGGCTGATCTGGATGGTGCCGGCGGCGTTCGGTCTCTTCGATCGCCACCACGCGGTCGCCGCCGTCTCCCTCGACCAGTTGACCGACCTCACCGGCCGGGCGACCGCCGTGGTGACGCTGAAAGGCCGCGACAACTTTACCAGCGAATATCGCTACGACGTCAGCGTGAAGAACCTGTCGCCGGATCCATTGGTCGGCGACTCGCTGGTGGTGGTGTTGGACAAAATCACCAACCTCGCCGGCGAAGACCGCGATTCCTTGAAGGGCGACTCCTTTCTGAGCCGGTTCGACGTGCTCGGGCAGGATGGACAGACCGAAGACGGCAAACCCTATTTCTACGTTCCCGCCGGGTCCGGACCGGACCTGCTCCCGCAGACCGAGAGCCGACCGGTCACGGTACGGCTGCGCAACAAAGAGTACTTGATCGTGTTCACGCCGTCCTTTCGCGTGCTGGGCCTCAAACGCCCGCTGCCTTCGCCCAAGCCGGCCGAACCGATTGCCACGCCGCCGCCCGCCAAGAACTCGCTGGACAAGCTCATCGAGCTCCTCATCAAAAAAGGCGTGATCACCGAGGAGGAGTGGCGCGGCACCGCCAAGCCATGACGGCGCTCGGCCTGCCCGGCGATCCAGGGACACCTTCGTCGACGATGTTTTTGAAGCCGCCGAGTTGCCCATATCTTCATGTGTCCGTGCGCCCGACCTATCCTACCGAGAAACTTGCGGCTCGAATTCAGGCCATTGTCACGGACTTTAGCCAAAAGAGCGCGCAACAGGTTGAGGTCAGATCTTGATTTCGCCGTCTGCTTTTTCACGAGGCGCCTGACCAAGCGGTGAGTCGAACGGGGGCATCGAGAAAGGCGAACCAAGACGGGGGTTCATTCATCCCGCTCGATTCCTAAAGAGCTTGCCAAGAACCAGCCTCACACGAGGCGCTGGATCAGGCTACGTGCTTTGGGGCGCGTTTCTCGATCTCTTGAGAAGAGTGATGAGAAGGTTGGGAGTTGCTTGTGCCACTTAGACGGGTGGACGATGACCGGCAAGAACCTATAGAACTTTAAATGACAGCCCTGGGATCTTAACCGAAGTCCCGGCGGTTGAGCGTCAGGACAGTGTCGCCTCTCGAGATCGCGGTCGCCCCAATGATGAGATCATGGGCTCCGACCCGGAGGCCTGTGCGCTCCAGCGTCGCCCACAGTTCCGCGTACAGGCGCGAGACAGCCGGATCGAAGTCGTAAACCGGGAAGGACGAGAGCACCTGCTCCACGAAGGCCGAACGCTTCAAGTGCCGGGCGGCGCTCTCCGCCCGGTGGACCCCATGAAGCAACTCGGCGGCGGAAATCACGCTGAGGCCCAGCGGCTCGTCCGGGTAGGCCGCGGCGTACGCCTGGAGCGCCTCAGCTTTACGCTCCCACTCGATCAGCACGCTCGTATCGAGGACTACACCCACTGACCCTTCCTGGGCGATCCTGGAGCCTTGCGCACCCCTCGCGACACATCACGGGCGAAAGGCGCAGCATCTTTCCCCAGCGGGGGCAACTTCCTCAACAGGTCGGGAAGCTCAGCAAGGACTCTGGGAACAGAAGATATCGCAGGTGTGAGATAGGCAATCGGCTTGCCGCCCCCAGCAATGATGTAACGCTCGCCGCGGAATCCTACCTTATTAAGCAGGTCCGAGAAATTCCGAGCAGCGTTCGTGGCCGAGACAATCTTCCTCATTATTCCCACCACTTGTTTGCCGGTATCCTATCTGATTATCAGATTCCGCGCAATTTGTGCACTTGTGCAGAAGTCCTCCGGAGCATGTTTCCACATGGTCAAGTCTTGACCTGACTCTGTCCATCGGAACCGACGGAAGCCGAGACGTTCGCTTCTCTATCGTCAGAGAGGAGGCGCGCGGCGCGTTATTATGGGTAAAGTGCCTTTGGGCTTTTCTACAAAAACGCCGTGCGGCAGCAGGAGATTGCGGCCTCCGGGCCGGGCTCCGGCCGACGTGATCCCGGCCTTCATCGCTTCGTCATGAAGATGCGCCCCTTGCAGGTGGAGGCAGCGCGCCTCCCTCGTTGCCGCATCGAGTCGGATTGGTATATGGTGTGTTTTGACTATGCCTCCCGGAGAAACACCCGGCTTCATGGTCGGCAAATCGGTTCCAGTGACGCTCCTCATCGTGCTCGGCGCCCTCTCGGCCTTTCATGTACCAGCCTTCACCCAGACAGATCAAACCCAGCCAACTGCGACAAGCGAAGCCGGCCGGAACAGGCCTGCGCCGTCAGCCGTCGACCAGACGAGTACGATCACCGACCTCCGGGAAGCCGTCCGGCGCCAGCCGGAATCGGCTGAAACCCGCTTCACGTTGGCATCCACGCTGTACAACGCCGGCGAGTTCGACGGCGCGATCGACGAATACCGTCTGCTGCTGCGGCTCCAGCCGGACCATCGGCAGGCCCGGCTCAACCTCGCCGTCGCCCTGATGGCCACACAGCAGTGGCGCGAGGCGGTCGCGGAGTTGTTGGAAACCCTTCGCCTGGCTCCCGACCTTGCCCAGGCCCAGTACAACCTGGGCACCGCGTACTTCGCCTTGAAGAACTGGCCGGCGGCGATCGAGGCCTACCGTAACGCATTGAAGCTGCGCCCCGACCACCCCGATGCTCATTACCGATTGGGGCTGAGCCTCAAGCAGGCCAAGCGCGACAGCGAGGCGGTGGACGAACTGCTGCTTGCGGCGCGAGACGGGATCGCCAAAGCCCAATATCTCCTCGGAAACGCCTTCCAGTCCGGACAGGGTGTCAAAAAGAGTTGGGCTCGCGCCATCGGGTGGTGGTTCCTCGCGGCCGAACAGGGTCTGGAGGAAGCGAACGCCGCGCTGGCACGGCTGCGCCGACTCGCCACAGAGAAAGGGGCTCGCAGTGCCAAGGACGCGACAGCGGCGGCGCAGGCCTTTCAGGACTTCCGAGCCGATCTGTGGCTGGATTTTCCCGACCTCGTACCCTCGGCCGACGGAGAAGGGGTCGGGGCGACCTTGCTCAAACAGGGCCGCATTCAAGATGCCGTTCCCGTCCTGATCCGCGAGGCGTATGCGCTCGGCGAAGTCTCCCACTATCTGCTGGAGCGTCTTTACGAAGAGGGAGTCGAAGGGCAGTTGACTCCCTACGATCCGCGTATCCTCCACTACCTTGAGACGACAGCCGCAGAGGGGATGACCCATTCACGGCTCGCCCTGGCCCGCATTTATGCCAGGGGATTGGGCGTCCATCGGGACCAGGCGCGGGTGAAAGCCTTGCTCAAAGGTCTCCCCAAGGAAGAAGCGCAGTTGATCATCGAAGGCTTCCCGCCCACGTCCAAAGGTCAGTGAGCGTTCATGAGCAGCGAATAGCTATGGGCTGTTCGCTACTTGCTGCTGGCCGTTTTCTAGGCAGTCCTCATGAGCGATGGCTCACCTGTCTGCGTGCGACGCACAGGCAGGCCCACGCATGATGAACATCATGAACGGGCAAGAGGCAAGGGGCTCGGGGCAAGGGGGAAGAGACTCAGACCTCTAGCCGCGGGCCTCTAGCCTCGCGCCTATTTTCAAAGCCGGGACTCGGCGCGACCGAGGTCGCCGTGGATTCGAGTGGTATAATGCTCGCTGGTCCGATACGTCGCCGGGAGGATCGCGGGATCGTATGAAGAGCGGGTGGGCTCCTGTCACCGTGCTCGTGCTGCTGACGACATCCCCCGCATGGTCTCAGGGTCCCTCGGCTCCACCGACCGAGGAGCAACCGGCTCCTTCCGCGACCGAAGCTCCCGCCGAACCCCCTGCGCCCCGTCCTGCTTCGGAGCCCGTCGCCCCCTCCCAGGAACCTCCGTCCGGCCAAACTGCCGCGGCGCCGGAGCAAGCCATCGAGGCGTTGCGCCAGGCGGTGAACGCCGCGCCGAATGCCTACGACGTTCGCGTGCGATTGGGGCTTGCCGAGTGGGCCGCCGGCGATCTGTCCGCCGCGATCGTTCAGCTTCGCCAGGCGACCCGCCTCAAGCCGGACGCCGCAGAGGCCCGCCTGAAGCTCGCCGACGCGCTCTACCAGTTCGGCGACGTGGAAAGCGCCATCGAGGAGTACCGAGTGCTGACGCGGCTGCAGCCCGACCTCGCGCAGGCCCACCTGGGTCTCGGGACGGCGCTCATGGTGAAGCAAGATTGGCGGACCGCCCTGGCCGAATTTCGGGAAGCGTTGCGACTGGATGCCGGCCTCGCGCAAGCGCATTACAACATGGGAACGATCCACTACACGACGAGGGATTTTCTGGCGGCGATCCAATCCTACCGCGAGGCGCTGAAGCTCAAACCGGATTTTCCCGATGCGCATTACCACCTGGGCCTGGTGTTGAAATTGGCGAACCGCGACGCCGAAGCGGCTGAAGAGCTGCAAATCGCCGCCACGAACGGTGTCCCCAAAGCGCAATACTTTCTGGGCAGCGCCTATCGCTCCGGGCACGGCGTGCCGAAGAATTTGCTCCTCGCCATTACCTGGTGGGTGCGCGCGGCGGAACAAGGCATGAGCCAGGCCGGCGAAGCCTTGGCGCAGTTGCGACAGACGACACTCGCCAAAGGCCCTCGCGCCCAGAAAGAGGCGCAGGCCGCGCTGCGAGCCTTCCAGCAATATCTGGCGGAGCTGGAGCAGGACTTCCCGGACCTCGCCCGTCCCGATGAAGCCGAGAGCGTCGGGGCATCGCTGCTCAAAACGGACCGGGCGCAGGACGCGATTCCGGTCCTGATTCGAGAGGCCTACGCCCTCCACGAACCGTCACAGTCCCTCCTGGAGAAATTGTACGAGGAAGGGATCGAGGGGCAGGTGTCGCCGTATGATTCCCGCATTCTGAACTACTTCCAGACGACGGCCGCGGCAGGGTTGCCCCGCTCCCGACTCATGTTGGCCCGCATCTACGCGAAGGGGCTCGGCGTGGCTCCCGACGGCGCCAAGGCGAAAGCCATGTTGAAAGGATTCTCCAAAGGGGAACGCAAACGGACGGCGGAGGACGCGCACCCCGGCCGGAAGTCCTCCCCGGCTCAATAACCGCCATGTCGTTCGGTCAACGCGCCCGCGCCATGTTCACCGGCTCCACCGCGCTCCAAGCGCTCGCGATCGGCTCGGCGGCCACCCTCGCGGCATGGTTCCTCTGGCAGGCCGCGCCGGCCACGTTCACGACGTTGGAATGGGCCCCCTACGACGCCTGGCTCCGATTCCGCGCCCCGGTTCCGGCCAGTCCCTCCGTCGTGCTGGTGACCAGGGATCAGGCGAGCGAGGAGCGGTTCGGCACAGGCCCCTGGGACCGCGCGCTCATCGCGAAACTCGTCACGGCGCTCCACGACGCAGGCGCGGCCGTCATCGGCGTGGATCTGCCCATCACCGCGCCCAGCCCTCCGCATCTCGGCGGCGCGGTCAGCGATGCCATGTTGGCGGAAGCGACCAAGGAGGCCGGGAATGTCGTCTATCCGCTGACACCAACCTTGGCGGCCGACTCGCAATTCTCCCGTGAATCCGAGGCGGAGGGGCCCTCGTCATGGACCCACCCCAGTTGGCCGACCATCACCCCGGATGCCGCGCCCCGGATCCCGACCGGGCCGAGACTGTCGGGCGCCATGCCGGCGCTTGCGCAGCAGGCCTATGCCGTGGGGCACCTGCTTGCCTTGCCCGACGGCGATCGCGTCGTTCGGCAGATCCCGTTGTATGTATCCGCCGGAGACCGCGCTATTCCTGCCTTCGGGCTCGCGCTGGTCGCGGCGTTCCACAAGGAGAATCTGGAAATCAGCCTGGCGGGATCGACGACGCAGCAACTGGAGGCGCTGCGCATCCCTGTCTGCTCGGCTGCTCGGTTGTTCGTCAATTATGTCGGAGACGGCCTGGCCTCCTCGTTCTCCTCGCTGTCGTTCGCTGCGCTCGTGGACGCCGTCGATCAAGGGGACCGCGACCGGCTTGAAGGGTGGCTGGACGGCAAGATCGTCCTGCTGTTGCCGAACTCGGACGGCGAGCCCTTGTGGACGACGCCGACCGGCCGACCGATCGCGCAGGGGATCATCCATGCGCATGCGCTGCATACGTTGCTGACCCGGAAGTGGATCCGGCCGATCTCTTTTCTGTGGCAGATCATCCTGCCGCCGGCCCTTGCCGGGCTCGCCGCCGGGGCGCTGCTGTCCCTGAAAGGATGGAAGGGGCTCCTCACGGCCTCGGGACTGGCGCTCGGCTACGGCATGCTGCTGATCTTGACGTTGGCCGTGTGGGGGTGGGTGTTGCCCCTTGTCGTCCCCTTGTCCGCCACGCTCCTGGTGTTCGGCGGCACCACCGTCTGGAGTCACGTCTCGGCGGGACAGCGCTTCCGGCTGGTCGAGCAGGACATGCGGCGCATCCAGCAGGAATTGGTCGCCGTGCGCGAGGCCCTGGTCCGCCGGGAAAACGTCGTCGAAGGGTTGGAAGAGGACCTGGAGGCCGCGCGCGCGGCCATTGCCCAGTCCACCGGTCGGCAAGAGGAGTTGGTCAGGACCACCGACGTCCTTCGGACGGAACTCGCGCAAGCCCGATCCCAGGAAGCGGCGGCCCGCAAGCGCATGCAGGAACTGGAACGCGAATTAGACGGCCTGCAGGCCGTCGCGTCGGACCGGAGCCGCTTGAGCGACGCGGAGCAGGAACGCCTGCGGCAGGAGTGCGAGCACCTCGGCATCATCACGCGGGACCCCGTCGTCCTCGGCCTGTTTCGCGACCTCAAAAAGGGGGCCCGCTCCTCGCTCTCGGTCCTCTTGTTGGGCGAGCCCGGCACGGGCAAGGAACTGTTCGCCCGCGCCGTGCACCGGCTCAGCCTGCGCGCGAGTCAGCCCTTCATCGCGGTCAATATGGCGGCGATCTCGCCGGATCTCTTCGAGAGCGAGTTGTTCGGCCACGTCCGGGGCAGCTTCACCGGGGCAACGAGCGATCGGAAAGGCTACTTCGAGCTGGCCCACCAGGGCACGATCTTCCTGGACGAGATCGGCGACCTGCGGCTGGACCACCAAGGCAAGCTGCTCCGCGTGCTGCAAGACCGGACGTTCTACCGCGTCGGCGCCACGACGCCGACCGTCGTCGACGTCCGGGTCGTGACCGCCACCAATAAGGACCTGGCGCGCGGGGTGTCGGAAGGCTGGTTCCGGGAAGACCTCTATTTCCGGCTGAAGGGGCTAGTCCTGCGGCTGCCGCCCTTGCGGGAGCGTCCGGACGATGTGCCGCTCCTGGCCGATCATTGCGTCCGCACCGCCGCCGCGCAACTCGGCCGCGAGGGGGTGCGCCTGTCGCGCGAGGCGCTGGCCGCGCTGCAGCGCCACGAATGGAAGGGCAACATCCGCGAGCTGCGCCACTGTCTGGAACAGGCCGTCGCGCTCGCCGAAGGTCCGGTGATCACCGAGGCGGATCTCCGGCTGGCGGTCGAGGAACCTTCGTTGACAGGCCGCGAACCCGCCCTCGATCGGTCGCCGGATGAGCCCATGACCGACGCCGCCGTGCTGACCTGTCTGCGCCGTCACGGGTTCGACATGCAGGCCACGGCGAAGGCGTTGAAGTGCGACCGCAGCACCGTCACCCAACGGCTCAAGGGCCTGAGCTTCCAGGCTTTGGTGGACGCGGGTGGAGATCAGGCCAAGGCCGCCCTCGCGCTGGCCGGCGATCCGGCCCTGGTTCGGACCGTCGAGCTGAAGCTGGCGGACTATTACGGACACCTGATCAAGACCGTCGAGGGGTTCCGTTCCGCGGAAGAGGCCCTCCTCGATTGCCAGCGACGCTTCAAAAATCTCCCCGACCGCCACTTTCGCGCCGTCGAGACGCTCATCCGTCGGCATTTTGCCCGGACGCCTACCTCGGTGAAGACGCGATGATTCCAGGGGCAACCATCGGGAAGATGATCCGTCGAGTCAGGCTGACCTTCAGCCGATCCGTCGGTTCCTGCGTGTCAGCCTTTCCCTACAATACTTCCATTTCTCATCTCCTTTTTAATAGCTCTCCCCCATAAGCTGGGTTGCTTTCGCCGGGGGAATGGCGTAAGCCTCTGCGCAAAAACGACCGTGGCGGGATAGCAACCTCACCTGCAGGGATAGCCGATCCCAGGAACCTCATGCTGCAGGCGTTTTCCCTTTCGTGGTTTCGCTTCGTACTGGAGCCTGAAAATCGGGTCGCGCTCCACCCGCGCAATCCCGGCAATACCCTTCGCGGCGCGTTCGGTTCCACATTCAAGCGCCTCGTCTGCCCCACACCGGCCGACTGTCGTGAGACCTGCCGCCTGAAGGCCACCTGTCCGCATGGGCAGATCTTCGAACCCAGCCCGCCGCCGGGAGCGGATCGGCTCAGTTTGAATCAGGACATTCCCCGCCCCTTCGTGTTCCGTCCCCCGAACGGCATCGAGACAACGGCCCGGCCCGGCGAGGTCATCCAGTTCGACCTGATCCTTATCGGCAAGGCGCTCGATTACTTCCCTTACTTTTTGGTCACCTTCCGTGAGCTCGGCGACCAAGGCATCGGTCTTGGTCGGGGCCGCTACGAAATCAGTCGGGTGATGCAACTGGATCCGCTGCCCGCGTTCCGCGTCCCGCAACCCGCAAGCGGCAATCAGATTGGGGAAAGCGGACAGCGGATAACGGATAGCGGCGCTATCGAAATCTACTCTGCAAAGGATCAACTCGTTCGTCCATCCCAATCCCGCCTGACTTTTCAAGATTGTCACCTTGCTGCCGAACAGTTGACCATTAGCGGATTGCAGACTGCAGGCAGCGTTGAGCGGTCTGCGGATTGCGGGTGGCGGATTGCGGGCTGCGGGGCACGGTTGGCGGAAGGCGGATCGCGGAGTGCGGATAGCGGTATGCGGATCATGATCCGCTTTCTCACCCCGACGCTTCTCAAAGCCGACGGCAGGATCGTCGAGCGCCCGGAGTTCCACCACCTGATCAAGCGCCTGCGCGACCGCATCAACGCCCTCGCCCATTTCTACTGCGACGACGCGCTGGACATAGACTTCAAAGCCTTCGGCGAGCGCGCCGAAGCCGTCCGAACCGCGAGCTGCCGCATCCGATGGGAAGACCGCGACCGCCGCTCCTGGAAAACCGGCCTCACGCATGACATGGGCGGGTTTGTGGGCGACGTGACGTATGAAGGGGACCTAGAAGAGTTCCTGCCGTTGCTGATCCTGGGGCAGTACACGCACGTCGGCAAATATGCGGTGTGGGGCCATGGGCAATATGAAATTCTTCAGAAGGATTGAGTGATACCCGGGCTTGCGCAGAGATGAGGGTTGCTACCGGTAGGCCTCTCGACGATGGGCAATACGCAGAACAAGAACAGTCCGCGCCGTGTCATCAATTTCAAAAAGGATGCGGTAATCGCCGCAGCGAATACGCCAGAGATTACTGCTGTCGGTCAGCTTTGTGACGCCGGGAGGGAGAGGATCTTGTTCAAGACTGAGAAGAACGTCTTTGATTCGGGATCGGACCTCTGGAGGGAGCTTCTTGAGGTCCCGTTCCGCCGCCGGCCGGAGCAGAACGGTGTAGGGCATCAAGAGCGCCTGCCGGACTCGCTCAATACATCGCGGAGCGGCTTCGACGGCCCTTCTTCGGCCCGTGCCTCCTCGGCTAACAGACGATCGATAGCATCCTGCAAATAGGAAGGGAGACTCTCCCAGTCGGTATGCGCAGCCAACGTTCGCAGAAAGCGCCGGTAGTCCTCAACGGAGACGATAACTTCCACAATCTCTCCCCGTTCGTTTTGAATGTATCGAGGGGGAGAGAGAAGTTCCTTCTGACTCATACGACGCCTCTAAGCCTTTCCACGAAAGCCATCCGACACTCGCTTTTTCAGCCAACAGTACTCGACGGGCCTTCAAAGGTCAACAGGGCTGTTCATTCCTGCCCTGTCCTCCGCTCGCCGGACCGCGTCACTGCCCTCGCCCATTTCTACTGCGACGACGCGCTCGGCATAGACTTCAAAGCCTTCGGCGAACGAGCGGAAGCCGTCCGAACGGTAAGCTGCCGCATCAGATGGGAAGATCGCGACCGCCGTTCCTGGAAACCCGGCCTCACGCATGACATGGCGGACCGTTGTCCGCTGCCCGTCTTCCGTTGTCCATTCTCCGTTGTCCGTTTCCCGCAGCCCGCGTCCCGCTCACGGATGACGGATTGCGGAATGCGGAGAGCGGATCGCGGGCTGCGGGGTGCGGATCGCGGAAAACGGGCCACGGACGACGGATCATGTCTTGACCCCAGATGTCACACCGGTGTGGTACACAGAATGCCCTCTCCCTGTCGTCTTCCCCTCTCCCCTCGCGGGAGAGGGCGAGGGTGAGGGGAGATACCGAAACCCATAACCCCAGGGTTGAACGATGGAACGATCAGTAATCATGGCAAGCCCGCATTATTCATGGAGGTTCGTCGCGAAATCGCGCAGTCGCCAGGCGAGACGGGTGCGTGGAGCCGCGAGGAAGGGAGGCGTGCTCCCGGCAGCACGTTGACCGACCGAGCGGCGAGCCCGCCCGCTGGCATGCCTCAAAACCGGCATGCCAGCTTGTCGCAGCGGCGAATCCGCGATTGCAGCAGAAGCGTTCATGAATAATGCGGGCAGGAGCGGCCACGTGGATGCAGGCGCGCGGCTGGAAACAGAAGCTGGCCAAGCTGGGACGATGATCGCATAATGGAACTCCCTTGATGAACACCTGTACCTGAATGATCCTTTGCAGATCGGGACCAGGGAGACACCACACTGGATTCGGACTGAGAAGGCCATACATGACCGACGAGCAGAAGAAAGATGTCAAACCATGGATTGAGGTCTCTCGCTAAGACTTGGACACGGCCAAGGCGATGCTGCGTTCGCGCCGGTATCTGTACGTGCTGTTCATGTGCCAACAGTCGCTCGAAAAACTGCTCAAAGCCCACGTGACCGCAAGGACCGGCGAATTTCCTCCGAGAATCCATAATCTCGTGCGACTGGAGGAAGCAGCCGGTCTTCACTGTACACCTGACGAGAAAGCCCTGCTGGAGCGCTTGTCCCTGTATGACATTCAGACGCGTTATCCGCCTGAGATCCGGGCACTGGCGAAGAGCGTCACGAAATCGTTGGCAAGAGACCTACTCCAACAAGCGGAGGCCCTGTGGAAAAAGTTGAGGCGACAGCTCGCACGAAAGAGCTGATCAAGCAGACCATCGAACATCTGCAGAAGAAGATCACCATTCAGGAAGCGATTCTGTTCGGTTCGCACGCACGGGGTGAGGCCGACGAGTGGAGCGACGTGGATCTCGCCGTGATCTCACCCGACTTTGCCCGGATGAGCCATGCGAAGCGCATGGACTTGCTGGTAGAGCTGTCGCTGGCTGTCGATCCCTCGGTCGAGGTCCGGCCGTATACGCCCAGCGATCTCAAAGAAGCCAGGCCGAGCAATTTCCTCGGCCACATCCTGGCTGAAGGAAAGGTCGTCTATAACCAGGGCAAGTTTCTCTTGTAGCCGGAGATCAGAAGGTGACTGCGACCGGCGCTCCTGGAAACCCGGCCTCGCGCACGACATGGCGGACCGTTGTCCGTTGTCCGTCGCCCGTTAGCTGAAAACGGTTAACGGACGACGGTTGACGGTTCACGGAATGCGGGTCGCGGGTCGCGGTAAACGGGAGACGGTTCACGGTAAACGGGCCACGGACGACGGATCACCGTCTTGACCCCAGATGTCACACCGGTGTGGTACACAGAATGCCCTCTCCCTGTCGTCTTCCCCTCTCCCCTCGCGGGAGAGGGCGAGGGTGAGGGGAGATACCGAAACCCATAACCCCAGGGTTGAACGATGGAACGATCAGTAATCATGGCAAGCCCGCATTATTCATGGAGGTTCGTCGCGAAATCGCGCAGTCGCCAGGCGAGACGGGTGCGTGGAGCCGCGAGGAAGGGAGGCGTGCTCCCGGCAGCACGTTGACCGACCGAGCGGCGAGCCCGCCCGCTGGCATGCCTCAAAACCGGCATGCCAGCTTGTCGCAGCGGCGAATCCGCGATTGCAGCAGAAGCGTTCATGAATAATGCGGGCAGGAGCGGCCACGTGGATGCAGGCGCGCGGCTGGAAACAGAAGCTCGCCAAGCGGCGTGGTCATGAGCAAAGTCTTTTCGAACATAGCCTCATCGAGCTAGTGTCATTCCAACTTAATAGGCCTAATTGAGCGAATGCGATTGAGCGGATGGCGCAAGAGACCGAGCTTCCGATGACGATACCGCAAGTAGCGGTCAATGCGCCGGCGGCGGACGAGGTGACTCGGGTCATCGGTCTGCCGCAGGGTGAAGCGCTTGAGCACGCCAAACGGCGCCTCGATCAAGTTGAGCCACGAGGCCTCCGTGGGGGTCCAGACCGGATGAATCCGCAGGCGGCGGAGTAGGGCCAAGAAGCGGGGATGATCGTGGGTGTTGTGCAAGTTGTCCATGATGACCAGCAGGCGCTGCCGCGGATAGCAGGCTCGCAGGCGCCGAAACGCCTCGCACAGTTCGGGCAAGCGCTTGTGTTTGCGAAAGACCCCGCCGAGGCAGTCGGCATGCACGTCGTAAAACCCGAGAAACTGCTCCGTGCCCTGCAGACGGCGATAGGTCGCCCGCATCCGGCGCGGGCGACGGAGCCGGGCCCAGGCGGTCCCGCCGATGGGTTTCACCTCGAGCGGCCCCCACTCGTCGAAGCAGACCACCGCGGTCCGCGGCGGACAGCGACGGTAGAGCGCTCGGATCCGTTTTTTTTCCGGTCAAATGCGGGGTCATGGGAGATCTTCCAGGTTCGGATGCGTTGGGCGCTGAGCCCTTCCCGCCGGAGCAGCCGCCGCACCCATTCATCGGTCACGGGCGGCAGCAGCCGTTTCTGGCGACAGTATGCCGCCAGCATGGGAACAGACCAGGCCGAGAACGGCAACCCGCGTTCCAGCGGACTGGACAGGGCGACGTCCACCAACTCGCGCAGTTGGCTGGCTTGGAGGATCGGCGGCCGGCCCTTCGGGTTTGGCACCCGTTCGAACGTCGCAAACCAACTCTCGTTGAACCGGTGGATCCAGTCATACACCACGGTCAAGTGGCACTTCACCTGCGTGGCTGTGGCCATCGCCCCCATCCCTGTCCGCAGACACTCGATGAGGCGATACCGCTGGTGGACGCGAGCGGAGAGCGACAAATCCTTGAGTTTGGCGCGCAAGACACGGTGTTCCCCACGGGTCTGGGCCCTGAGTTGGACGGGTTTGGCCATCCTCTTGTATATGGAGGGCTATCTGATGAATCCTCGTGGTCGGATGCATTCGGGGCGTGCCAGATCGACATCCTCTGGGTCCATCGAGGCCGTGGGGGAGCACGGGTCGGCACGTCCCTCCACCCAAACCCGCACAGTTGCCTGGGCCGCACGAGCCCGCATCCGGCAAGACCGGGTTCCCATAGGAGGATCGTCCCGTATGAATCAAGCCGACGTGTTTGTAGGCATTGACGTGGCCAACGCGCGCCTCGATGTGGCCCTTCATCCGTCCGGCGAGACCTGGATGGTGCGCAACGATGAGGCGGGCATCGCGACCTTGGTCGCGCAGCTCCAACAGCGGCGAGTTGCCCTCGTTGTGCTCGAGGCGACCGGGGGCTTGGCACTGCCCCTGCTGGGCGCGTTGGGCGCCGCGGCGCTGCCGGCCGTCGCGGTGAATCCCCGCCAAGTGCGGGACTTTGCCAAAGCCCTGGGCCGGTTGGCCAAAACCGATCGGCTCGATGCCCAGGTCTTGGCCCTGTTCGCCGCGCAGGTGCGCCCGGCCCTGCGGCCGCTGCCCGATCAGGCGACGCAGGCGTTGAGCGCCTTGGTCGCCCGCCGGCGTCAAGTGGTGGAGATGCTCACGGCCGAAAAGAATCGCCGGGGGCAGGCGCCTCCCGCGATCCAAGCCGACATTGCGGCGCACATTGCCTGGTTGGAGGCGCGGCTGGCGCAGTTGGAGAAAGAGGTGGGCTAGCACCTCAAGCAGAGTCCCCTGTGGCACGCCCACGATGATCTGCTGCAAAGCGTGCCGGGGGTGGGGCCCGTCTTGAGCCGGACCCTGCTGGCGGATCTGCCGGAGTTGGGCACGCTGGATCGCAAGCAGATCGCCGCCTTGGTCGGGGTGGCCCCGCTGAACCGAGACAGTGGCACCCTGCACGGGACCCGCACCTGCTGGGGGGGACGCGCCGCCGTCCGGGCCGTGCTGTACATGGCGACGGTGGCCGCCACGCGGTGCAACCCGGTGATTCAGACCTTCTATCGGCGCTTGTGTACAGCCGGCAAAGCCAAGAAGGTCGCCCTCACGGCCTGCATGCGAAAACTGCTGACGATCCTCAATGCTCTGCTGAAGCACAAGACCCGCTGGCAGACTGCTCCAACAGACCCAAGAGGGGGATCCCAGAGATCGCGTGCCTCGGAGATCGCCGCTCCTGAGCCAAATGCGTGCGCCGTGATCGCGTGAAGTCATACAGAATTTCTCATGGCACCTTGACATTCAACACAGTTGCTCCCTCCTGGTTCGGGACAGGATAGCACAATCTAGGGATAATAAGTTGGAACAGCACTAGGTGTGCTGGGAAGGTGCTAAGAACCCATGAGCGAGTTTGACGCAGCAACATATTCTCAATCCTTCCGAAAGGTATCTGGTTGGGTTCCTTTCGATTACCAGATCGATGTTGCACGCAGCCTCTTTAACGGAAGCAATGTGGTTCTTCGTGCTCCAACAGGAGCCGGAAAGACATGGTCAGTCTTAGCGCCGTTTCTCTTTCCCTCCTGGAATAATCAACCGATGCGCCTGATTTACGTCCTACCCCTCAGAACGTTGGCGCAAGGCATCTATCGCGAGGCTCTCGATGCGGCCAAACGGCTCGGGCTAGCAATCGAGAGCCAACAGGACTCACAAGGCCGTGAAATGGTCTCGCCCTTCGTCACATTGCAGACTGGCGAGCAACCTGACGATCGGTTCTTTGATCGGGGAAGGATCATTGTCACGACCTACGACCAGCTTTTAAGCGGGTTTCTCTGTAGCCCATACGGGCTCTCGGATCGGCTCCACAATGTGAATGCTGCCGCTGTGGCTGGGTCACTTGTCGTATTCGACGAATTCCATTTGATGGAGCCGCACAGGGCATTCCTCACCGCCGTGGCGGGACTGCGCCTGTTTCAGCATTTGAGCCAAACCGTCTGGATGACGGCGACCGCCACGCAGCCACTTCAACAAATGTTGCAAGACGCCCTGAGGGCAGTTCCCATCCCGGCGAACGACGCAGAGATGCGTGAGCTTCTGGCATCGCTTCCCAGTGTGTCCCAGGTGACCCGGCGCATCACGCTCGAATCCACGCGCATGTCCGCCGATGCGATCCTTGCGCACCACGAGAGGCGCTCGCTTGTTTTGCTGAACACCGTTGGCCGTGCGCAAGCCATGTTTGAGGCGTTGCGGCACGCTATCGAGGCGCGGAAACTCGGAGTGCCTCTCCTGCTCCTTCATTCCCGCTTCTTCAAAGAGGATCGGCGCGCAAAAGAAGCACAGCTTCGATCTCTCTTTGGGAGAGGAACGCAAGGCCCTGCCATTCTAGTGGCGACCCAGGTGGTGGAAGCAGGGCTCGACATATCATGTGACCATCTCCACACAGAGATCTGTCCGATGAACGCACTGGTTCAACGGGCGGGGCGCTGCGCTCGGTTCGAGGGCGAAGAAGGTACTGTTCATGTTTACCCCCTACCAGAGGAAGAACACGCTTGGTTGCCGTACGGTGACCAGCAATCCGAAAACGGCACATTGACGCGGACACGCGCGTTGCTGGAAAGAGTGGGGAACGGGATTATGGACCCTCTTCAGGCTTCGGAATGGGTTCGTGAGGTTCACGGACCCGATGACGAGATTGCCTTGCAGGAAGGCTGGATGCCACGGCTTGAGGAGTGTCTGAGACGAATCGAGCAGAATGCGATCGTGCGTGACCCCAAACGGGTAGCCGATCTTATCCGGGGCGATGACACCGATTCGGTGCGCGTGATCATCAACGATGAAGCACACCGACCTGAGAGTCCTGGGCAGCGAGAAGCGCTGTCCTTGTCGCGCCGGTCGCTGTATCGGCTCTTCCAGACCGGACATCAGAACCTTGGATGGTTCTGGGATGGCTCAGAGGAGAGCCCATGGAAGCCTTTGCAATCAGGCGAGGATCTTCAACAAACCTATGTAGTTTGCTTAAGGCCGCTGGTCGCGGCTTACGACGAGCAAATAGGGCTTCGACTTGGAATTGCGGGGAGTCGGGAGAGCCCACCCCGATCAGAGCCGAAGCGCCCTGGCCACGCGCCTCTTCGTGCCGAATCCTGGAGTGACCATGCTCAGCGGGTTGTCGCGGAGGCACGAGCCAGGCTTACACGGGAAGGGTATCAAAATGGCCTTCTAGGCAGAGGCTTCCAGAGGCGCTACGGTCTGAATGCGCAAAATATGGCGGAAGCTGTTCAGGCCTGTTCGCGGCTGCATGATTTGGGAAAGCTTCAAGAGACCTGGCAGCGTTGGGCCGAGGCAGCCCAGAAGGCAAGAAACCCTGCCTATAGTCACGTCGTGCCCTTGGCTCATACCGATTTTGACCCGGAGAAGCCAGAAGATCGCGAGCAAGAGCGTAACCTTGGCATCAAACGGCCTCCCCATGCAGCGGCAAGCGCCTTCTACAGTGGGGCGTTTCTGGCAAGGCTGCTCCCTTCTCTAGCCGACGACGACCGAACCCGCGTTGCTTCGGCGTGCGCTGCTGCAGTACTGGCGCATCACGGCGGGTGGCTGCCAGATGGCTTGGACCTGGGGATCGTTCCCCTTTGCTCCAACTGGGAGCAGGCTGTGGAGAATGTCCTCGGGTGGCACCCGGACCGAACCATGGTGCAAAGCCTTTGTGTCCGACCGGATAAGCGTGGCTCCCTGGAGGCGCTGCTAAGAATAGCCGCGGGCTCCGACTCTCTCAAGGATTGGTGGCCACTGGTCGCATACCTGACTCGCACGCTCCGCCTTTCCGACCAGCGTGCGACAGCCGAAGGAGCATCTCATGAGTGACACTATCCAGACCTTTCGAATCCGTAAGAGCACGGGCACGCACGCCGACGTCTTCGCCGCGGTGGGGCTGGCGGACTTGCTTCGGTCTGTTCAGGATGCCGGAGCCGTCCGACTGATCGAGCGCGAGGCCGAATTTGAGGTCCACCTACTGACACCAATGGGGAAAGCTGCACTTGTTGACCGTATCCCGAAAATCCCTGGTTATCCGTTCCTGAAGGCAAACGAGAACGTTCGGGTCCCCGCTGGTGTTCATGATTTTGTCGACTACAAAGCCGAGAAGGCCAAGGCTGATCGGAAGAAACAGTTTGCCGGATCAAAGAGAAAGAACAAGCAGAAAGTCGTTGATGTCGAAACACAACAGCTCATTCAAGAAGAACAGCTTCGCGAGGACTGGCGCCTACTTCAGGTCCTCAACACATTGCAGGGCGACGAAACCGCGAACAGGGTTCATGAGACCATCATACGAAAAAGACCAGAACAATTTCGAAGCGATTTAGCCAATGCACTGGATGCCGTGGTTAGACAGAAACCGGCCAACCTAGATTGGAAGGTGAGCACCGTACAACTCTTCACCCCTATTGCGGCCAAGGGATACAGCCGGCTCAAGCCCGACAGCACGGATCGGAATGACAAGACCAAGGAGCAATGGGCTGATCCCTTCACAGAGTGGCTGCGATATCGGGGTTATTTCCGCACCGCCTGCCCGTTTTTTCAGGGGCAGAAGGCCGAACATGTCCGCCTCGTTTGTCCTATTCCTTACAATATATCAATTGGTGCGATAGAGTCGGTAGCCCGAGAGCTACGAAAGGGCGGCGTCTATGGCGGTTCTCCCAAGATGGACGCATTGGCAGTCCTCAAGCTGGCCGAACTTTTGGTGCGCCATTCAGAGGAGTACCACGACCCCTATGCGGAAGTCTTCCCCGGTCTTTCGTTGAGAGGAAAGACCCCAGCAGAAGCCATCTCGGGAGTGACGGTGACCCATTATCAGTCTTTGGGAAAGGCGCACGCTGTCTCCGCCATGTCTTCGCTCGCTCTGCCAGGGTGGTTTCCCATTGAGAGTAAAAAGGATGCCGGCGACTGGCTAGCCATTCTGGACGAGCATCAGCGAATCATCCGAAGACTTCAGGACGACCGATCCGATGAGATCGGGCTTCTTGTGGCGTATCGGCGTCTTCTGGAGAAACGCAGTGAGAGTGCCATCTGGGCGCTGGTAGAGTTCATGGAACGATACGGACCGTTCGTGATGCGTGCAAACGGTTTAAGACTAAACGGGCGGGTTCGGTGGATACGGCGGTTCACGGACCAGCACTTCAGGAGGATCATTATGGGAACAAATGCGCATCTCGTGGAGATCATTAACGATGCCGGATTCGAAGCGGTTGCGAGAGCAGTTCGCCAGGCAACGGTAACTTCGCAGAACCGAAAGGCGCGTGGTGAGCAAGTCTGGCGCGAGATCCGCTATGAGTTACTGCACGACCTGCACCGCACTCGCAAGGCTCCCGGCAATGCCTTTATCGAATGCGTCATGGAGTTTATTTCGCACTACAACCGCGAAAATGCCCGGCATCGTGAAACGACAAAGAACCCCAAGGCCGCGCCGGCCAACGTGAGCGACGAAGAGCTGAAAGAATTCGTGGCATTGGTCGATCGCCATGGAGCGGCGGTTGTCGGTGCTCTTCTCGCCGCATACGGCTCCTGCAAGGAGAAATGGGAGCCCGAAGATGTCGATTCTGCTCAGGAGTCCGACGGAACGTCAGGAGATCGGCAACCGTAAAGGTTGAAGATAAATGGAGGAGTGCTATGGGAACCGTACGCTCGCTTTCACTGTCTGCTCGGATCACGCTTGATCTTCATAGTCTGAACAACGAGGGAACCGAGGGAAACCAGCAGCAAACCCGAATGGTGCATATCATTGATCAGAAAGGCCAACGCGCTGTGGTGAACGCGGTGAGTGGCGACATGTTCAAGCATATCCTGGTGGGGCACTTGGTGCCGCTGCTCGAAGAGGCTAACCAACCTCTGTCAGAACCTGCCAGACGGCTGGATCCAGATCGTATCACGGCGGATGCTGAGTTCTTGCAACTCGCCGAAAACCACGACGGTTCAAATGCAGACCTGCTTACCGAGGTTCTCACACGATGCAGTTTAACCGATCTCGCTGGTGCTCTGTTCGTCGACGCCGCTCTTCCGCGCAAATCATGCATTGAGTTCGGTTGGGTGGTTGGGCTTCCGACAGATGGCAACGGAGCGCCGCTCACAACCACTGAACAGTACTTTCATGTGAAATACGCCGCCGAGCGAGGTGGTGCGGCAGGTGAGGAGACAACGGTGGGGAAGCAGCCTATTTTCCACCGACCCGCCTCCTCCGGCATCTACGCTCTCATCTGCAACCTGGACCTCTACCGCATCGGTCTCAACGATATCACGCAGCAGTACGTGATCGACGCTCCCGGAAGGCAGGCCAGAGCCAGGGCCCTCGTTCATTCACTGGTCGCAACCCTACTGAAGCCTGCTGGCGCCCAGCGGAACACCCAGAATCCGCACATCGTGGCATGCGAGGGGGTTGTTGCAGTTTCCAGCACTTCGCTGCCCGCGCCCACTGTGAGTCCCCTTCACGACAACTACCGGGACCAGATCGAGAGAGCGGCGGCAGTGCTGAACGGGATCAAGGCAAATGGGATTGCAGTCCTGTCCTTTGATACGCTGGCGGATGGCGTGAAGGTCTTGGCGGGTGTCGCCGCCGATCTTCAGGTTCCAGGAGCTTAAACGATGGCGAGGAAGAAGAAACCTGATGTCAAGGAACCCAAAGAGAACAAACGGGCAGCCCGCCTTGCAGTACTGGCGCAGCCCACCGCCATTGCAGGTGTGCCGGGGCCCGGGCACTGGCTCATAGCCGAATACCAGCCCACAGCCCTTTTCTCTTTGAAGATCAGCCTGGCGACTAGCTCTGTAGGAAAGACCTTGGTTGTGCCGACACCCTATAGCATAAAGATGGCCTTCGTCGACGCGGCGTTTAGAGCGCGTTTGTCCGACCTAGAGTGTGAGGATTTCCTCAGGTCGCTGGTCGGTGTTGAGGTCCGCATCAGGCCTCCTGAAGCAGCTTGTATCACACACACGTTTGTAAAGGTTCGACAAGAGCCCAAAACGCCCGATCCGCTTCGCCCCTACATCGACAGCATCGCGTATCGGGAAGTTGTCCACTACCAGGGTACTTGGGGGTGGGCCTTCGATCTGGCAACCGGAGACGATACGCTGGCCGAGCGGCTTGTTCGGATTGCTCCCCACGTTGCCTATATTGGCAAGCGCGGCTCGTTTATTCAATTTGTTGGTGTCTCTCGTGCTCAAGAGCTTGGCCCAGACTTTACGCAACCTGTCCAGAACGAGCACCCTTGGACACTTCCGCCGAGAGCGCATATTGCAGTCCTGGACGATTTTGGTCCGGAGGCAAACCTAGACGTTCTCAGTTCCTTCACGAAAAAGTCGCCTAAGCGAGACTGGCACAGACGGTTCCTCGAAACTATTGTCCCTTTGGGATTGGTGAATACTGGGCCAGGCTTCAGTGAGTATCGCAGCAGATAGATGCATGCGAGCGAGATTTTCTGGCCCGACGACTGCGGGGTGATCCTGGAGACAAAAGACTACCACGATCACCCGAAAAAGCTGCTCCTCTACCAGGACGGCGAGGCGACGCCGGTGTCGGATTTGATGAGCCGGCAGAATCATATCTTCACCGTGGTGCCGCGCGCGGCGGTGAAGGAGGAACTCGATTGGCGTCTGCCCGTCTTCGAGGCTGGCCCGCACCTGCTCGCCTTCGACGGCGCGGCACTGCTGGTGGTGGAGCTGTGGCGGCGCAGTTATGATGCTGCGCCAAGAGAATATGGTGCTGTAAAGGAGAAAGACACTCATGAAAGCTGTCAAGATTCAGACTGGCGGCTCAATTAAACTTCCGAAAGAGATCATGCGGCTTTTTCCCCGTACAAGCGAGTTGGCCGTGTGGACGGAGGGCGACATGATCATCCTCAAACGCCTGAGCCCACTCAAGCCGTCTGAGATCGCAGAACGGGCCCCTGAGAAGGAGATGCCGCTCCAGGAGATTACGGCCGAAGTGCACCGCATGCGCCGCGAAAAGCGGGGGCGGCGTGGCTAAAGTCCGCGTGTGCTCGACACGAACGTCTGTATCTCTGGTCTCCTATGGACCGGCATTCCTCACCGTCTTATACGAGCAGCCGAGGTTGGAGAGCTTTCCCCAGTCACAACCCCGGCCATCATGAATGAGATGCGCGAGGCCCTGAACCGTCCTAAATTTGCCCAGAGGATTCATGCCTTAAACACTTCGGTCGGCGAATTGATGGAATCCTTGCTTGGCATTGTCGAGGTCGTACAGGACACTCGAATTGAACGGGTGATTGAACACGATCCCGACGATGACACAATCTTGGCCTGTGCTGTCGCCTCACGGGCACAGTGGATCGTTTCTGGCGATGAGCATCTGCTGGCATTGAAGGAGTATCGGGGCATTCCGATCCTGACTCCAAAAGCCTTCTGGGATCGGTGGTCGAAATCTCCACGGTGACGAGGCGAAACTTCTGCTCGCCTTCGACGGCGCGGCGCTGCTGCCGCTGGGACTCCGGCGTCGGAACTGATGCGTCGAACATCGACGAACACCCGGCCGGCGGATAGAGTAGTGACGTCACTACATTGTAAAGGAGGCATGGCGCCATATTTTTCCAAAGCGGTCAAGGTCGTGAAGGCCGGAGAAGAGGTCGTGCTGACGGAATGCGGCAAACCGATCGCGGTAATCAAGCCGTTGGACGGGGACGCCACGGGTGAAGCGCTGATGCGGCGCCTCGAAACGAGCGGCGTCCTGCGGCCGGCGTCCAAACCTTCGCCATTGCCGCCCTGGCGGCCGCGCCCGCTGCGGGGAAAGCCGTTGTCCAGGACGCTGCGTGAAGAGCGCGACGCGTCGTGAAGCGGCCGGCCTGGGCCTATTTCGGCACCAGCGCGCTGCTCAAGCGCTACGTTCGGGAGGACGCCTCGGCGCAGGCCCGGACCTTCCTTCGACGGCATCGGTGTTTGTCCTCGGCCATTTTGCCTGTCGAGATGATGTCGGCGCTGAGCCGGCGACCTGGCCGACCGGCATTTTCGGGCGATCATCGCCCGCCTCCGACAGGATCGCGCCTATTGGGAATTGGTGGAAGCGAGTCCCCAGGTTCTCGCGCAGGCTGAGGACTTGGTGCGCACCCTGGCTCTCCGCGCCCTGGACGCGATCCATGTCGCATCGGTGATGACGGTTCAGGCCACCTCCGGTATCGGCATCCCGTTGGTTACGGCAGACGCACAGCAGCGGAAGGCGGCCGAGCTGTTACGGATCTCGGTCCTGTGGGTCGGTTAAGATAGCGTGGCTTCGCGGTTCATCGTCCTTCGACGGCGCGGCTGCTCCGGGAAATGGACCGACAGTCGCGTGGGAAGCGGGCGCGCGTTACCTCGTGAGCCAGCGGACCTTGATGAGATGTTCCACGGCGCAGAACTCTGAGTCGTTACGTCTGCGCGTCTTCGAGGCCGGCCCGTACCTGCTCGCCTTTGACGGCGCGGCCCTGCTGCTGGTGGAAATGAGTCGGCGGAAGGTATGAAGGGGCAATGGCGCTGTCGGGCGGACTCAAGCGAGTGAGCCGACGCGGGAGAGGTGACGAACGCGTGACAAAGAGTGGGTACGGTCGAAGAGGCGGCGATCGGCCGTGATGAAGGGGCAGTCGAGCTCAACGGCGAGCGCTACGAACGAGGCATCGTAGAAGGTGAGACCCCATTTGCGACCCAGACTGGCAGCCCGTTTCAGGAGAGGCATGGCCGGCGGAGCGACAGTAAACGGTAGACGCTCCAGATGCTCGAGGGCATCATCCAGCGCCGTGGCGTCAAGGCTGGTCTTCAAGAGCAGGATGTTCCCGATCTCGTACAGAAGCAGTGCCGGGACATGCACATCAAGAGACAGCTTCTCCACCTCGGCGAGCAGGGCACGCGCCTCCCTGACCAGCGTTTCGTCCTTCGTTTTCACCCACTTGACCAGCACCGAGGAGTCAACGACGATCTTTTCGGCCATACCGGCTCTCGCGGTAATAGCGGATGATATCCGTCGAATCCCACTGGCCGACCCATTGCTGCTCGAGCTCCCGCAGCGGGGCCAGCGCGTCTTTCCAGGAGCGACGGCGACTGCCTTCCCCGCTCAAGTGCGAGCGCAATGCCTCACGGATCAACTCGCTGCGGGACCGGTCCTGGGCATCAGCAGCACGGTCCACCTTTTTCAGAAATTCGTCTGGAAGAGAAACCATGACCTTAGCCATCAGAGTTCAACCTCCAAGAGGAGCATAGCACCGGGTCCGGACAATGGCAATACTAATTATAGCCTCACCCTGGCTCCGCGTCAGTGAGACTCTTGCCGGCGCGGCACTGCTGGTGGTGGAGCTGTGGCGGCGCAGTTATGATGCTGCGCCAAGAGAATATGGTGCTGTAAAGGAGAAAGACACTCATGAAAGCTGTCAAGATTCAGACTGGCGGCTCAATTAAACTTCCGAAAGAGATCATGCGGCTTTTTCCCCGTACAAGCGAGTTGGCCGTGTGGACGGAGGGCGACATGATCATCCTCAAACGCCTGAGCCCACTCAAGCCGTCTGAGATCGCAGAACGGGCCCCTGAGAAGGAGATGCCGCTCCAGGAGATTACGGCCGAAGTGCACCGCATGCGCCGCGAAAAGCGGGGGCGGCGTGGCTAAAGTCCGCGTGTGCTCGACACGAACGTCTGTATCTCTGGTCTCCTATGGACCGGCATTCCTCACCGTCTTATACGAGCAGCCGAGGTTGGAGAGCTTTCCCCAGTCACAACCCCGGCCATCATGAATGAGATGCGCGAGGCCCTGAACCGTCCTAAATTTGCCCAGAGGATTCATGCCTTAAACACTTCGGTCGGCGAATTGATGGAATCCTTGCTTGGCATTGTCGAGGTCGTACAGGACACTCGAATTGAACGGGTGATTGAACACGATCCCGACGATGACACAATCTTGGCCTGTGCTGTCGCCTCACGGGCACAGTGGATCGTTTCTGGCGATGAGCATCTGCTGGCATTGAAGGAGTATCGGGGCATTCCGATCCTGACTCCAAAAGCCTTCTGGGATCGGTGGTCGAAATCTCCACGGTGACGAGGCGAAACTTCTGCTCGCCTTCGACGGCGCGGCGCTGCTGCCGCTGGGACTCCGGCGACGGCGGTCTTTCAGACATGCGGAATGAGATGACGAACAGCCGGCCTTCGGCGATAATGCGTAACCACGCGCCCTAGCTGAGAAGGGAGAACAGGCCATGAAGACCTACAAGGGTGTCGTCAAAGGTAACACCGTCGTGCTCGATGAGAAGCCCGATCTTCCCGCTGAGTGCCCGGCGTTGGTGGAGATCAAGCCGCTTGATCAGGCCACCCGTGATGAGGAAATCACAAGGCACCAGCTTGAGCTGTTGAAGCGTCCGCATAAGGGAGGCAAGCTCCTCTACCGACGCCGCGAGGAGCTCTATGACTGCTGGTGAGCGGCTTATTGACTCCGATGTTCTGGTTAAGGACGGCCCGTTGAGCGGCCAAGAACGCGAGGGATGGTAGGGATGGTGTGATGGAATTGGGTCAGGCGAAACATGAATGGCTTGGCGAGGTGGTGGCCGCGCTGGAGCAGCGACTTGGTTCTGACCTGGTCGCGGTGGTGTTGTTCGGATCACACGCGCGGGGTGACCATTGGGAAGAAAGCGACTGGGACCTGTTGGTCATCGCTCGCAATCTTCCGGCGAGCCCCTTCGAACGCAGTCGCGGACTCCGAGCATGGCTCCCCCCGGCCCGTCGTGCCCAGGTATCGTTGCTTGCCAAGACGCCGCAGGAATTTGACGCCGGCGTTCCGAGCCTGTGGCTCGACATCGCCTTGGACGGCGTCGTGCTCTATGACCCGCTCAACTATGCTACCGAGCGGCTTGGTCGGCTACGACGATTGATCGACCGGATGGGGCTGATTCGTGAACGCCGGGGCCATGACCTAGTGTGGCGGTGGAAACGGTTTCCCGGATTCGCCTGGTCCTTCACGTGGGAGCAAGCTTCATGACCGGAGAGCACGCCGCCTATCGCCTGCGGATGGCCACCGGCTTTCTGGGTGAGGCGCAGCAGGATGTGAGCCTGGGCCGGTGGCGATCGGCCGTGGACAATGCCCAGCTCGCCGCCGAGAACGGTGTCAAGGCGGTGTTATCGCTCACAGGGCCCGTCGGTCGGACCCATGCGCCGACTGTGCCGCTCCGAGAGGCACTCGCCCGGGGAGAGTTTCCCCCTGAGTTCACCGAGCGACTTCACCGACTGATCGAGCACGCCGAGATGCTCGGTCACGACGTTCACGTCCAGACCGATTACGGAGACGAAGCGGCCGGACGCACGCCGTGGGAGCTGTTCACCGAAAACGATGCTCGCCGGGCCGTTGCGGAGGCGGAGCAGGTTGTGTAGTCGGCGCGGCGCGTTATTGAGGCAATTGGTGGCTAATCGGCGGCTTCGCCACCTTGGCGAAGAAGACAGAAGGCCCTGCTCGCCGTTCTCCGGCGCAGCGCTGCTGCTGGTGGAAATGGAACGGAAGTCTGGGCAGGGTTCAGGCTAACGGGCAGGTACTTGAAAGAGAATTAGACATCGGGATCGCGCTCGATAGCGGCGAAGTCGGCGTTGATTCGCATGCTTTCTTTGCGGACCTTGCTGGAAGCCCCGGCGAGGCGCGTGCCAGCAAGGCCAGCACGAGATTTACCACGCGCCTCGTTCCGGTGCTCACGGCAGAGATCGTCGGTCAGGGAGAATTGACCTTTGAGAAATCCCGTGGCAGCGGCAATTGGGTCAGGAGGAACTGGTTTACGTTTGGCCCTCATTGCGTTCCTTTCTTGAGCCAGAATGTACTCAATCTACAAGTCGCGGTCACTTTCTTCGACACGGCACGAGATGGAGCATGGCTATGAGCGCACAAGCGCCTGAACCTAATCCCCTCCCTCGTATCCATCCTGAAGTTGCGGCGCCTGAGCCCGCGCGCGAGCTGCCTCCAACGCAGATCAATCTCTTTACCGGCGAGCCGGAAGCCGTAGTCGTACCGATTGAGACCGAGCCGCCGGACGGCGAGGAGCGGATCATCGATGAGGGTATCCGGATGGTCAAGACCGGCGACACGTCGCAGGTGGTGTTGTCCGGGTTCGGGATGTTTCTGTCGAAGAAGAGCGAGCGGTTGCTGGTCCGTCAGAACAAGACCGTCATCTATGAATTTCCCTTTTTCCGGTTGAGCGAGGTGGTGGTAGCCTCGCGCGGCGTGACGCTCTCCTCCGACTTGATCGAAGAGTTGTGCCAGCGCGGCATCCGACTCAGCTTTCTCACGAGCGGCGGCAAACCGTATGCGATGCTGTCCTCCCCGATGCTGACCGCGACGGTGATTTCGCGGCGGGAACAGTTGGCTGCGATCGCGGACGAGCGAGGCGTCGAGTTCGCGAAGTCGATCGTCACCGGCAAGCTGACCAATCAGGAACGGCTGCTCCGCTATTTCGGCAAGTACCTGAAGCAGGCCGACCCGGAACGCTTTGCGCGCGTGGATCGGGTCGCCGACCAACTCGCGGACTTGCGGCCGGCGGTCGAGCGGATCGCGGGCTTATGCATCGATGACGTGCGGGATTCCCTGATGGGCTATGAGGGGACCGCCGGACGCCTGTATTGGGATGGCATCAAGGAGATCATTGGTCAGCGCGCGGAGTTCATGGGGCGCGAGCATCGGGGCGCGACCGACGCCGTCAATGCTCTGCTGAACTATGGGTATGGCATTCTATACGCGCAGGTGTGGGGCGCGGTCTTGAATGCCGGGCTGGAACCCTTCGCCGGATTTCTCCATGTGGATCGCCCGGGGAAGCCATCGTTGGTCCTGGATCTGGTCGAGGAATTTCGGCAACCGGTCGTGGATCGGACCGTGATCGCCCATATCAATCTCGGCGAAGCCGTCACGCTGAAGGCCGGCATGCTGGATGAGGAGACCCGCTCGCGGTATGCGGCCAAGATTCTGGAACGCCTGGAATCCACCGAGACGGTGAAAGGCAAGAAGTACCAGATCAAGTCCATTATCCAGATGCAGGCGCGGAATCTGTGCACGTTCTTGCGTCGAGAAGGAGACTATAAGCCGTTTGGGTTTAAGTGGTGAGACCGCGGTCCGCAAACCGCTTCCCGCGGCCCGCTTTGCGCGGACAGCCTGGATACTGAGTGCCGATGCGCCAAGCGGGAAGCGGAACGCGGGGCGCGGATTGCGGACTGCGGACAGAGACAGAGCGGATAGCGGGATGCGGACCGCGGATGGCGGATAGCGGATCGCGGGCAGCGGATCATGGAGGAACTGACCACGTATGTGTTGTACGACATTCCCGACGATGGCGTTCGGACCAAGATTGCCGATGTCTGCAAAGACTACGGGCTCGAGCGCGTTCAATTCAGTGCGTTTTGCGGCCCGCTTACGCGTAATAAGCGAGAGGAACTCTTTCTCCGGCTTGGAGACACGTTAGGAGACCGCACCGGGAAGATCCTCCTGCAGCCTGTTTGCCAGAAGGATGTGACGGTCAGTTTACGGATCGAGAATGAGGAGACCGGCGCCGAGCCCGAATCAGCCCAAACTGATGCTCCGGGTGAACGACCTGAAGCAGTATGACTACTGCCCGCGCGTCGTGTATTACCAGTACGTCATGCCGGTCGAGCGGAAGGCGACCTTCAAGATGGAGCATGGCAAGTCGGCTGAAGCACGACTGGATGCGTTGGAGCGACGGCGGGGTGTGCGCCGTTATAAGCTGCCCGATGGCCAGCGTCATTTTCATGTGTGGCTGACTTCCGACACTCTGGGGCTGTCCGGCAAGCTGGACTTGCTGATTGAATCGTCAACCGGCTGGTATCCGGTCGATTTCAAGGAGACGACCGGTCCTGCGCGATCGAATCATCTCTTGCAACTGTGCGGATACGCCATGCTGGTCGAGGAAGCGTATCAGTGTTCGGTTCCTCGTGGATTCATCTACCTGATTCCAGGGAATCGAATCGAGCCCGTCGAGCTGACCGACGAGCTCAGGGCTGAAACGCTCCGCGCCCTGGATCGTATTCAAGAGATGATCCTGTTGCAGCGCGTCCCGGAAGCGACCGAGGTTCGAGCCCGTTGCACGGACTGCGAGTATCGCAACTATTGTGGGGACGTGTTTTGATCTGCGATCCGCAGACCGCTGTCCGCTGTCCGCCTTCCGCCGCCGGAGACCGGGTCGCGGATTGCGGGAAGCGGGTTTTCGCAAACCACCCCGGGTTTATGGCAATTGCGAGGCTTTCGATGAACTGGCTCTGGACAACGACAAAGTGGCTTGGTTTATTGCGGCCTTCGTGAGCGGTTGAAGAGCCCTTCCCTATGAAGAGGGAACTGAAAGATGGAGCAATACCAACACGCAATTTTGCTCCATGAAATGTTGAAGAGCCCTTCCCTATGAAGAGGGAACTGAAAGAAGGGACATCATCCGAGCACACCTAAGCTACAAGGAGAGTTGAAGAGCCCTTCCCTATGAAGAGGGAACTGAAAGGCGCACGATCACCCACGGCGGGCGACCACTTCCACGCGTTGAAGAGCCCTTCCCTATGAAGAGGGAACTGAAAGCCCTTTGCGCGGTGGCCAGCACCATGCTGGCCTCGGTTGAAGAGCCCTTCCCTATGAAGAGGGAACTGAAAGGGCGTTAAAGAAGGTGCCGCCGCCACTGTTGACCCAGTTGAAGAGCCCTTCCCTATGAAGAGGGAACTGAAAGAATCAACCTGCGCGCGCTGGCTGAGTTCCCACGCCCGTTGAAGAGCCCTTCCCTATGAAGAGGGAACTGAAAGGCAGTTGCTCGATCTCGGTATAGGCGAGCGCGACGGTTGAAGAGCCCTTCCCTATGAAGAGGGAACTGAAAGGCGTGGGGAGCGACGAGGACTGAGCCGGGCACTCCCGGTTGAAGAGCCCTTCCCTATGAAGAGGGAACTGAAAGCCAGTTGCTGCGGCACCTCCGCCTCTTCCCGCTCATCGTTGAAGAGCCCTTCCCTATGAAGAGGGAACTGAAAGCTCGGTACCAATCCCATGACCCCAACCACCCACGCGTTGAAGAGCCCTTCCCTATGAAGAGGGAACTGAAAGATCGTAATCGAATCGGCTGGGGTCGTCGTCAGTTCCGTTGAAGAGCCCTTCCCTATGAAGAGGGAACTGAAAGCTGTGACAGGCGGAACCGTCGGCGACTGTCTCAGCGGTTGAAGAGCCCTTCCCTATGAAGAGGGAACTGAAAGGTGTAGGAAAACCCATACAGGAAAAGATGAGAAATCGTTGAAGAGCCCTTCCCTATGAAGAGGGAACTGAAAGGGCTCAGTCACGCCTCACTCGTCGTCATCCTGCGCGTTGAAGAGCCCTTCCCTATGAAGAGGGAACTGAAAGGGCGATTACTGATCCGGCGAGGGAGATCGTCGTGGATGTTGAAGAGCCCTTCCCTATGAAGAGGGAACTGAAAGGCATCAGCCGCCAATGCCAGGCATCGAGCAGGCTCAGTTGAAGAGCCCTTCCCTATGAAGAGGGAACTGAAAGTCTCGATGACACCCCCAGGGCCGGGTCCCTTCACCGTTGAAGAGCCCTTCCCTATGAAGAGGGAACTGAAAGCGAAACAAGGTAATCTACAGCCAACCCGGACAGTTTCGTTGAAGAGCCCTTCCCTATGAAGAGGGAACTGAAAGGCGGGGATTGCGGCAGTCGGGCTTACAGATAGAGTCGGTTGAAGAGCCCTTCCCTATGAAGAGGGAACTGAAAGATTGTATAACCAACGACAGCGAGCCAGTAACCTTGATGTTGAAGAGCCCTTCCCTATGAAGAGGGAACTGAAAGTTTGAAGGAAGCGTGGGCGATACGCTCCACATTCCCGGTTGAAGAGCCCTTCCCTATGAAGAGGGAACTGAAAGCGATCAATTCTGAGTAGACGGGCAAGAGGCGCTCCTGGTTGAAGAGCCCTTCCCTATGAAGAGGGAACTGAAAGTCTGTTCCATGCGGGTCAGGAGCCGGTGGCTGGTCGGTTGAAGAGCCCTTCCCTATGAAGAGGGAACTGAAAGATTGGGGCCGCTCCTGGATGCGACCGGGCAGCCCGGTTGAAGAGCCCTTCCCTATGAAGAGGGAACTGAAAGGATGGTCCTGATTCGCGTCGGCCAGAGTGACGCCGGTTGAAGAGCCCTTCCCTATGAAGAGGGAACTGAAAGACGAAGTTCTGACCTGGCTCTCGCTGGGTGCCGGCAGTTGAAGAGCCCTTCCCTATGAAGAGGGAACTGAAAGACCAACGAGAACTGATTCGTGGCGCTCTTGCCCACCGTTGAAGAGCCCTTCCCTATGAAGAGGGAACTGAAAGATTCACACAGCCACCGCGCGAGCCGCATGGCATGTGGTTGAAGAGCCCTTCCCTATGAAGAGGGAACTGAAAGGGTCGAACAGAGGAGGGCAGCCATCATGGTCCGCTGTTGAAGAGCCCTTCCCTATGAAGAGGGAACTGAAAGGAGCTTACGGGCGGTTATTGGGCAAGGATTCTGTATCGTTGAAGAGCCCTTCCCTATGAAGAGGGAACTGAAAGGTCGAGCGCTTCGTCCGCGTGGCCTTGACCGCGATCGGTTGAAGAGCCCTTCCCTATGAAGAGGGAACTGAAAGAATCGACTACCGCGGCCAACCCGGCGCGCTGGCCACGTTGAAGAGCCCTTCCCTATGAAGAGGGAACTGAAAGGCCCGTCTTCCGCAGCCCGCTTTCCGCAGCCCGGTAGGACAGGACGGAGAATGGGATACGGATCGTGGACAGCAGATTGCTGCCCCAAGCTCTTCCCTAACAAAGGGAACCAGAAAACTTTTGGAAGCAATACGCTTCCCTAAAGCGCGTTTTTTGGTTCTTTGAACATCAAGCCCCTATACTTCAAGACAGATAGCTCCGGCTCGCCGCATCTCGTCATGCGGGGATGTCCCCGCACGGACATGCGCGTCCTGCATGACTCTCCCTGATCTCCTGACCCTCCTCTCTTTCTAACTTCGCGAGTTTCCTGCCGGTTCAACTTCTCACACCCTCCAGAAGCAGCGGCACCGCCATTGCTCCATCGGTCTGTCGTCTTGAACAGCATGCGGGCCGGCTGGAAAGGAGGTGACGGCTCACGAAAGGCCGGCTTTCGCAACACTCATGAGCGATGACGCTTGACCATTGACCTGCTAACTCAAGGAGGAACCGACCATGCAGAAACCCACTCCATCACAAGTCGCGTCCGGGGGCATTGCCCCTGCGATTGTCGGACCGAGCAAGGACATGAAAGACATCTACATCGTGGCCGGGGTCGTCCTGATCCTGGCCGTGATCATCGGCGTCTTCTGGGTCTATTCGCCGCCGGGCGAGCCCATCACCACGCCGGGCGCGTCGGACAAGCTGGAGACGGCGCAAGTCTCCAGCGC
Source organism: Nitrospirota bacterium (assembly GCA_040755395.1). NCBI lineage: Bacteria > Pseudomonadati > Nitrospirota > Nitrospirota bacterium. Next base: position 230,899 of record JBFMAX010000001.1, read on the forward strand.
GCTCTGGACACCCGCCACGTCCCTGCCCGAGCCGGCTATGCCAGACCCGGCCGTGAGCGCCGAGCCGGACGTCCTCCACGCCGACGTCTACTTCGAGGTCGGCCGCAAGGGCTTGACCGACGAAGGCAAGGCCCTGCTTCAGCACCAGGCCGAGTTTCTGAAGAGCCACCCGGATTATGGCGTCCTCGTTCAGGGCTCTACCGACCAACAGGGCTCGGCGAGCTACAACAAGACGCTCGGCCTGAAGCGGGCGGAATCGGTGAAGCAGTTTCTCGTCGGCGTAGGCGTACCGGACACGACCATCAAGATCGTGAGTCTGGGGGAAGAGGGTGCGCTCTGCGCGGACATCAGTGATATCTGTCGCAAGATAAACCGGCGCGTCCATCTGGAACTGCGCCGCATCGGCAAGGAGCACCTTATCCTGACTTCGCCGACGGTAACTGAGGCGATCCAGGAGCCGACTTCGATCCCTTCCGAAGCACAGGCCAACTCAGAAAGCGATCTCGGCACAGACGGGCTGCGGAACGAGGGGGAGGCGGTTTCCAAGACCGAATCGGTTCAGGAGCCGGTTCTCTCTCACTGACGGCGCGGGAAGGGCTGCGGTTATCCCCGCCGTCCTTCCCATCCGTGTGTCTTCCCGGTCTCCTTGTTCCTTACGCTTTGAAGGTCGGAATCAGGCCGGTTCATAAAACCGGTAGGTGTTGCCGCCCTGCTCCTTCGCCTGGTCCATCGCCTGTTCCGCGTGGGCCAGCAACTCGTGGATCTCGTGAGGGTCCAGCGGATAGACCGTGATGCCGAGGCTGGCCGTGACCGTCGTCGGCTGCACGTCCAGCTCGAACGGTTTGGCGAAGAGTCCCAGAACCCGCTTGGCGACGATGTCCATGTCGGCCTTGCAGTTGATGCCTTCCAGCAGGATGGTGAACTCGTCTCCCCCCAGGCGCGCAACCGTGTCCACCTCGCGCATGCATTGCCGCAACCGGTCGGCCGTCATCTTGAGCAACGCGTCGCCTTTCTCGCGGCCCAGCGTCTGATTGACCTCCTTGAAACGATCGAGGCCGAGCATGACGATGCCCACCTCCTGCTTTTTGCGCTTGCTCATGGCCAGCGCCCGGCTCATGCGATCCTGGAACAGCGCGCGGTTGGCCAGAGCCGTCAACGGATCGTATTGGGCCAGATACGCCAGGTTCTGCTCCGCCCGTTTCCGCTCGACGGCGTGGCGCAGCGCGCGCGCCAGTTGGTCCCCGCTCCACTGGCTCTTGACCAAAAAATCCTGCGCTCCGTGTTGGATCGTCTGGCGCTCCAAGCTCTCATCCGGTTTGTCGCTCAGGACGACGATCGGCATCCGCGCGAGCGCCGCCTGAATCAGGCTTAAGGTGTCCAGCCCGTGCGTGTCCACGAGCGTCAGATCCACCATAATCGCGTCAAAGGATTCTCTGGCCAGGCGGCGCAAGGCGGTGCTCAGCCGCTCAACGTGCGTGACTGTGATCTGCCCGCCTCCTGCCTTGGCAAGCATTTCCTGGGCCTTCCTGGCGTCGATCGGGTTGTCTTCAACGAGCAACACTTTCATGGCTGTTCCGGAAGGACGGTTATATCACACCGCCGGAGTCGGATGAAGTGCAACATATCACGAACGGGACAGCACGGACCCGCCACCCGGTCCCGGAGCTTGGCCGCCGGTCGCCTCCCGCCGTCGCCGTCGGCCGCTCGGCGTGCTGCGCTGTGGACAGCAAGAGAGCGGCCACGTCCGATGAGGTCGCCCGGCTTCGATGCCCGTTTTTTCCGTTGCGAGCCCGTTGGTGACGATTCCACCAAAACACCTGACAAAATGGATGTTTGCTGATAGAGTTTTTTCAGCCACTACGTAGAGGCACCCGTTCCTCATGACCGATCATCACGCCGGTGTCATCGTCAGGCGCTCCTCGTTGCGTCTCCTGCTCGGCCTGCTGCAGGTCCTGTTGACATTCGTTCTGGGTTACCGCCTTCCGCCCTTGGACGCGCTCCGTCACGCCGACATCGCGTTGATCGGGGTGACGAGCATGCTGCTTCTCCTGGTCCTCTGCCTTCCCGGCTCGGCGCTCGCGGGGAAGCCGTTCGTCTCGCTGTTGACCCTCGCGAACACGGGAATTCTGATCTTCATGACCCATCAAGCCGGCACGATCGAGCCCTGGCTCTACCTGGGGTACATCCTCGTCATCCTCATGGCGTCGGTCAGTTCATCCGCTCTGCATCTCTGGGGCCTGGGAGGTCTGGTGTCCGTCGCCTATGGCGTGTCATTGCATGCGGTCGGGGCCATGTTGACCGACCATGCCTTGCTCATTCCCGTCCTCTTATCCACGGCTTTGCTCTGCGGCAATAAAACTGAACTCGCCCAGACCGAGCTCAAGCGGATTACGGAATCCGAGGAACAGGCCCGCTATGAGAAGATGTCCGACGCATTGACCGGACTGCCCAATCGCGCCCAATTCATCGAGCGGGTATGGCGCTCGATCGAGTGCGCCAGGAACAATCGGGAATTCCAGTTCGCGATCATCTTCATCGACCTGGACGGGTTCAAACCGATCAACGACGGCCTGGGACACAAAGCCGGAGACGCGGTCTTGATCAAGACCGCCAAACGCCTGCAAGCCTGCCTGAGAAAGGGCGACATCGTCGCCCGGTACGGCGGAGACGAATTCACCCTGTTGATCAACAATGTGACGGGCAAGACCGACGCGATCCGCGTCGCCGAGCGTGTGCTGCGCAAGCTGACGGAACCGATCGACGTCGGCAAGACCGTCCATGTCGGCGCCAGCATCGGCATCGCCCTCAGCACCAACGTGCACGGCCGCCCCGAGGATCTCATCCGTGACGCCGATCTGGCGATGTACCGCGCCAAATCCCAGGGAAAGGGGAGGTACGAGATCAGCGACCAGATTCGAGATACGAAAGTCGGACACGCCGGAGGACGCCCGGCCGAACAGGTTCTCATGCAGTCGCGGTGACCGTTCAGGCTCCGACCGCGGGAACAAGGGGAACGACTTCCATGTCCATGTTGTCCAGAGCGCTCGCCGCGATGCCGAGGGTGCAGAGCACGCCGCCGGGCCTCCCGGAAACGGGCGGTGAGACCGCTCAACCGGCCACGGCCATGCGCTACAACTTCCTTCAGTTGCAGACGCTCGTGACCATCGTCCTGAGCTATCAGCTCCTCCTCAGCCCCAATGCGTTGATCACGCCGGAAGTGGAGATGCTCTCCATCCTGGGCCTGCTGCTGCTCTGCGGCATGCTGATGATCCTCCCGGCTCGCCTCATCACCGCGGACTGGTTCCCCGGCACGCTGGCCGTCCTGGACACCGGCATCACCTCCCTACTCATTTATTTCTCGGGCAACGCCGGATCCGACCTGTATTTGGCCTATTTCGTCATCATCCTGATCGTCACGGCCTCCCGTACGGCGATGCAGATGACGGTGTTCCTGACCCTTGTGACCACGATTTACGGATTCGCCCTCTATCGGGAGATCGAGGACACGGGGGAGGTGCTGGAACGCCATCTCGTCCGCATTCCGCTTCTCCTGATCATGGCCATTTTTTATCGGCGGACCGCCGAGTCGGTTCGGCTGCTGACCTATTACGATCCTGTGACGGGCCTCCCCAATCGGCGGCAATTCGTTCGCTTGCTGGGCCAGCAATTGACGGCCGGGGCGTCCGCCGATCACCGCAAGGCGCTGCTGTTTCTGGATCTGGACGGGTTCAAGCTCATCAACGACACGTTGGGTCATGTCGTCGGGGATCAACTGCTGAAAGCAGTGGCGGCGCGGCTCAAACAATGCCTGCGGACGACCGACACGATCGCACGGTTGGGCCCCGATGAGTTTTCCGTCCTTCTTCCGAACATCGCCGGTCCCGACATTGCGGGTCGGCTGGCGCAACGGATCCTGGACGCCCTCAGGCCCCCGTTCACGCTGGCCGGCCACGAAGTCTTCGTCACCGCGAGCATCGGCATCGCGATGAGTTCCTCCGAGAACGGCGACGCCGGCAGCTTGATCAAGAACGCCGATGCGGCCATGTATCGCGCCAAGGAGCGCGGCAAAAACAGCTACGAGTTCTACTCTCCCGACATGAACGCCCAGGCGTACGAGCGCCTGGTTCTGGAAAGCCGCCTTCACAAGGCACTGGAGCGGAACGAGATCATCGTCTATTACCAACCGCAGATTCACCTGCCCTCGCGCCGCATGATCGGCGTCGAAGCGCTCGCCCGGTGGAAGGACCCGGCCTCCGGCCTCATTCCGCCCGCCAAGTTCATTCCGCTTGCCGAAGAGACCGGACTCATCGTGAAGATCGGGGAATCGGTCCTGCGGCAATCCTGCCGTCAACTGAAAGCCTGGCACGACGCCGGTCACACCGCGCTTCAGTTGTCCGTCAACCTGTCCATGCGCCAATTCAAGCAGCCCGACTTGGCGAAAACCATCGCCGGGGTCCTCGCCGAGATCGGCATGGAGCCGAGGCATTTGGATTTGGAGCTGACCGAAACCTCCATCATGCAGGACGCCGAAGCCGCGCTGAAGGCCTTGAAGGATCTCAAAGCGATGGGGGTTCGCGTTTCGATCGACGATTTCGGCACCGGCTATTCGTCGTTGATTTATTTGAGGAGATTCCCGATCGACACGCTCAAAATCGACCGCGCGTTTACGCAGGATATGATGACGAGCGCGGACGCCCAGGCCATCATCGCCGCCATCATCGCCATGGCCCAGGCGCTCAAGTTGACCGTGATCGCCGAAGGAATCGAAACGGACGAGCAGATCTCGCTGCTACAGAAGCAAGGCTGCGTTCACGGGCAGGGGTTCGCCTTCAGCAAGCCGGTTTCTGCGGAAGAAATGACCGAATTGCTGAAGACCTGGCCGGGCGGAGTCGGATCCGATCTTCCCGAAGACCGTCTCCATGTGACACATTCCTGATTCGAGCTTCCATCCACTGCCGGTCGGCAGTTCCACCGTTTCCGGCGAACTCACGCTGCACGATCCACGGTGAGTGATTGAGGCGTGTATCCCGTCGCCGAGAGCAATTCACATGGCTCAGGGTCGAGCAAGCTTGGTTTGGTGTGGGCAAGCAGAGTCAATACAACTTGAGGTGTTTATCCCGTCGGCAAGATCCATCACATGGCCTCCGGGTCGAGCAAGCAGAGATAAGAAGAAGGGACACTGGAGGGTTTTATCCGCGCACATTTAGGTTCGATACTGCGATGAATAGCGCGCGGTCGCGCAAGCGAGGTGTGGAGCCGGCGAGTGGGGTCGAACCACCGACCTGCTGATTACGAATCAGCTGCTCTGCCACTGAGCTACGCCGGCTTTCACGGATGTGTCGAGAGGCTGCGCCGTGTCTCTGTCACCGGGCAAAGGCAGTGAATTTATACAGGTCTCCCCGTCGCCCCGTCAACACGCCCGTGAAGAAATCCGTGACCGTCTCTTGGCGTCGAACCGACGGTCCGTCGACCCGACTCACCGAACCTTCGTGAACGGAAGGATGCGCAACGCGGAGCCCTGACCGGCGCCCGGGATACAGATCGGCTCCTGATCGTTCCCGTCTTGCTTCTTTGCCACGCTGCGGACCTGCGCCCGCACATACGCGCAAAGTTCTCCGACCTGCACGACACCGTTCTTGTCCATGTCGGCTTCGCCGCGCAACCCTTTCAACAGGTAGTAGGTGAACAGCCCGTGCCGGCCTTGCTCATAGGCATGGGCTTCCTGCAGCGTGCGATTGCCGATCATGAACATCAGCTTGTCCTCGCGCGACGCGGGCTCTTCGCCGTCCCACATGGGCTCGATGCCGCTCCCCGGATCCGCTCCCGGGACCGGTTCCAGCGAGACTTCGAGCATCACCACGGCGCGCTGGACCGACGCCCGGCTCAACGCGTCCAGCAAACGGCGCAGCGAGAACAATCGGGACCGCGACACGGCGACTCCATCGTAGGGGACGAGCGAGACCGCGCCTGTGACCGGTTCCACAAGCGCCCGCCCTGCGAAATAGACATACGCCACGGTGCCTGGTTCCGTGTGGGGCGGAAGCCACTCCTCGAACACTTCGGCCAGGTCGTCTTTCATCGCCTGTTCATTCACCAAGAGCTTGAGCCGGCTCGCCGGAATCCCCGCCAGCGTCCTGAGGTGGCCGGCCATGACTTGGGCGTCTCGTCCCGCGAACTTGACGTCCGGCATCCCGGCGTCCCGGAAGGTCTCCACACCGATCGCGATGCCGATGGCCTTCGGCTGTTTGAACCCGGTCCCCGGTTTCGGTAGTTGGTCCACGTCCACAGAGAGCACTTCCACCTCTTCGTTCTGATCCGGCCTGACCGCGATGAGGAACTTTTTGGGAAGCGGCAAGTGCGCGCCGCTCGATAAGGTCCTGAGCGAGAGGATCAGTTCGGCCTGTTCCACCTCCTTCACCCCGTCGAGCTTGGCGCTGGCGGTGACCCGCTTCAACTCTCCGGCTTGGAGGTCGCCGACCTCGATGGGATTGGGAAACCGTCCGATCAGCGACGGGCTACCGCCGAGCAGGGTGTCCACGCCCAAGGCCGGTCCAGGTCCTTCGTTTTTGACTTCGATTTCGATGTTGACCTCCTCGTGGTTCTCCAGGACCTGATTGCGGTTCTCGTCTCGGACGATCGCGCGGAACGTGAGCTTAGGGCGTTGACCGCCCTCGCTCTGAACAGGCGAAGACCCCGGTTCGGAAGGGGGAGGCGCCGTCTTTGCCGGAACCTGGTCGCCAGCCTGGACCGGTGTCGACGCCTGAGCCCTCGGCAACGCGGCCCCAGGGTTCTTTCCCCGCAATGCCGCCTCGCGGATCTTCGTCGCGGTCCCCAATTGCTTGGCCATGCCTTCCGTGACTTTCTCGATCGCCTGTTCGGCGATCTTGTCGAGACCATGGACCTCGCAGCTTTCGCCGTCGGTCTCGACTTCGCCGCGCCCGAAGCTCTGGAGCTTCTTGCTGTACAGCACGGCGCCGTCCTCGTCCGTATAGGAAAAGTCCAGGCCCAGCGTCACCGTCACAGGATACGAGCGCCGGACTTTGCGCGGAATGTAGAGCTCCGTCTGGCTGATTCCCAAGACCACCGTCACGATGCCGTCTGCGGCGCCGCGCTTCGAGGCGACGTCGCCGACCTGGACTCGTTCGAACACCGTTCCGATCCGGCGGACCACAGCTGCCTTCAACGTCGCGTCGATCGGCAGCGTTTGCGGCTGTCCGCAGGCGTCGCGATACTGAAGAGCCGCATGGGCCACCGTCTCGTCCAGACTCAGGCGGACCGTGAGCGGGAGCCAATAGCCCGACGTGAACCCATCCCGGCCGGCGAAGAGCCCGCAACCGGCCAGGAGGGTCGCCAGGCAGACCAGCGCCGGGAGGCCGGCGGCAAGCCGTCCGCCGTGGCCGCTCAGCTTCGTGATTCGTCGGGCAGTTCCCACAGTACCGCGCTTATACCGGAAATCCGCCGCGGATAACAACCCGCGAGCCAGGTCATGCAGCATAATTGACAGCCGTTTTTACGGTGGGCTAAGGTCCCCGTCATGGCCGAGTCGCTGGTGCGCCATTCCGAATCGATTTCCGCCGGTTCGCCGCCCCAGAACAAGTGGGCCTCTTTCGCCGATCTCATTCGCTTGCGCAGTCAATCCGGCACGATGCTCCTGATGCTGCCGGCACTGTGGTCGCTCGTATTGGCTTCGGAGGGCCGGCCGCCGCTCAAGCTCCTGTTCGTGTTCGTGGCGGGCTCGTTTCTGATGCGGAGCGCGGGCGTCGTGCTGAACGATCTCGCCGACCGGTCGTTCGACCGGCAGGTCGCGCGCACGCGCGCGCGCCCTTTGGCCTCCGGATCGGTCACTGTCAGCCAGGCGCTGATGCTCGCAGCCGTGCTGATCGGACTAGCGGCGGCCTTGGTGTTGCTGCTTCCTCCTTTGGCGATCTTCTTGAGCCCGGTCGCCTTGATTCTGGCCGCGGTCTATCCTTATTCCAAGCGGGTGATCCACGTGCCCCAGGCGATCCTCGGTCTTGCCTTCGGATGGGGCGTTGTCATGGCCTGGGCTGCGACGCGCAGCTCACTCGACACGCCGGCTTGGTTGCTGTACGGAAGCGCTCTCTGCTGGGCGGTGGCATACGATACGATCTACGCGTTGCAGGATCGCGAGGACGATCTGCGCATCGGCGTCAAATCGGCGGCGATCTTTTTCGGCTCCCGCACTTGGATCGCGGTCGGGGTCACCCTCGGAGCCACGCTGACGCTTCTGGCTCTCGCGGGACGGCTTGCGGAACTGGGCATGGCCTACTATGGCGTTTTGGCCGTGGTCGGCGGCTTCTTCGCGCGGCAAACTTTCCTACTGCGCGGTTCAATTACTCCACCCGATGCGTTTGCGCTGTTCAAGCAGCACGTCTGGGTGGGTTGGGCGGTGCTGGCGGGGATGTGGTTGGGATTCTTATGAAGGTCAAGGTCGAGGTTCAGGTTGAGACTCCTCAACCTTCGCCTGAGCCTTAACTTCGGGTCTGTCCGATCTTGGCGCCCGCAACGTGCTGAGATACATCGTGACAGCCTTGGCGTCCGTATCGCTGAGCCCGAGATTCGGCATTCGGGTTTCAGGCTTCATGGCCTGCGGATACTTGATCCACCGGTACACCCAGGTCGAGTTCAGCCGGAACCCGGCGCGATCCAACGCCGGACCGACGATCCCGCCGTCGCCACCCACCCGATGGCAGCCGTTGCAGCCGTACTTGTTCTGATAAAGCCGCTTGCCGAACTCGGCGAGCCTCGTCACATCGGCAGCGGCCACGGTGGAAAAGTCCGGACGGGGGATCGGCGAAAACTTGGGCCGGGACGAGAAGTTAACCAGGGCGGCCTTCGCCTGATCCAGCTCCTTCTTGGCGACGAGGAGCGCTTCTTGCTCCTTCGCGTACGTGGACTCGTCCACTTCGACGCCCTTCTTCTCCGCCTCTTCATTGGCCTTCTTCTCGGCTGCATCGTACGACTGCTGGGCCTGATCGTACTTCTGCTGCGCCTCCTGGAGCTTGGCCTCCAGCTCCTTCTTACGGCCGTCCACGTCGTACGTCAACTTCAGGCCGTGCAACGTCCGGACGTAGGCGACGATGTCCCAGATTTCTTCCTCCGAGATGGTGTATTTGAATGTGGGCATCGTCGGCACGGCGAATTCGTCGTCGCCGATCTTGTCCCCGATCTCCGGCGTGGTGTCCTTCATGTCCCGGTAGATCGTGAAGAAGATCTCCTCGTCCTTGAAGGTGCTCATCTCCTCTTTGTTGGAGAGGTCCTTGGGCTTGGGATCGGGCATATGGGCCCAGTTGAAGCCTTCGTTCGGTCGGCCGTGTTCGCCGTGACAGTGCATGCAGTAGTGGTTGTACAGCGCCTGGCCCCTGGAGACCCGCTCGCTCTGGAAGAGCGAACAGCCACCGGTTCCCAGCGTTGCCGAGAGGCCGGCCATTCCGACGACCACTGCGACCACCCGCAGCTTCATCGACGTCCTCATGCCGACTGTCCTTTCTTTAGCTTTCTGATGACGACGAATTGAAACCCCGCCGCCAGCCCGATCGCCAAGGCGGCATAGAGATAGGGAGAATAATCCGGCGGCGGCTCGGCCCGGAAATACCACCAGGACGAGACCGCCTTTTGGGAGCCCTTCTCCTTCAGATCCCCGCTTTCCAGTTTCTTCCCGTCCCAAATCGCAAAGGCGATGCTGGTGAACTCGCCGGGTGTGAACTGCGCGTCCTCCTCGAGATGCTCGGTCGCGAGGGTCCGCGAAAAGACCACGCGCCACTTGCCGTCTTGATATACCCCCTTGGCCTTCACATCCTGGTGTTTCTGCGCCTTGAGGGTGCCGAACCCCTTGGCGTTCATATCCACGGCCTTGTTCTCTTTGTTCTTCCAATACCAGATGTTGACGGGACCGCCTTCGACGAGAGCCATCGGCTGGCCGTGCGCGAAGTGGGCCTTTTTGTCTCCCACCATGAACTCGAGGCCGGCCGCGTCGTCGGGATCCTCGGTGGGGTCCTCATATTCCAACATGATGGCCAGTGCTTTTCCGTCGTGCAGCGCGCGGACCTTGACCGATTTGACCGTCACTTCCTGGATGCGCGGCGCCCAATGGACCTGTGGAGATAAGGGGAATTCCGCGAGAGGCGCGCTGTTCCAAGCAGCCGCCATAGGGTCTTCCGATGGCAGCCCGCCTTTGACCACCGCCGCTCTGACCGTCACGCTTTCCTGGGCTGAGGCGATCGCTCCGACGCCGGAGGCTAGAAGCAAGAACCCAGCCAGCAAAAGGATTAACACTCGTCCTAGTCCCGTGACTCTTTCAGGCCGTTTCAATCTGTTCCTCCCCTCACCTCTAGCCCCTGGCCCCTCGCCCGCGACAAATCATTCCCATGTCCTCGGCTTCTGTTTTGCGCCGTCATACTCGCCCATGATGATCTTCCAGATCCATTCATCGGGCAATTCTACTTCCCAACGCGGCATCGCCGACTTCCAGGGCATCCCTTCGACCGGCAACCCGACTCCTCCTTTTTTGATCCGCCAGAACAGATAACTTTCCTGCAGCATCGCGATGGTCGTCGGGTCGGAAAAGTTGGCGGGCGGCGGGTTGAACCCTTTGGCCGCGACGCCCTTGCCGTCGAAGTTCGCTCCGTGACAGGGGGAGCAGAAAGCGGCGTAGAGTCCCTTGCCCGTCATCACGTTCTCCGGCGTGTTCGGAACCGGATTGGAGAGACCGACGAATTCTCCCGGCGGCGCCGGATGAATGGTCCGATTTTCCGCCGGCGGCTGACCGCTGGGAGCCGTGCTGGCATAGGTCTGCCACCCGACGAGCAACGGGAACAGGATCAACACCAGCCATCGCGCGCCCTGCAAGGCGCCAAGGTTTTCGCCGCTCAGGAAGCGGAAGATCGGGTCGAAGAACGCGTCCTTCGACTGGCCGCTGAGCGTGGCGTAAATCAGGATTCCCGTCACCGTCAGCGCAATGTAGAGAAAAATCAGGCTGGACGGCAACGGCGCCGAACCGGGGATATAGGGGACGACTAACTTGAGGAAAAGGTAGATGGCCACGATCAGCATGATCGGTTTAAGCAACGCACCGCCCATGATTCCTCCGTCTTCGGCTCTTATTCGAAAACCCTTAACCGTTGAACGCGACTCGTTAATCGTAGGATGGAAAACACCCTAAAACTGCCGAGCCTGTGCGGAACGCTCACCAAATGACGCGCTCCGTATTTCATTGCGCCTGCACCATGGTCGTTGGCGCGGCTTCGGCCATTTTCGGCGCGCCAGGCATCTCGATCTCGGACGGGCTCACCGTGATTGGCTCGCCGCTCATCTGCTGGAGGAACGCGATCACCGAAAGAATCTCGTTCTTTGACAGTCCGATCGGGTTCTTGTTGATGTACGGCATCCGGGCCGGATATTCCTTCGGCGGCCCTTCGTGTCGGTAGTCGAGATAGATGTACGCCTGCGGCTGAGTCAGGCTTTCATAAATGAATTCACGGGTCAGTTTCGCTCCGATCCCCTTGAGGTCCGGACACCGAGCCGATTCGCTCGGACCGATCGAGTGACACAAAGCGCACTGCCCCTTGCTGAAAAAGATCTTTTGCCCGATCGCCGCCATATCCGCCGGCGTCTTGATGCTGGCGACATCGAACTTTTCCTCCGCCGGGGGAAGCGAGGGCATCTGCGGAACACCCAGCGCGATGAGCGCGAACGTTCCCAGCACAATGACGACGAACCCGACGACCCGGAGAAACTGGGCTTTGATGAAGAGCAGAATGGCAACCCCGACGCCCACGACGCAGAGGCCGATGATCTGCAATAAGGCGACTTCGCTCATACGCTTCCTTCGGTTCGCGAATTAGGAATTAGAATTGTGAATTATGAATTCTGAACCACATTGGAACAATTCATCATTCACCATTCAAAATTCAACATTCCTGCCCACGTTTCACGCGGGTGGGTGCGCCTCCCGCCATGGCCGGCAAGGCTCCGTGCGGCACTTCGCTTTTCGCCGGCGCAGCCTCGGTTTTTCCTTTGTCGCCCATCGTGGCGACCCAGAAGATGAAAGCCACGAGCAGGCAGAACAGGAACGTGTTCAGGGACATGAACGCGGCGGCATAGCCGAGCGCCGGCGAGTAGGCGTACTGCGAGGAGTCCCGCATCACGCCGTAGATGTGCCAGTGAACCCGCGACGACGACCGCGCGTATCCCATCAGCGTCATCAGCAGGATGACCATCACGGCGTTGAGCACCAGCGCGTATCCGGCACGGGGAGGCATTCGGCCCCAGATCATTTCCGTGGTCGTCTTCGCGCTCTTCAACAGTAACGCGGTCAAGGGCGTGATCGTGAGCATCACGAACAGGACGATCAACACCTGCGACGTGGAAAAGTAATTGATCCTGACGATCGCGGGGACGAAGTATCCCCAGACCCCCAGCACGATCACCGCGATGGCGGCGACCGCGAGTACCGCGCCCATGACGGCCTTGGCGATCCTCGCCCACGTCGCCGTTTCCTGCTTGCCGGCCCTCCAATACATGATGAAGCTCATGAACGTCACCAAAATCATCAGATTCGCCACCGTCATCTTGGCCGACATGACGCCGAACACGCCGAGCAGCGGATGGTGCGTCCCGCCCATTTTTCTCGCTTCTTCGAGGCTGGCCACGAGGGAGTGCGGTGTCATCCAGACTCCGAGGCAGAGCAGCAAAATCACCAGCATCGCCATGATCGGCTTGCGGTAGCTCATTTCCGCGCCAGGAATGCGGTGCGTGATTCCGAGCCAGAAATAATAATTGGACCCGAGGAAGAGCACGCCGATCAGCATCGCCTGGAGAATGAACAGCCAGGAGAGGAACCCGCCCATCAGCGTGATGCCCATCTGCTGGTTGTACTGATAGATCTCGCGCATCAACCAATACCCGGCGAAGGGGAGTGGCAACAAACCGAACACGCCGATGAAGTTTCCGACGTAGCCCATCCAGTCGTAATGGTAGCGTTCGTCCTGGCTCCGGGCCGCGAGGTATCGGATGCCGGCGTAGGCGCCGCAGATATAGCCGCCGAGCACCACGTTGGCGATCAGGCGGTGAATGTTGACCGGCCACCAGGTCGGATTCCAGGTCGCCGCCCAGGCGCGTTGGATGTCCGTTCCTTCCGAAATCACCACCGGACTGGCCTGGAACGTCGCCCACGAATTGGGCACGATCATGATGAAGAACGCGAAGACGTTGAGCAGGAATCCGAGAAACAGATGGACGCTCTTCATGCCGCCATCCTGCATCGCATCCCATCCGTACCAATAGAGATACAGCGTGACGGTCTCGAGGAGGAACAGGATGCAGTAGACGATGAAGGAGGGGAAAAAGATATCGGTCAGGTACGCCATCAGTTTGGGATAGAACCCGATGAGCAGGAACAGCAGAATCCCTCCGAACAGGGCGGTCGTCGCGTATGACGAGGTCAGCAACTTGGTAAACTCCTTGGCCAGCTTGTCGTAGCGCTTATCCCCGGTCTTCCAGCCCACGATTTCACAGAGCCAGGCAAAGATCGGGACCCCTAAGACGAAGCCGGCCAGGAGCAGATGCTGCTGAGCGACGACCCAGATGATGTTCCGGCTGCCCAGTCCGGGAATGTCTCGATAGGCCACGGAGGCGGAGGCGCTGGCCGCGTCCTGCGCCACCCCCGAGGCGGGTACGCCCAAGAAGGCGGCCAGCATCAGTAATCCGGCGACGGCGACGATCTTCCGGCTCATCACGGCGGCTGTTCGCATTGGGTGTCCATCCCGGTGCATCATGGAGCTTCTCCCTAATCCCCGCCCAGGTTAAGGTTTCGCGGCCTTCCCTTTCACCTTACCCTTCTCTTTCGTTTCCTGCGCAGCCTTCTCTTCCAAGGCCTGCACGGTCGCTTCTGCCTGCGCCAGCAGTTTTTCCGCCTTCTGCAACGCCGCGGCGGGCTTGAACGGCGGTTCGACCTTGGCCTCGGATTGCACATACGACTCGTGCGGACGAGGCGTCGTCGCCGGGAGAAAAGCCCAGAACAATAGAACCAGCGTGACACCTGTACCCACGAAGACAGTGAGCAGCAGCGGTTGATCCGACGGGATCCGCATCAAATCCCACCGCCGGACGACCGACTGGTACGTTTCCGCTACCGGGGTCGCGGTCTTCACGTGCGGCTGAATGATCCGACCGATGATCCAGAGCCACCCCGTGATCAAGCCGAGCAGGACGAGCGTCGTCGGCACGCCCCATAAGTTCAGTTCGAGGCCGATACGCTCAGCCACCGGCAACGCTTTCATCAAGTCGGTTTCCATAATCGCGCGCGCGACGGACCGTGCGGCGCCGAACGCGGCGCCTTCGATGAGATACAACAGCGGAAAGTAGATCGCGCCGGTCAGCGCGATCTTCCACCACAGGGTCAGGCCCAACCCTTCCGGCGGCTCGAGACGCAGCCGGTCCAGGAATACCGTACGACCGGACAGGCCGAGCGCCCAGATGTCGATGGGAATTGCCAGCAGGAACAGGACGGCCAGTCCGGCGCCTTCGCCGAGGTGCAGACCTAGACCCAGAGTGACGATCGGGAGACCAAGCGCCGTCACCGGACTGGCGAGCAACAGCAGCAATGCGAGACCGGCGGCGGCCTCCACGTGCATTGCGCCGCTCGCGAACACCAGCAGCGTCAAGGCCAACTTGATCGGGAGTCCCGTCCAGAAGGCGGGCCAGAGCACCAGGAGGGCCAGCTTTATCGGGGACATCGGCTCACGATCCGTCATATGCAGACGCAGGATGCCGCGACCGCCGCGGCGTTACTCCAGAAACTCCCGGTTGATGATGGCGGATACGGTGAAGACCAGAATACCGGTCATCACGACAATCCAGCCGATCAGCGCGATCGGCCGCTTGAAAATATTGCGCTCGGGACTCCGGTCGATGAACGGCAGCGCCGCCAGGAACAGCAGGAACGCGCCGGGCACCGCCACCGCGCCCAGAAACTGGCCGAATTCGCCGGCGAAGATCTTCAACCGCAGCATCTGGAACAGGAACAGGAAATACCATTCGGGCTCGGGATGATACTCGCCGGGGTCCGGAGTGGCTTCTTCAAGCAACACCACCGGCTCCCAGAAGGCCAGGCTGCTGACGGTCAAAAAAACGGCTCCCATCGCCACGATGTCCTTCCAGACCTGACGCGGAAAGAAGTAATCGGTTTTCGCCTTCAGTTCCTCGGGACTGCCGCGGAACGGCCCGGCCGGGCCGGCCTTCCTGAACAGGAACAGATGCAGCCCCGCCAGCCCCATGAGCGCCGCCGGGAGGATCATGACGTGGATGACAAAGAATCGGCTGAGCGTCATCTGGCCCGGCGTGGGCCCGCCCTTCAGGAACCGGGCGATAAAGTCCCCGACGATCGGCGTCTTGTCCATGATCTCCACGCCGACGGTGGTGGCCCAATACGCCCGTTGATCCCAGGGCAGCAAATACCCCGTGAAGCCGAACGCCATCACGATGCCGAAGAGCGCAAGGCCGACGAGCCAGATCATCTCGCGCGGCTTCTTGTAGGCGCCCCAGAGGAAAACCTGGGACATATGCGCGAAGACCATCACGACCATCGCCGAGGATCCCCAGAAGTGGTAGCTGAGGATGAACCACCCGTAATCGACTTCGTGAATGATGTACTGGGTGCTCGCGTAGGCGTGGTCGGCGCTGGGCACGTAATAAAACATCAACAGGATGCCGGTGACCGCCTGCATGATAAAGATGAACAACAGGCATGACCCGAATACGTAGGCCCAACGCGATCCCCCGGGAACGGGCTCGTTGAGCATCTTGGCCTGGATGGTTTTCAGGCCGACCCGCTCATCCACGAACGCGAGAACTTTTTCCAGCGCGGTGGGTTGACCGTTCATGAAGCGATTCCGGGCTCCTCGAGAAATTTAGACGATCCGCACCCGGGCCTTGGTGCCGGCCTTGAACTCCATGTCGATGATCTGGACATCCCCGGTCGCGGACACCTGAATCGGCAACGGATCGAGCGGGCGCGGCGCCGGTCCATCCAGCACTTTCCCGCTGGCGTCATAGATGCTGAGATGGCACGGACAGAGGAACACTTCGCCGAGCAGCTTGTGCTTGCGCCATTTATATCCGCATCCGAGGTGGGGGCACTTTCCCGAAAAGGCGACGTAGGGGACATCTTTCTTGTTGGTCCAGATCACCTTGCCGCTGGAATCGCGGAAGTCCATATCTTTTCCCTGATAGACCTTGTCCAGCACGGCCGGCGTGGCCTTTAGGATCCAGACGTTCTTCTCGATCTCCGCCTCCGGCATGAAGGCTTCCTTGACCTTCTTTTTATATTTGAACTGGACGCCTACGTCCTCGGTCTTGATCTTGCTCACATTCCCGATCTTCAGCCACCTGTTGTCGAACGGCGCATACATCGGTTTCATCAGATACCGCAACACCGGGTAGACCAGCGGCAGGCCGATCAGCAATCCGATCGCGTGGGTCAGGTTCGCGAAGAACGTCCGCCGTTTGACGTCACGCTCCAGGACGGGCAGCGGAACCAACACCTCGCCGGGTTGGACGTGATGGAGGGAGGCTTCCAGATGCGCGATCTCGACCTCGTGGGTCGTGACATAGTCGTCGCGCTTGAACGGCGGCAACGCGTCGACCTCGCTCGACGCCGCGCGCAATTCAACGGCGTCTTCGGTGACGCTTTGCACCTGCGAGATCGGCAGCTGTCGCTCCTTCTGACCCAGCCCGTCGCCGCCGACGACGATGTGGCTGACCTCCCGCGACAAGGGGTCCATGATGACCTTGGTCACCTGGCCGATATCACGGTCCGTGCAACGGACTTTCGACTTTAATTTGGGAGGCTGCATGCTACTTTTTCTTGACCGGCTTAGGGGTGTTGACGGACGGATTCTTCATGGTGGCGAGCCAGGCCGCCAATACCTCGACGTCCTTTTCTTCCATCAAATCCTTATACTTGTCGGGCATTTTGCCTTTTTCGTACTCCTTCTCGAAGCCCTCCGCCATCCAGCTCTTCGGATCGAGGATCTTCTGCTTGATCTCCTCCGCCGTAAGATAACTTCCGATGTTGTCCAACTCGGGCCCGCGTTTCTTTCCGCCCTCCCCGCGCAATTTGTGGCAGTTGTAACATTCCTGAAGCTGCCACTGTTCGAAGCCGAGCTGTTCAAGCGCTTTGGCGTCCATGGCGCCTCCGATCGACGCAGGAGTCGGCTTGACGGAATCAGGACCGACTCCCACCGCGACCTCCGGCACATCCTTGCTCAAGCTCTTCAGCCGCTCGCTGATCGCCTTCGCCTGTTCCTCCAATACCTTGGCCCGTGCGATTAATTCTTCGGCTTTCCCTTGCTCGGTCTGTCTTCGCTTGGACTCGAGAATCTTGGCGATTTTGCCTTTCTCATCCTCCGGGTCGTACTGCGGGAGAAAGGACGCGCCAGCGATATAGACGGCGGAGATCACGATATAAAAGACGACGAGAGCGGTCACCGCTTTCGTCCCGCTGATAGGTTTCAGCGAGGGCGCGTCGAGCAGGATGAAGACGGCCGCGCCGAGCATCGCATAGGCGAAAAACATGGCCTGGAACACCGGCGGAAACTCCAACGCCCTGGTTACGCCGACGAGAACGCCGCCGACGAGAATTCCGACGATCAGCTTCTTTATCACATTGGCCATAGAATTCCTCGGCTCATACCATCAATCCGTGCGACGGCGGCGTCATTTCGCTCCCGCAGGAACCGGACTGCCTTCGGGCGCATGACTCTTGGCTTCGGCCGCGCGAAGCGTGATGAAAATCGCAAAACTGACCACGATATAAAACACCAGCGTAATCGCCGTGATCCACCAGGCCGAGTAGGACAGCGTCGGGGTAAACGACTCGGCGGTGAAATCCGGCACGAGATTGTAGGTATGGAAATACTTCCTGAGCAACGACCGCACGGCGCCCATCAATCCCATCGTCCAAATGGCGCTAAACGCCAGAAAGATCAAGACGAACTGGGACGCAAAATCGATTTTTCCCCAAACGATGGTTCCCTGTCGGATCGCACGGTTATAGATGACATAGTTGACGACCGTGACGAAGACCAGCGTAAAGGCCGCGGAATTCTTGGCCGGCATCAGCGCCAGGAAGTTCCACTCCGACGGCAGCTCCAATTCCGCCACGAGCTTGGCGCCGGTCGGCACGAACCCGTGGGGAGTCATCCAGATGGCGTTTCCCACGACCACCATCAGGAACCCGATCTTGATCACCGTTCCGGAAGAAACCGTGAGCGGCACGAATTTTCCGAGCACAACCGGGAGCAATACCAAGGGCAACAGAATAGCCAGCGACATGGGATCGGGGGCCGGAAACTGGGTCCAGGCCCAGGTCATCACGAACGGCAACGCGATCATCGCCAGCGGCGTCAGGACGGTCATCCTGACCCGCTCCACTCCCTCGATCCGCTTCATGCTCAGCCAAATGTAGTAGTTGCTGGCCAGGAAGATCAATCCCACCATGGCGCCCTGCATCTCGAAGAACATGGAGAGCTGATCGGCCATCATGTACGGACAAATGGAGGCGTCGTAGTCGCACAGCTCGTACGCGAGCAGATAGCCCATGAACGGCAGGAACAACAGCGCGCCGACGCCGATCAGGTTGCCGACAAATCCCATCCAGTCGTAGTACGACCGTTCTTCCTCTTTCTTGGCGCCCATATACATGTAGGCGGCGATCAACCCGGCGATGAACCCGCCGAAGGTCACATTGCCGACCAGGCGGTGGAGATTCATCGGCATCCAACTGTAGTTGTAAACCTTGTCCCATAGGGTCGCGGTTTGCAGAAACTCGGCTGGCGACACGCCTTCCGCCTTGACCGGGGTATTCATGAACGAAGTCGGACCGTCGATGACGAACAGCGTGATTGTCCCGATCACGTTCAACAGCACCCCGAGGGCAATATGGCGAGCTTTTTTGTCTCCCTTCCAGGCATCCCAGGTGTAGAAATACATGTAGAGCACGATGGTCTCCCCGATAAACAGCAACGGGTAGATCACCGCGAAGATCATGAAGAAGTGATTGATCAGCCACGCGGTGAACTGCGGATAGGTGGCGAGCAAGACGAAGATGAACAGGCCGCCGCTCAAGGCCGTCATACTATAGAGGATGACGGTGACTTTCGTGACCTCTTTGGCGAGCCGGTCGTATCGAGGGTCCTGCTTTCGATATCCCAACCACTCCGAGATCACCACGAAGATCGGAGCTCCGAGAATGAATCCCGCAAAGAGGATGTGGAGTTGGGCGACGATCCACACCGCGGTTCGATTTCCCGTGTACGGGAATTCGACGCTGGGCGCGCTCGGCACCTGGGCATAGGCCGCGGTCCCGAACAGCGCGAACAGGGCCGTTACGGCCAAGAGACTGCGCTGCCACATTGTCATGATGTCTCCCCGCCCCTCCTCTGCTCGGCCTAAATCAGAATTATTTCCCCGCTCCTGCGGCTGCCGGGGCCGCCCCTTCTCCGCTCGAAGCGGGAGCCGCTGCGGCGGCCGGGGCCGCACTGCCGACCGGCACCCACGCGTTCTTCACCGGATCCCATTCCTGCCCTTTCAACCCGAAGGTCCGTTCGAAGGCCAATACCTTCCACCGATCTTCTTCCGAAAGCTTGGTTTTCCACGCTTTCATCTTGGTGTTGGGAACGCCTTCGGAAATCCGCCAGAACCAGACGGAATCAGAATACAGCTTCATCCGTTCGGCATTCCGGAAGTCGCGTGCGCCCGCCTTGACCGGCTTGCCATCCTTGCCGTGACAGCTTGCGCAGTTCACGTCCGGATTTTTCTCACCGATGAAGATCTGCCGTCCCTCTTCGATGATCTTGTCGTCCGCCCACCAGCCGGCCGGCATGTGCTTGTCGGCGTATTCGGCCGGAGCCGGCGGAGGCGGGACAATCGGCCCTTCGCCCCCTTCACCACACCCGACCACGGAGACAGCCATCCCGACTATTCCGACAAAGAGCGCCACACCTGTTACATTAGTTCGTTGCATAGAGAATCACCCGCTCCTTTCTCCGTCGTTTCACGAACCGACCCTTTCCGGATAAAGCGCATGAAAAAAGACGCTTTTACCCAGGCTTTTCAGCCTCAAGCAAAAGCGCCATCTCCTACGAGTACGTCGAGATCACGCAAGAGCACTTTCCCTCGCCTTGCTTCCGCGTCCGATCCGGCGAGGTACGAGAGCGCCCCACGGACCGCCTACAGTGATGTCTTCCGCTTCCTCTGACTCTTCTTGTCCCGTCGGCCGACTTGCCTCCGCCGTTTCCGAAGCCATTTCAGTCCGGCGAAGACAACCGCCGCCGCCACTCCCATACCGGACCCGTAGTACATCCATCGTGGCGGCCCACCAATGGTCTTTTGGCATCCCGACCCGAAATTGACCTGAACCCTCCGTTCCGTCTCAAGATCCCTCGGGTCGAATTGGACCTTGATACGCTGCTCCTCGCTTCCCGCGATGACAAGGACCGGATCACCCAGGTTGTCGTTATGGAGATGAAGGATGGCCTTGTAGTAGCCATCTTCATCGGTCGACACCGTCGCCCCAATCGACACGCGTGTGTCTTTGACGACGACTTCGACATTCGGATTTGGCCGCCCGCCGCTTCCGCATACGAACCCTTCCACCGTGAATCGATGGTCGGCCTCATGTGTCGCCCATGCGGCGACCGGGAACAGCGCCAGCCAGGCGACTGCGATAGCACCAACCGCTCGTCGACCACTGATCCGCGCCGGCTGGCTGTTCTTCTGCCTCATACCCCAGCGCTTACTCGGCCTTCTCGATGCCGAGCCCTTGCACCTCGCCTCAAGCAGCGAAAAGCCTCATCAACACTGGGTGTGCCCGTTTTTGAGGCCGACCCTTTTAACATAGATGATTTTCTTTGTCAATAATTCGGACGACGTGACAAAGGAGAAAAGGAAGTGAGGATTTCAATGACTTATGTTCGAGATTGAGTGACAGAATCGGGCAACATTTTCAGGGTGACGCCGCCAGAAACAGCGGGGGAAGGCGGGAGGCTACAGGTGACCGCGGGCCCTCGCGGCGGCGGCTACCTGCTCCGATTCGGCGCGCCGCTGCGATTCTTTTTTGGCAACCCAGGCTTCCCAGGACTTGCCGGAGGCGGTGTCTTCGCCGGTAAATGCGATCGACACCACGTCGGCATAGGCGATCTTGCGGACGCCGGGCAGATCCTTTGGAAACAGCTCAAGGGCGGGAACGGCACCGTTCGCGTCGCGGTTGAAGACGTATCCGACGACGGTCTCGCCGGATGTGAGTTCGAGCGCCACGTCCCCACGATAATCGAACGCCTGCTCGATGGCTTCGCGCAACTCGGTCGTGCTCGACGGGCGAAACACCCGGCCTTGCAGCGTCTGGTCCTCCGGAGTGTGGTATTTCGCGTCGGTCATAAAGAAGACGCTAAGCGTGAATCGTTCTTCGTGAAACGGAAGGACCGGAAAGGCTACGCTTGCAGTTGACGTTGAACGGTTAACGACTCCCGTTTAACGGGCATTGGGGAGAAGCGTCGCCTTGACGGTGCGGCTGAGCCCGGACCAGGAACTGAACGTGTCTTCGACCGCGGACGCCTCATACCCGCAGTGCACCATGCAGTCGGCGCACTTTTCGTTGCGTCCGGCCCCATAGCGCTCCCAATCGGTCTCTTCCATCAACTCCCGGAACGTCCTGGCGTAACCGTCCTGCAGGAGATAGCAGGGCCGCTGCCAGCCGAAAATGTTGTAGGTCGGATTCCCCCACGGCGTGCACTGGTATTCCCGCTTCCCCATTAAAAATTCCAGGAACAACGGCGACTGATTGAATCGCCAGCCCGGCTTGCGGTTGCCGAGGATCTTGGAGAACAATTCACGCGTCCGATGGCGCTTCAAGAAATGTTGTTGATCGGGCGCTTTCTGGTAGCTGTAGCCCGGCGAAATCATCATGCCCTCGACGCCCAGTTTCATCATCTCGTCGAAGAAGGCGCGGACCCGTTCCGGATTCGCGTCGTCGAACAGGGTCGTGTTGGTGGTGACCCGGAACCCGCGCTTCAGCGCGGCCTTGATCGCCCTCACCGCCGTCTCATAGACGCCGTCCCGGCAGACGGCCCGATCATGTTCTTCCTTCAGGCCGTCCATATGCACGCTGAAAGTCAGATACTTAGACGGGGTATACTCGTCGAGCTTCCGTTCCAGTAGGATTGCGTTCGTGCACAGGTACACATATTTCTTCCGCGCGATCAACCCGCGGACGATCTCCGGCATTTCCGGATGGATCAGCGGTTCTCCTCCGGGAATGCTCACGATCGGCGCGCCGCATTCCTCGGCCGCCGCCCAACACTGCTCCGGCGTCAACCGCTTGTCGAGCACGTGGTCGGGATATTGAATCTTCCCGCAGCCGGCGCAGGCCAGGTTGCAACGAAACAGCGGCTCCAGCATCAGCACCAGAGGATAGCGTTTGACCCCCTTGAGCTTTTGCGTCAGGACATACTTTGTAACCGTGAACATCTGGGAAAGCGGAACGGCCATCCCGCACTCCTTCCTGTGCCGATGTTTCTGGAGAACGCTGAACCTTCGGCTGGATCCGCCGGTATGCGGCGCGGATTGTAACATCCCGTTTCCAGGTACGTCAATTTCTTGAGTTCGGTGGCCGCTGACCGCGCGCGACGCACTTTCATATTCTCGGGAAGTTTTCGCTTTTTGTCGGTTTTTGACATATCCTCTTCCTCAAGCCGAACGGAGACCGCCATGCCTTCGTCCCGATCAGCGGGTTCATTCACGGCAGGATTTCTGACCGTGCTGACGCTGGGCATCGTGTGGGGGACGGTCCTGCTGGGCGTCACCGCGTCGCCACAACCGGAGACGGTTGGGGGACCGATTTTTATCACACCTTCCAATCCGTCTCCCGACACAACACTTCGGCTGCGGAACGCGCCTGCGGTCGACTCTTCCGTCCCCCCGCCTCAAGCTTCGGCCGCCCCCTCCTCTCCGAAGCCGGCCGATCCCTTGCGGAGCGTCCCGGACCAGACCGACTACGAACCCCAAGCATCTCTGCCTTCGTTTCCGCCGCCAAATCCGCCTGACGACGCTCCCCGACAAGCCGAGGAGCTTCGACTCCCGGCAAACGTCGAGATCAAATGCCAGGCGGAACTGGAACGCATCTGCCCCGCCTCCCTCAGCGGCGACGATCGCCTGCGTTGCGCGCAGCGGAGCGCGCAGAAGCTGCCGTTGCCTTGCCAGCGTACCGTTCTGGCTCGAGTGGCTCGGGCGAAAGAAGACCTGCAGCGAATTCGGTTCGCTTGCGAGGAGGATGCAAGGAGATTTTGTCGGCAGGCGGGACGGCGGGGAGGACAGATCCTGCAGTGTCTGGAAGAACACGCGCAGGAGATTTCCGACCGGTGCTTTCAAGCTCTGCCCAAACGCCCGGTCATCAATTTCGAAACAGGACGTTGACGACCGCGAGTCAGCGTGCGGCCGTGTCTCTCAAGTAAAAATACATCCGTGCGCCGGCCACCTCCACCAGATCGCCGTCCTTCAGATCGACCTGCCCCTTCACCGCCTGGTTGTTGACCAGCACCTTCTTCCCGTCGTCAGCCGCCGCGATGTAGTAACCCTGGCCGCGACGCCCAATCATCGCGGCCGTCTTCGGCGTGAACCACCCGGCGAGTTTGATCGTCGCGTCGGGACTCGATCCGATGATCGTCAGTTGCTTGGTGAGCTGGTACTCTTTGCGGTTGGTTCGGCCCGACACCACCTGGATCGTCCCGGTCTTCTGCGCGCTCAGGCCGCGGCTTGGCGGGGTCGAGCCGGTGATGACCATCGTCCGATCCGACGCGCTGACGGCGGAGGCACCCTCGGCCGCCGGAACTGCGTTCTCCTCGCGGAAAATCAAGCGGTGCTTGCCGATCGCCACCACATCCGTATCTCTCAACTGCCGCCGTTCGATCTTCTGGCCGTTGACAAACGTTCCGTTTGTGCTCCCCAAGTCCTCGAGAAAATAGACAGCGTGGATCTTGACCAGTCTGGCGTGTCGTCCGGACACGGCCGGATCTTCGACGACCAGATCGTTGCCGTCCTTGCGCCCGATCGTGAACTCGGACTTGGTAATCGCGATCTCCTTGACCGCGCCGCCGTGCGGTTTGACGATGAACTTGGGGCATTTGGTCGCGACATCCTGCATCGTCGTCCTCCTTGCGCCGGAACGTTCAACAGCTCGACGGTTTCAGTTCCACAACCTTTTCCTTATGCGCCGCCACAGACCGGGGTGCGCGCCTTCGCATAACACCACGACGACAACGGTCGTGTTATCGTTCCCGCCCGCGGCGTTCGCCAATCTGATCAGCCGCTCAGCCAATGCCTCGGGATCATTGCCGTAGCGAACGGCCCGCAAGACCTCGTCGGAAGCCACGCCGCTCGTGAGCCCGTCCGAGCACAGCAGCACGATGTCCCCGCTCATGACCGGCACCTCGCCCAATTCAACCTCGACCGTCGATTCCACGCCGAGCGCCCGAGTCAGGACATGCTTCTGAAACGATTGCTCCGCCTCTTCTTCGGTGAGGAGACCCTGACGCACCTGGTCGCGTACGAGCGAATGGTCGGCCGTCAGTAACTGCATCGCGTCGCCCCGGATCAGATAGGCACGGCTGTCTCCGACATGGGCCACCGAGAGGACGCGGTCGGTGAGCAAGACGGAGACCGCGGTCGTGCCCATGCCGGCGTACTCCGGGCGCCGCCACGCTTCCCGGTGAATGGTCTGATTTGCGAGCCGAACGGCGCTGGCCAGCCGGTTCGTTTGCGGCAGGAAATTCGGATCGTACTCGCCGATGAAGGGAAGCTGTCCGTTACGGGTGGCGTCGGCGAGATGTCGATGAATCACTTCGACGGCGATTCCGCTCGCCACTTCGCCGGCGTTGCAGCCGCCCATGCCGTCGCATACCAGATAGAGGCCGAGTTCCGGATCGGCGCAGAATCGGTCCTCGTTATGGGACCGCCTCAAGCCGACGTCCGACTTCGCCGCATAGCTGCTCATCATGCGCGAGCCGCTGCCGGAGCGGATGTTGCGAGTTGCTGCACACATGCGCGGAGGTCCTGCGCCATGTCGCCGGCCCGCCGATACCGGCTCGGCAAATCCTTTTGCAGTGCCCGATCGACAATCTCCTGGGCCCGGATCGGCAGATCGGGGCGAACCTGGCTCAACACCGGATGCGGCTCACGGGCAATCTTATACAACAGGGAGGTGACATCTTCGGCGTCGAACGGTCTGCGTCCCGTGAGCAACTCGAACAGGACGACGCCCAGCGAAAACGTGTCCGACCGGCCGTCGACGACCTTCCCCATGACCTGTTCCGGTGACATGTAGCCGGGTGTGCCGAGGATCACGCTCGTCTTGGTTTTCATGGATGTCGTGACCCGTGCAATTCCGAAGTCCATGACTTTCACCAACCAATCCCTCGTCAACATGATGTTCGCAGGCTTGATGTCCCGATGTACGACTCCCCGGCTGTGGGCGTAATCCAGCGCGCTCGCGACCGTTGCGACGATGTCCATCGCCTTCGCGACCGGAAGCAGGTTCCCTTTCCGGCACCACTGGGTCAAGGTGGTTCCTTCCAGATATTCCATCGCGATGAATACGAGACCGTCCTGTTCTCCTGCGTCGTAGATGGTCACAATGTGGGGATGCGAGAGCCGACCCGTCGATTCGGCCTCCCGGAAGAAGCGTTCCTTGACTTCCTCGATCTCGGACGGATCGTCCGCCTCGTCGAACCGCATCGTCTTGATCGCGACGAACCGCTGAATTGTGGGGTCCTTGCCCAAATACACGATCCCCATCGCACCGCGGCCCAATTCTTTGACGATCCGGTACCGGCCCAACGTTGAACCTACGCCACCGACCGAGCCGGCAAGTTTTCGTTCGGCCCCGGTCCCGGCCGGCAGTTCCGTCGGCCGCTTGCCCTCAAGCGATTGCGTCTCATCGACCGTTCGGGTGGTCGGCTTGCCGCTTGCGCAGAAGGCTTTGAGCGCACTCAAGTGGCGAACCCAGGCGATGGTCAGCCAGACGGCGGCGCCGCCGAGCATGCCGGTGTACAACCAGTGATAGCGAGGGCGGCCGATCTGATCGAGCAGGGCTGAGCCATGGACAGCGAACATCTTGTTCGCGAAAAAGACAGTGACGAACGTGGCGATCGGGAGCAGGACGGCCTGCAAGAATTCGGCGCCTTTAGTCTCTTTGGACAGCCGGCGTGACGTGCGGTAGGCCATCATCCAGACCGTCAGAAGCGCAATGCCGTCGGCAGCCAGGCGCGCCATCTGAGAGGCGCTCAGACCCATGACGTCGAAGGAGGCCTGCCTCACCGGCCCAAGGTTGGCCAGAAGAGGTCCCAGCAGCAACGCCATCACGACCACGAGCAGGTACGGTCCAATCCAGCCCCAGGCCATCGTCATCAAAACTCCTTCGGATTTCTTCCCAGTGTAGCGGAAGGCAGCGGACTGTCAACGAAACGGTGCAAAGAAGCAGGACGAAGAGCCTTCGAGAAATCTTGAGAGATGACGGGTTAAAACCCGATGGAGCCGTACGCCGACTCGGAAGCGATTTGACCCGCCCCTTCCCATGTGTTACTGTGCATCAGCGTACGAGCCGCAAAAACTACCCTGCCAATCGCGCGCTTACCTGTCTTGTTGTGTCTGCGCGACCGGTATCTTAGTCCAGGCTGCTCCTACGGCCCAACAGTTTCCCGTCGTTTGATGCAAACCGGACGCAGGCTGATTCGTCACCGGTCGTCACTCAGATCCGTTGTGGTTCTTTCCGTCATCGCGGTCGGCGGACACACATCAGAGCGCCCGGTTTGAAAAGAGAAAGAAGGGCCGCCTATGGTAAGAATCAATGTCGACCCTCTCGCCACATTTGCCGACGGTTCGCAGTTGTTGGTGAGCACGAGGAACGCCGGTGCGGGACGCTTCACTTGCGAATTGTATATGGCAAAGCCCGATATTCATGAGAAGTTGGATGTGCGGGCCGTCTCCAATCCTTTCGAAGAGCCGACCTGCCTCCAAGCTCAAGAAAGCGCCTATGCCTATGCGAAACGGCTGTATCCGGGCACGGCCGACGGGATGAAGAAGCCGCCGTATCTCGTCTGGTCTGGACCGGCTCAAACCATGTAGGCGACAGCCTTTTCCCCGAAGGAGACACAGTGGCCTACCGCTTCAGCAAGAAAGCGCACAAGGCGAAACGCCCCGCACACCAACGGAAAATACGGTGGAAACGGTCGGGACTAGCGGGCCCGGCAAGGGACAAACCATCGGCGGCAAAACCCTCGGCGGCAACGGAAGAACCCGGCGAGCAAGTGGCGGTGCTTGCCAGTCGCGGGCTCGGCCAGGGAGCCCGGTCCCGACCTGCCCTCTCCAAGGGCTCTCCGGGCAACATCGCCGATCGGTGCGGAACCGTTCGTCGAAGCCGTCGAGGCGCGACCGAGTAGTGGACGGGGTGTCGGCCTCGTCCCTCATTCACAGGAGGAATCTCATGAGTACGAAAATTTATGTTGGCGGCTTACCGTATTCGACGACCGAACCGCAGCTCACCGAGCTGTTTGCGACCCATGGCAAGGTAGAGTCGGTGCGCGTGATCACGGACAAGTACACCGGTCAGTCTCGGGGTTTCGGCTTCGTGGAGATGGCGACAGCCGAAGAGGCCAAGCGCGCGATCGCGGCGTTGAACGGGACTACGCTGGAAGGCCGGACCTTGACGGTCAACGAAGCGAGACCTCCTGAGCCCCGCTCCGGTGGGGGTCTTGGGGATCGCGGCGGGCGCAAAGGTCGCTGGTAGATCGCGGTTTAACGGCTCACGCGACAAACGCGAAGCCAACAGGGGATGCCGGATCGGGTGTCCCTACACGTGTACCAAAAGAGGGCATAGCCCGGGAGGTCACCATCGCTAGACCAGGGAAAGCGACTCTTGCCAAGCGCGACCGCGAACGCGCCAAGCAGGCCAGACAAAAAGAGAAAGAAGCCCGCCGCGCTGAACGCAAGGCGAACAAAGCCGCGCGTCCGGCCTCACCTGACGGCCAAGACCCGGACCTCGCCGGTCTCACCTGGGGTCCTCAGGCTCCACTGTTTTGATTTCACCAGCGGCTTGTTTGGTCTTCCCTTTTAAGGCACCGGAGAGTGTTATCCGGCGGCAACCAATACGATACTCCGATGAAGAGCCGCCGGGTCGCAGCACTAGGTACGGTGTAAAGATTGAAGACACTGAAGGGTTTTATCCCGTCGCCAAGAGCCATGTGGAAAGGCTCCGGGTCGCGCGAGCGAGGTATGGAGGCGCCGGGCGGGTTCGAACCGCCGCATCGCAGTTTTGCAGTACGTCCGAGCCCAATGCGCCTGACAACGACCAACAGCGACAGAGTAGCAATATCCCCCAGGAATCTCAAGGAGATAGGTCATCCCCTGTGTGATAATTTGCGATTGTGGCGGACTGTGAATCGGGACAAAAACGGTGACCGAACCGTGACCAAAAGATTCGGGGTGCAACCGTGTCAGAGGAGTCTGTCCGGACCATAGGTCGAACGGAACCCCTCAACCGCTTTGCTCCGCGCGGTTCGCGAACATACTTCATTGACACAATCCCCCCATAAAAAGTAGCCTGTCACCATCCAACTTCTCAAGTGTTGCACTAGGATCTTGAGCCCAAACTGACACCTTTTCTGGCTCCACCTTTTCTGGTTCGCACCTTTTCTGGTTCGCAATTGCAGGTCCAGATGCCCAAGCCCGACAGTCTCGAATTCATTCTCCAACGAGACATCATCGAGACGATGCTTCCTTGTCTCGGTAACGAACAGTGGCAGCCCTTATACCTGAGCAGTGGCAATTATCCCCATCGGTTCACGCTCTGGTCTGCCCTTTTAGGGGACGAAGAGGCGAAACGGGCACTAGAGCACGATAGCTGGGACCTCCTGATAGGTGATGGAAAGCCTGGCTTTACGCAGAGATGGTCTGATGGCAAAGAAATGACGACCTATCATCGCTTTGACATGGGGAACACTCTCCGCCCTATTGTTCTTTACCGCCATTTCCACGGTGCCTTTCCGCAGTACTGTGAGATCGACGAAGAATTTAGGCTGTATCACGATCTGGCTGAGGATAAGGCAAGGGGCCTACTGCTCGATTTCGACTCATCGGGCAGGGAAATAGAAGTGGTTCGTTTAGGTCCGCGCGAAGTGACGGCTCGGCTCCAATATCTGAGACAATTCCAGGCCGGGGTCCAGCTGCACCTTGCGATCTTCATAGAATCGGTCCGCTATTCCAAGCTGCCTGTCAAGGACGTCCCCGGCGGTCGACATGAAAAAACGGAAAGGAAGGACGACCGTCGCTGGCGACGCTATATCGGCGAAGCTCAGATGGTGGAGGATTATGAATCGTTTTCTCTGGTCAACTGCAAGGTCGTCCTCCCTCCCCCGCCGCTCGAAAAGGCCGGCATCTGGCCGTTTAAAAAAGATGACGATTCCAGGACCGTCTCGTTCATCATCAAGGTCGATCAGAACGGTGATCCCGTGGAGCACACATCAGACCCCGCAGCGTTATCTAACAATTTTGGCGCCAACCCTGGCGCTCCACATTATCTGACCCCAGTGTTTTTCCGTCGCGAGGTCTTGCAAAAGTACTTTGCTGAGCCTAATCGCTACACGGTGGCGGATGGACAGTTGACTTGTCTCGGCCTCTGGAGCTGCCAGATTGATAACAATCTCCCCGATCGCGTTTCGGTATTTCTTGGCGACCTCGGCCGGGATCTGCCATATGAGGAGCGGTTGCATTGGCGTCAGTTCAATGTGTCTCCCGAAGGGGGTATAAGTGAAATCAACTTCCGCCGCAGCTTTCTTGCACAATTCACCGATCCGCAGGCTTCCGATCTAGTCTTTCGCCAAGAGTACACCGACTTCGGGCACGACTGGGAGAAAGTGCACGGATGGCCTTTGTTCCTGCCACCATCTGCAGCAGACTCACACTTGATTGATACCGTCCGAATCCCCACGACGAATTCACAGACGGAATTCGACGAGCAGGTCCTTCAACTCGCGAAATTGCTTGTGGGCTTCCTCAACGAAAAGGAATTAGCTTTCAGGGCTGGCCCTCTGGAAGAGGGCGCCAAAGGACTCAGTAAGCTAGAAAGCTACTTCGAGGCTACAAAGTTTGCTGATGGGAAAACGATAATTCAATTCCTGCGGGACCTCCAGACTCTACGATCCAAAGGCTCGGGACACAAAAAAGGCTCGTCCTATGATGCCATCGTCGCAAAACTTGGGATTAATCTGGCTAGAAAACCAGACGGTGTTCGAAAACTCCTTGAGGAAGCTATCATCGCTTTACGCATCATGCGACGGCATTATCTGAAAGGCAGCAAGAGCCAGCCATGATCGCCGACATCGATCATCGAACCGTCGATGGCTTCCTGGTAGCTTTGGCTGATGGATTCAGGAACTAGAATAAAAGGGATCTAGCCAAAAGGGCAAAGCTAGATAGGGGGCATTCATGGCCAAAATGGAATACTTTGGAGTTGGGCAAGAGCATCATATTCAAGATGTCAAACCAGATGGACGCCGTCTTGAGCTTGATGACTTGTCGAGGTGGGAAATTCAACCAGGTCATTCTACGCAGGTAGTTTGCTGGTATCCAACACAGCGTGTCCTGGTTGAAGAAAGCAACGCTAAGGGGCATTACCCAATCACGAACTTGGAAACGAACCAGACGGTCCTAGGGAGGTTTATTCCTCGGAAACCCCGTCTGTCACGTCTGGTGAAGAAGAGCTCCAGAGGCGTCAAACCAAGGCAATCCCGATAGACAGGAGGAACTAACTTGAAAATGCCGTTCGACGGCCACGATTTCACTATCCTCGGTGTAGCCCTCGCCTTCGGTGCCGGGATCTTATTCGCCAAGGCGTACCTAGTCCCTTCCTTCCCAGCCGAAGCTGCCATGACGTTTTTTGGCAGCAATCCGTTCCTGGTCAGGAATGGCATTGTGACACACCACGAAGCGATTGCGGGGCAGGTCTGGCTTTCCGCTGCATCTATCTTCACGATCATTGGTATCGTTCGGACCATCAGAGCCGGACAAGTTGGGTCGCTCATTAGCTCGTGGTTCGACATTCTCGTTCTCCTGGCTGCGGTGCTGGTTCTCGGTCGTCTTACTATTTCGATCACAGATCGGACCAGTCGCGCTGAATATCTGCCGATCATGATCTCCATGACGCGGGAGCTCTACGCCCGAGACAGTCATTATGTCCTCCATGATGGCCTGTCACGAGAGGAATCGATGAAAGGGCTGCGTGTCTCGTATGACACTCGAAGCGATAGACTCAAGCATAGTTCTGAAAACCTTGATCGGATAGGGAAGCTGCTAGACGAGCCGCGCAGGGAGGCCGAAGATGATAGAGCATACACCAACCGACTCTCACCTTACTTTCCAGGCATAGCTCTAACTGATTAGCCAAGATCAAGAAAAAGATATCAGGCTACTTTTCCGCTGACGCCTGACGGCCCGCCGCTCCGCGTCGGCTTGGCTTCCCACCCGGGCTTAGGGCTCCCCTCAATCGGCTTTATCGGCCCCGCGAACCAGCGGATCGACGAATCCTCGCGGCTTGAGATCCAGCCATTCCTAAACTGTTGCATCGCTGGGAACCAGCAAGATATTCCTTCCTTGCGGAATCAAGAAAATGCTCGTTAAGAAGACATCCAAGAACCAAGTCACCCTGCCGAAGCGAATTGTGGAGGGGTTGCCGGACACTGATTATTTTGATGTCAGTCTGAAAGGTGGAGCTGTGGTGTTTAGTCCGGTTAAGGGGATAGGATCCTCCAGACATCTCGCCACCGCTCGGCGAAAAGTTCGGAAACTGGGGCTTACCCCCAAGGATATTGAGAACGCGGTCCGCTGGGCCCGGATGCGTCCGAGCCGCAGGACGTGACCTTGACTTGTTGACGGAATGGCTTGCCCCTGCTACCATCCTCTTCGAGGTTAGTCATGGTAAAGACGATCAAAGCCAGATTTTCGCATGGGACCTTCACGCCCCTCGATCCGCCGCCGCCCGAGCTGGTTCATGAAGGCGATGAAGTGCTATTGGCCGTTTCACCGGCTGCAGTCTCCTCCGCCTCCGCCCTCCGGGAAACAGCCGGCTCCTGGAGAAAGCTTATTGATGGTGAGGAACTTAAGCGGAATATCTACGCCGATCGTCTCGTGACTACGCGCCAGCCCGTCTCGTTCTGACGTGGCCCGTCCCGCCTATCTCATCGACACCGACTGGATCATTGACCATCTCTGCGGTATTGCACCCGTTACACAAAAGCTACAGGTGCTCGAACCGGAAGGGCTGGCGATCAGCATTATCTCGCTGGCCGAACTCTACGAGGGCGTCCACTATTCGCGCGATCCCCAGCGAAGCATGGCCGCGCTGCAGAAGTTTATGGCCGGCGTCGTCGTGCTTCCCATTGATGAACCGATCTGCGATCTGTTCGGAAAGGAGCGCGGGCGTCTCAGAAAGCTCGGGCGCACCGTCGGCGATTGCGACCTGTTCATAGCCTGCACGGCGATCTGCAATGGTGCCACCCTCTGCACGAACAACCGTCGCCATTTTGAGATGGTCGAGGGTTTGACGCTCATGTGGGTTCAGGGCTAGGCTCGCCGGAACCTACAATCCACCGATACGATAAAGCTTCGTAGCCCGCAATCCAGCCGCAGGCCCCTCCCTCGCCCAGCCACTGCATGATATTGCAGTGCACGCCGAGGCGGCGCACCGCTTCCTTCAGCATAAGGGACACGATCTCCCCTTGCACCCCCTCGGAAGGGCGTGCAAGGGTGATCTCGAAACGCTCCGTTGGCACATTGATGCCCAGTGAACAAAAATACCTGTGCTCTCCCACGGTGCGTGGCAGAGCCTCCAACTCCTTGCTGATGTATTTCGAGAGATACCGGGCGAGCTTGACCGGCGAGCTCCCCGGCCGTGGCCCTTTGACGTTGACCTGGCCCTGGCCGTTGCCGACGACTTTATACCAGCAGCGGCGCAGGAGCCGGACGTCCTGAAAGCCCTTGACGGCGATATGGAGATGAATGGCCCCCCGCTTTTGATGCTCCATGACCGCCACGTACTGAAAGGAGGCTCCCAATCGCTTCAGCATTCGGCGGAATTGGTCGAGGTTCTCGAGCGCCCGGGTCCGGTCCTGGACGTTCTCTGGATATG
The DNA here is from genome assembly GCA_040755395.1 of Nitrospirota bacterium. NCBI lineage: Bacteria > Pseudomonadati > Nitrospirota > Nitrospirota bacterium. The sequence goes on from JBFMAX010000001.1 coordinate 264,146, forward strand.
TTAACGTGAGCAAGGTATCGGCCCCGATCGCGATGCACTTTTTCCGAATTTCTCCCTTGGCCCCGGCCCAGGCCCGTTGCAGGTTCCGTTCTCGGTTCGGTGAGCGTCCTTTCGTTCCGCGCTTTCCGGGTCTGGAGTCCGACTTTCCCCAGGTGGCCTCCATCCATTGCTTCCCGAAGTCGTGAACGTTCACCGCCCATCTGTGGACGACCTGAACAGGCGGTGCGACTGGCTGTGACGAGGACGGATCGCCGAGATATGTCTTCCTGAGAAGTTTAGGGGCTGCCGCTGGCGCGGCAGCCGTGCGTCGGTGGCTGTCGCCATCCGGCGCACTGGCTTCCCGCTTCAGGACGTACGGCTTGAACTGCCTGGAGTTTGCATCCGTGCCTGCCTCCACATAGTCCCCGGCATCTCAGCCGCCGATGCGTTCAAGGTGTTCCCCCTTCAGGGATGGGCGGGCGGTATCCTTTGCGGATCAACTCCTGGACGACCTCCAGGGGAATCCGCACCTGCCGCCCGAGCTTCACATAGGGAATGCGCCGGCGGAGGATGTCCTTGCGCCAAGTGGCGACCTTCCGCCCCGTCAGTGCCTCCGTCTCTCTCACCGTGAAGAGCTTCGCACTGTCCTTCACGCCCCACCTCCTTGCGTTTTGAGATTGACTGCGCTTGCGAACCCACCTATACTGCTTTCTTACAATAACGCCTTTAGTCATGCAAGACGTTAGCGCAATGTAATGCGATAAAGTCAGTTCTCACAGAATCGCATTGGCACCGATGAATCACAGCGAGGCAGGCATGGACAACGAACTGGCGGGGGTCTTGGACGAGCTGGCGAAGGCGGCGGAGCGCCTGGGCAGGAATCCGGACGAGTGCATGCGCTGGGTGCTCAAGTTTGCCCAGGCCGACCTGCCGAAGTATTCAGAAGGCCAGTGGGCCGACCTGGCCACCGAGGTTGCCATCTTTATAGGCCGGGGGCCCTTGGTCAGCGTCGGCCGAAACATTACCCATCTCGGGGCGGCCTTCGACTGGAGCGGACCGCCCCCAAAAAGCGCCCGCCTCAAGGCGGAATGGGCAACCTATGCCTCTCACCCCTCCCGCCAGCAAATCATGGCGCTACAGAAGCACACAAAGGAGGCGCTGAATACTTTCGCCCAACGCAAGGAGCTCAAGTTTGTCCTGGGGCCGCTGCACATGACTCTTGAACCCTGGCGGGTTTCGCGAGGCGGGCTCTCGCTCAAATCCCATACTCCCGCCGATGCTTTTCGATTTCACCTGGCTCTCTTGCTCTCCCATTACTACGGGCGCGTGAGATCCTGCGGGGAATGCTCAACCCTGTTTCTCGCCGACCGGCGCAATCAACTATACTGCGCCACGCGGTGCCTGACCCGGGTCACGCAACGCCGTTGGCGGGAGCGCCACATGAAAAAGAAGCCACGCATAACCACGAAACGGAGCCTGCGCCGAGCTGGCGCAAAAGGAGCGCGTCATGGCACGAAAAGACGGTAAGGATCGCGGCATCCTCCAGCGAAAGGGTCGTGACGGCTGGTGGGTCCGCCTCATTCACAATGGCCGGGAACGCTGGCATCGGTGCGATACCAAATCACAGGCGAAGGCCCTCTACGGCCGTTTGAAGGCAGAAATTCGGGAGGGAACGTATTTCCCCGACAAGTTCAAGCCGAGCCAGGAGATCACGCTGCGAGCCTGGATCACCCGGTACAAGGACAGCATTACTTCGCCAGGGTTGCGGAACATGAAGCACTACGGCAAATTCTGGTCAAAGCTGCTAGGCCGCCGGCTGCTCACCGATCTGACCGGCGATGAGTTGCGCCACGTCCAGGCCCGGATGCTGGCCAAGCGCAAGCGCGCCCCGCAGACGATCACCCGTTACTTCGCCGGACTCCGGCGCATCCTGAACCTGGCTATTGCGGAAGGGAAGCTCGTCACGAACCCGGTCAAAGGCGTGAAGTTCTTTCGCGAGCCGCAGGGCCGTCTCCGGTTCTTATCCGATGGTGAGATCGCCCGGCTTCGGGAGGTCATGTCTCCCGAACACTGGCCGCTTGTGGCCTTTGCCCTGGAAACGGGCCTTCGGTTGAACGAGCAGTGCAAGGCCCGGTGGGATTGCGTGGACCTGGAGCGGGGTATTCTGACCATCCCCCTGAGCAAGTCCGGCCGGACCCGTCATGTCGTGCTGAGCGAGGCCACCATTGCCATCCTTCGGGGCCTCCCGTCATGGATGCACAGCGCCTACGTGTTCCCCAGCCCCCGTCATGGCGGAGAGCCGATGCAGGGCCGGCATTTCGTGGTGAAGGTCTATGAACCAGCCTTGGAGCAAGCGGGCATTGTAGGGGCAACCTGGCACACGCTGAGGCATACCTTTGCGTCACGGGCGGTCATGGCCGGGGTGGATATTCGGACGGTCCAGGAGCTGATGGGCTACTCCACGATCACCATGACCATGCGGTACGCCCACCTCTCCCCGACTCACTTGCGGGAGGCCGTCAACAAGGCCAGCCTGGGGCAATCCATGGTGAAAAGTGCCAATGGAACCGTGACCAAAACCGTGACCAAACAGAATCAGCCGGTCACAGTTGAAAAGGAAGAAACGGCAGAAGCCTTTGAGGAACTTGCGGGAATAGGTGGAGGCGCCGGGCGGGTTCGAACCGCCGCATCGCAGTTTTGCAGACTGCTCCCTTAGCCACTTGGGTACGGCGCCACGTGCGGCATTATAGCCAGGCGGCTCTTCCAAACTCAACAATCAGCGGCGCCTCCGAGGAAATGCCTGTGGGTTCACGTGCGAGAAACAGGTCCGCGTCATCTCGCGGACAGATCGGGGGAACTCGTTAGCTTTTGTCGGAGAGTACCGGCAGTTCGCGGACGAGCGATGATGAGGTCTCGGTCGAGGAAACGTTAGAAACGGGAGTGGATGACGCATTTCCGTGGGCGGCCGCCTGTTCGTCTCCTGTGCTTTCCGCTTCCTTTTCTTTCGCCAATAGCTCGACTTCTTCGATCAATCGGTCCATCAGTTCGGCCATGGGCACCTTACGGACTAGCTTGCCTTTCTTGAACAAAATGCCCACCCCTTCGCCGCCGGCGATGCCGATGTCCGCTTCTTTTCCTTCGCCGATCCCGTTGACCACGCACCCGAGCACCGACACGTTGAGCGGCGTCTTGATGTGCCCGAGCCGCTTCTCGAGCTCGTTCGCCATACGGACCACATCGATCTCGACGCGGCCGCAGGTTGGGCAGGCGATCACGTTGATCCCGCGATGGCGCAGCTCCAGCGCCTTCAGAATCTCGAAGCCGACTTTGACCTCTTCCACGGGATCAGCCGCCAGCGAAACGCGGAGCGTATCGCCGATGCCTTGGGAGAGCAGCCATCCGAGCCCGATCGCCGACTTCACCGCGCCGGTCATCGCGGTGCCGGCTTCCGTGATGCCGATGTGCAGCGGATAGTTGGATTGGTGCGCGAACAACCAGTAGGCGTCGATCGCCATATGCACGTCCGAGGCCTTCAGCGACACTTTCATATTCGTGAACCCGACGTCTTCCAGCGCATGGACAGCGTTCAGCGCCGACTCGGCCAGTGCCTCGGCCGTCGGGTAGCCGTACTTCTCCAGCAGATGCCGCTCCAGCGATCCTCCATTGACACCGATCCGCAACGGAATCCCTCGATCGCTCACCGCCTTGATGACTTCGGCCACTTTCCACCAGGCCCCGATGTTGCCGGGATTGATCCGCACGCAGTCCACCACTTCAGCCGCCTTGACCGCCAGGCGATGATCGAAGTGGATGTCGGCGATGAGCGGCACGGTCATCTGCGCCTTGATCTTCGGGAGCGCCTCGGCTGCTTCCACGTCCGGCACGGCCACGCGGATCAGCTCGCAGCCCACCGACTCCAGCCGGCGAATCTGCTCGACCGTCGCCTTCACGTCACGCGTATCGGTGGAGCACATGGACTGAACGGAGACCGGCGCATCTCCGCCGATCTTCACCATTCCGACTTTGATTTGCCTGGTCTTGCGTCTCGTGATCCGCATGAGTTTCAGAAGGTCGCGGCTGAGGTGAAGGTTAAGAAAAATCCTGAACCTATCCTAGCTTGACCTTAACCGTAGCCTCAACCCTTTTCCGGCTCAGCTCCCCTGTTCGTCTCCGATCGGCGCGCCGCTGAAGGGCGCGTAGCCGGCGCCCATGGCATTGCGGGCATGGATTGCGGCGCGACCACCCGAAGTCTGGGTCATCAATTCTTTGACGCTCTGGTAAATACCTTCCGCCGTAAGCCCGTACTTCTCACGCAACAGGTCCTGCGGTCCCTGCTCGATGTACCAGTCCGGCAAACCGATCAGTTTGGTGCGCAGGTGCGCGAGGCCTTCGTCGGACAAGGCTTCGAGCACGGCCGAGCCGAATCCACCCATCTTGCATCCTTCCTCGACCGTAACCAGATAGCAGACCCGCTTCGCCACACCGACGATCAAGTCCTTGTCGAGAGGCTTCACGAACCGCGCATTGACGACCGCGGCGGAAACGCCCTCCCGCTCCAACCGTTCAGCCGCCTGGACGGCCTGCCAGACCGTGACACCGATGGCGACGATGGCGACGTCCGTTCCGTCCCGCAACAGCTCCCCTTTTCCGATTGGAAGCGCCGCCGGCTCCTGATCCAGGCCTACCCCCAGACTGACGCCTCGCGGATAGCGCACCGCCGCGGGCCCGTCGTGGATCAGGCAGGTTTTCACCATATGCTGCAGTTCATTTTCGTCCTTCGGCGCCATCACGACCATATTGGGGACGTGCCGCAGATACGCGAGGTCGAAGGCGCCGTGATGCGTCGTGCCGTCTTCGGCGACCAAACCGCCTCGGTCGATGCAGAACGTGACCGGCAGGTTTTGCGTGGCCACATCGTGCACCACTTGATCGTAGGCCCGCTGCAGAAACGTCGCGTACATGGCGACGACGGGTCTCATGCCCTGCGCCGCCAGCCCGGCGGCGAACGTCACTGCATGCTGCTCCGCGATCCCGACGTCGTAGAGTCGGTCGGGGAATTCCTTTTCAAAAGCCGTGAGACCGGTGCCTTCGCACATCGCCGCGGTAATGGCCACGACGCGCCTGTCCGATCGGGCCAGCTTGATCAGCGTATCGACCGCGATCGCCGTGTAGGTCGGGCGCGGCGACTTCTTCGCCGGCGCGCCGGTCTCGCGGACGAAGGGCGGGCAGGCATGAAACCAGACCGGATTGTTCACGGCCGGCTCGTACCCCAGTCCTTTCTTCGTGATGACGTGGAGCAGGATCGGCCCTTTCAACTTGAGCACGTTCTCCAACGTCGGAAGGAGATGGTCGAAGTTATGGCCGTCGATCGGTCCGACATACTGGAAGCCCAGTTCCTCGAACAGCAGTCCCGGCAGGATGACGCCTTTCGCCAATTCCTCGGCGCGACGAGCGATCTTCTGCATGTCCTGACCGATGCCCGGAATCAGGCGCAGCAGATGGCCCGTTTCTTCACGAACGCGCGCGTAAAACTCTCCGGTGAAGGTTCGATTCAGATAGGCGGAGATGGCCCCGACGTTTTTGGAGATCGACATCTGGTTGTCGTTCAAGATCACGAGGAAGTCCTTGCCGAGCCCGCCGGCGTGATGCAGCCCTTCCAGCGTCATGCCGGCCGTCATCGCGCCGTCGCCGACCACGCACACCACTTTGTGCTTCTGGCCCTGCTGATCGCGCGCTTCCACCATGCCGAAGGCGGCCGATACGCCGGTGCCGGCATGGCCGGCGTTGAAGGTGTCGTAGACGCTTTCTTCGCGCTTGCAGAACCCGCTCAGCCCGCCGTATTGCCGCAGGGTGTGGAACTGTTCGCGGCGACCGGTCAACAGTTTATGCGTGTAGGCCTGGTTGCTCGTATCCCACACGATCTTGTCCTTCGGCGTGTCGAGCAGGTAGTGCAAGGCGACGGTCAATTCCACCACGCCGAGGTTGGATGCGAGGTGCCCGCCGACGTTCGAGACCACACCGATGATTTGCTCGCGGATTTCCTGGCAGAGCTCGGGGAACCGCTCCGGAGGAAGCCGTTTCAAATCGGCAGGGTTGTGTATGGCCTTCAACAACGACATAGCTCATTCTCCTCGTATGGAAGTGGTAACCGCCCGGTCTCTAGGGAAGCGGTGTGGACAGGAGCTTCGAGAGTAGCAAGTTCTTAGGGATTTCAGGTAACCCGCGGCGTAGTCTCACACAGATTTCCGCTCTTGTCAAGCAATTCACCCGGAGCTCCGCAGAGACGAGCGTTACCGCCCATGATCAAATCGATACGTGATCACGGTCGAGAGCGTAAAATCCGCTGCGCTGTCTCGAATAAAATCCAAATTCTCCACGCCGTAGACCTGCCAGAGCACATTCGACCTGAGCCGATAATTGAAGCCGACCGCCGACTCGGTGACCCCGCGATCCAGCGGTTTGAGGCCGGCCCCGTCAAACGGCGTGGAATAATAATCGAACTGGGCGGTGAACGAGAGAGTTTTCGACCAGAGGTATTCGACCGCCGCGATCCCCGACATGAACGGCCGCAGCGCGAAGCCGCCCACCTGGCCGGTCGGAAAGATGCCGTTGACGTTGCCGTACAGGATCCATCGTCCGGCCACCGTCCTTTCCACCGCGAGCCCGATCCCCACGTCCGGATGTCCGCTGCCGAAGAATTTGCCCTGGTCTCCCGAGGGCACCTTGACCGCCAATCGCAACGAAACGGCCGGGAGCGAAGCGCGCTGCGACAGAAACTGGTACTTGCCGAGCAGGGTAATGTCTCCCAGCCCAAGGTCTCCGTCGGTTCCTGAAAAACGCCTCCGCCCCGCCGCCGAGAGGTTGTACGCAAATCCGGTGTCCTTCAACGCCGCCCGAGCCGGGCTCAGGCCCGTGGTCGCCCGTTCGGTCGCCGTAATGACGCCTTCCATGAACCCGCGATACCGATAGAGCGCCGGCACTTCCATGCCGACTTCCAACCGATCGGTCAGCCCATACCGCAGGAACAGACCGGATCGGAGTTGCTCGAATTTCATGACCGCGCTCGCCTGCGCCGTGTGCTCGTTGAAAATGGTGCTGGTCTCGGCCAGTTCGACCCGCACATCCAGCCGACCTTTCTTGAGCACCTCGGCGCGGTCGCCCGGCATGCCCAGGAAGAGAAGCTGTATCGGCTGAAAATTCCGCACGGGCAACGGCCCGAAGCCTTCCGCCAACGCCGCGGCCTGCCCTGCGCAGAGCGACCAGATCAGCAGAGCAAGGACGAACGGCCAACGGACTTGTCCGGGCATCGCGCACGCCACCGATCGACCGTCAGTAAGGGAAATCCAATCCGGCGAACACCGCTCCTCCTTCGCGGCTGTAGCCGTAATCGACACGGCCGACCACATTGGGCCGCACCAATCCGCGGAAGCCGATTCCTGGAGTCATCCGATAATCCTTAAAACTGACGTCCTTATAGTTTTCGAACACCTGGCCCGTGTCCAGGAACGGTGCGACCTCGAAGTCCGCAGTGACGCCGAACATCTTGGTCCGCATCACGTGGATGCGTTCCTCGACACTGACCGCCACGAGATGCTTGTCGATGAACCGATCCACCCCGAACCCCCGCAGGTTGTTCTGCCCGCCCAGCGAACTCTGCTCGTAGAACGGCACCTCGCTGCCCAACGTCGCCTGCAGATCCGCGCGCACGACGAGGATCGCCCGCTTGGATTCGCTGGGGAACAGCTTCTTGACTTCAATTTCGTACCGGGAGAACACGGGATGGTCGCCGTTGCGAAGATTCTGGTTCAGTTCGGCATAGGCGGTCACTTGCATGCCGTCGGTCGGCGTGACCAAACTGTCGCGCGTGTCGTAATGGAAAGTGACCCGATGCCCCAGGATCGTCGCGCCTCGGACGCCGTCGACATTCGGAAAGCGATCCACGGTGAACGGCAGATCGGTCCCGCCGCGCTGAAGACTCACGTCTCTGAACCGCTGGCCGACGGCGATCTGCGTCACCTCGTTGGCATGGAGGCCGAACTTCCACCAGGCCCGGCCTTCCCGCGCCGTGTAGTTCGTCTCGTTGCCTTCGACCGTCGTTTGTCCGATCCCCCAAAACCGCGCGGTCGCATTTTTGAAAAAGGTTCCTCCGTAGCTGAGCGCGTACCGCCCGTGGCTGAAGGCCGGGTCCGTGTAGCTGAACAGGAGCTTCCGCTCGATCAGCTCCGTGAACGAGGCGATGAACCGCATCTCCCGGCCGCCCGGTTCGTAACGAAAGATATTGAGCGCGCCCCGGACCCCGACGATCGAGTTGCGGATCACCATCGGCGCCACGAGATACTTCAATTCGCCGTCGGGTTCGGTCACGAGAATCGGCACGATCAGGCCGACATCGTTGCCGTCGTTTCTGGTGGTGGACACGGAGGGAATCGGAAAATACTGGGTCTCTGCAACGGCCGACCGCGGCGGGAAGGGGAAGGCAGCCCCCCCGAGCACGAGCAGGACCAAGGCGAGAAGTCGATGCATCGGGGGCATGGGGTCGGAGGAACGGCTCAGGGAGCCTTGATCTTGTCGGACTTTTTGCGGAGTTGCTCGACGAGGTCGGCATAGGAAGACGAACGGATGATCTTGGCGAACTGCCCTCGATAGTTATTGACCAGGCTGACACCGTCGATGACCACGTCATAGACGCGCCACTCGCCGTTCCTGTTCAGCAGCCGGTAATCCAGCGGAATCTCCGCCTTACCGGACACGATCTTCGTCCGGACTTCGGCGAAGTCTTTCTCCGTGCGCTCGTTCACGTACTGCACCGGCTCGCCCGAATAGCTCTCGATCTTGTCGGCGTAAGAATTGGTGAGCAGGGTCCGGAAGAGCTGCACGAACTCCTGCCGCTCCTGTTCGCTGAGTTGATGCCACGGCGCGCCCAGCGACCGTTTCGACATCTCTTCATAATTGAATCGGTCGCCGACGACCTTCTCGAGCAGGCGTCTCCGTTCTTCGGCCCGTTCCGGTTTCTTGAGATCCTTGTCGCGGAGAATGCGCAGCACTTCGTCGATCGTACTTTTCACGGCGTCGGTGGCACCGCCGGCCCAAGCGGATCTGACGCTCCCCATCAGGCCGACCAAGGCAGCCAACACGGCGATCAAGACAACCGCAGGCCGTCCAGCCGACCACCCCAACCCCCACCATGTCCTCGGACACGCCCTGATCTGTCTCCGCTCCATCGCTCCCCCCGTTATTTCACGTTGCCATGCACGAATTGGCTGACCAGTTCCTCCAGGTCGAGCCCGGACTCGGTGTCCCGGATCGTCTCCCCCGGCTTGAGCGGCTCTCCGCCGCCGCCGGGGGACAGCGCCATGAATTTCTCCCCGATGATGCCGCGCGTCTTGATCGACGCGATCGTGTCGGTGTAGAGCGTAACCCCGTCGTTGATCGCAAGAGCCACCAGAGCCCGGTTGTCTTTGAGGGCGATGTCTTTCACCCGGCCCACCTCGACGCCAGCGATTTCCACCGATGCGCCGTTCTTCAAGCCCGAGGCGGAGGTGAATTCTGCGAAGACCGTGTAGTTCTGCCCCCCGATCACTTCCAGCTTGCCCAACTTGATCGAGAGATACGCCAGGCAGGTGATCCCAATCAACACGAAAACGCCGACGACCAGTTCTAATTTGGCTTTATCCATGTCTTGGCCTCGTTAGCTGCTCCTTGCAAATCGTTCACCGCGGTCAATCTGGGCCAGCAACAGACCAGTCACGTTTAACGATTCACGTTTAACGATACGATCCCGCCGACGGAAATAAACTCGCGAATGCCCGGGTCCTCAATGCGCTGAAACTCGGCTGCGGGCGCCATGGCCGCGATCTTGCCCTCCTTCAGCATCGCCACCCAGTCGGAAATGCCGAAGATCTCCGGAATCTCGTGACTGACCATCACCGCCGTAAACCCAAAGGTCCGTTGCATGCCGGTGATCAAGTCGTGAATCTGTTTCGCCATGAGTGGATCGAGCCCGGTCGTCGGTTCGTCGAACAGGATAATTTCCGGCTCCATCACCAAGGCCCTCGCCAAGCCCGCCCGTTTTTTCATCCCGCCGCTCAATTCAGCCGGATACTTGTGTCCCATGCCGGCCAGGCCCACCTGCTCGAGCTTTTCATTGACCCGGCGGGTCACATCCGGACCTTTCAGCCGCAGTTTTTCCCGGAGCGGAAACGCGACGTTCTCAAACACCGTCAAGGAATCGAAGAGCGCCGCGCCCTGGAACAGCATGGCGAATCGCTTGCGCACCTCGTTGAGCGCCTTCCCGCGCAACCGCGAGATCTCCACGCCGTCGACCCAGACCTCGCCGCGATCGGGTTGGAGCAGGCCGATCATATGCTTGAGCAGGACGCTTTTCCCCTCGCCGCTCCGCCCGATGATCGTCGTCAGCTTGCCCTTGGGAACGTCCAGATCGACGCCCCGCAGGACCGGTTGACCGCCGAGGGTTTTTTCAACGCCGATGAGTTTAATCATGGGCAACGAATCGCTCATATCCGGTAGCAAGCAGCGGGGCATCCGGAACCCCGGCTATTAGCTGCTCGCTATTAGCTGTCAGCACACCTATAGGAGCACCGACGTGAGGAAATAATCCCAGACCAGAATCAGCACGGACGACAGGACCACGGCTTCGGTGGTCGCCCGGCCGAGCCCCTCGGCGCTCATCCTCGTATAAAACCCTTTATAACAGCAGACCCAACTGACGATCAGCCCGAAACTGATCGATTTCAGAATCCCGCCGTAGACATCTTTCCATTCCACCGCCGACTCGATCGAACTCCAATACGAGCCTTCGTTCACGCCCAGCAGTTCGACCCCGACCAGATAGCCGCCGTAGATCCCCACCACGTCGAAGATCGCCACGAGCAACGGCACCCCGATCAGTCCCGCCACCAGTTTCGGCGCGATCAGGTACTGCAGCGGATTGATGGCCATCGTGTCGAGGGCGTCGATCTGTTCGGTGATGCGCATGATCCCGATCTCGGCGGTCATGGCGGACCCGGCCCGCGCCGTCACCATCAGGGACGCCAGCACCGGCCCCAATTCCCGGATCATGCTCAGCGCGACGGCCGATCCCAACAAGGCCTCCGATCCGAACTTTCGGAGCGTGTAGTAGCCTTGCAAGCCCAGCACCATGCCGGTAAAGGCGGCCGTAAGCACCACCACGAACGTCGATTTGTACCCGATAAAGTGGAGCTGTTTGACGATCTGGAACAGGCGGAACGGCGGCCGCGCGAGCCACGCGAACGAGGCGAGGACAAACAGCAGCATACGCCCCATCTCCTGCACAATGAAAAGCGTGGTCCGCCCGATTTTCTCGATCGCCTGCGCCATTAGCGGATGCCTCGCTGTCCTGCCGTCGTGCGGCTACTCCCGAAGCGCGTCGAAAAACTTGCCATAGAAGACCGTCAACCGCGCCGCCGCCTCGGCGCTCTGCGTCCGCAGTCGATGAAGGCCCGCGAGACTCGACGGATGGGCCATCACCATCGCGAAGCCGCGAAGCCAACCGGCCGGCCGCAGGAACAGATTGAAGTCGAGCGGAAGATCCTCGTCCACAAGGTCAGACGCGGCCCGGGCGATCATGAAGGGCACCCGGCGCAAGTGAGCCGACTCGGCGATCGCTGCACTTTCCATATCCGACGCGACCCCGCCGGTGGCCGCCGCGACCTCCCGCTTGTGTTCGGCGCGCCACAATACGCGGGACACGGTGACAAATCGCCCGGAGCGAGACGTCGGTGCGACCTCCCGCGCCGCTTGCAAGGCCATGTCACGGTAGTCGCTCGAACAGACGAAGGATGAGGAGGAAAGAGGGGAAGACCGGGCTCCACCGTGCAGGATCACATCGGTCCCGATCAACAGGTCACCGACCCGCGCGGAGGACAAGGCACAAGCGAACCCGGCCGAGATGACCAACTCGAACGGATACGCCGCCAGCGCCTCCCGACTGGCGGCGCCGGCTTGATCGATCCCCACGCCCGTTTGGATGAGTCGTACCCGAACACCGCCTCGTCGTCCCACGACACCGTGGAAGGCTCCCGTTCGCTCCTGCTTGTCAACAGCGACGGCCTCCCGAACCGCGTTAAACTCCCACCGGGTTGCGACGAACACGCCGACCTGCTTCAATCGGCCTCCCGGGGATCCGGACTATTCAAACCGAAAGCGTCCTGTCTCGCGAGCGTGTTGGCGCAATTCGTCGGCCCTCGTGCGACCGCGGGTTCTGAGATTGCGGTACATGGCAAGGGCCCAGAACGGGAAATACTGGCAGTACCAGTGGTAACGGAGATAGAACACGCGAGGGAATCCGGTGCCCGTGTGGCGGATCTCCTCCCATGAACCGTCTTTGAGCTGCTGCCGAATGAGGTAGTTGATTCCCCGCACCACACTGAATGAATCGGTTGCGCCGGCGGCCATCAACGCCATCAGCGCCCAGGCGGTCTGCGACGGCGTGCTGTCCCCTTTTCCGCTGTACGCGGGATCGGCATAGGAGAGGCAGGATTCACCCCATCCGCCGTCCGGGTTCTGTTTCGATTCCAACCAGGCCACTGCGCGGCGGATATAGGAAGCCGTGAGGTCCTCTCCGATCGCCCGTAAACCGGCCAGCACGGACCACGTGCCGTAGATATAGTTGACGCCCCACCGGCCGTACCAACTGCCGTCCGGCTCCTGTTCCCGCCTCAAGAACTCCAAGGCCGGCGCCGCCGCCGGATGGCTTCTGTCATAGCCGAGCGTGCCCAGCATTTCCAGGCAGCGGCCCGCCAAATCCGCCGTGCTGGGATCGAGCAGCGCCCGGTGATCGGCGAATGGAATGTAGTTGAACACGATGCGGTTGTTGTCCTTGTCGTAGGCCCCCCATCCCCCGTCGGATCCCTGCATGGCCATGACCCAGCGGTAGCCGCGACGAATCGACTCCCTCTGCCTCGCTTCGTCCGCCATACGCAGTTTGGAGAGCGCCATGATCACCACGGCGGAATCATCCACGTCGGGATACAGCTCGTTCTCAAATTGAAAATACCAGCCGCCCGGTTCGGCCTGAGGCGAGGAGACCTGCCAGTCTCCCGCCATCCTGGTCTGGCGGGCCATCAGCCAGGCGGCGGCCTTCTGCAAGGACGGATGGTCCTGCGGCAGCCCGGCCTCGACCAAGGCGTTCATCAACAGCGAGGTATCCCACACCGGCGAGAAACAGGGCTGCAAATGCAACGCTTCGACCCGCTCTCCGTTCTCGCTCACGGTGTCGTAGACTTCGAGCTCTTCAATTTCCCGCAGGGCTTTGACCACCAGAGGATCGTCAACGTCGCGCCCCAGGCAGTGCAGCGCCACGACGGAGTTGGCCATGGCCGGGTAGATTGCGCCGAGCCCGCCGCTGCCCTGGATATGGGCCAGCATCCAGTCGGCCGCTTTTTGCAACGCCTTCTGACGCAACCACGCGATCGGCAGGCGATCATAGAGCTTCAGCACGGCATCCAGCGTGATGAAGACGTTCCGCCAGGTAAACCAGGCCGCATCTTTCTTGAGCGGGGGGACGTCCCGATAGTCGATGAGATGGCGCGGCGTCGTATACAACTCGTCGAGGCCCTGCTCGGCCGGAATCCGGCAAACCGGCCGGTGCGCGAACACGATCAGCAGGGGAATCAACACGGCGCGCGACCAATACGAAATCGCGTAAACACTGAAGTAGAACCGCTTGGGGAGCAGCATGATCTCCGGCGGCATGCTCGGAATGCCCCGCCAGTCGTATTGATCGAAGAGCGCGAGGGCGATTTTCGTGAACACGTTGGCCGCGACCACGCCCCCGAGCGCGAGAATGCATGCCCGCGCACGGACCAGGCACGGGTCGTTGGCGGGCACGCCGCATAATTTCAGCGCAAAGTAGGCCTTGACGGAGGCGCTGATGTCGGGCGGGCCGCCGTAGTAGATCGGCCAGCCGCCGCCGGGCAATTGGGCGGCTTTCAAGTACCGGACGGCCTTGCGTTCGCGTTCCGGGTCCACGACGCCTAGGAAGCGCCGCAACATGATGTATTCCGAGGTGAGCGTCGTGTCGGCTTCGAGCTCCGCCACCCAGAAGCCGTCGGCGGCATGCTGGCGGGCGAGGAACCAGGCTTGACTGCGGCGGATCGCTTCGTCGATCGAGTCGAGTTGGCTGAATGTCTGGCCGGATGAACGGCGCATCGTCGCATCGGTCGAGGTCGCGCCGGACTTGTCGGACACCAGCCGGAGCGCCGGTCCTCTGGAACGATCGCCCGCCGTTTTGAGCCTCCCAGGTACGGCGGCGAACAAGCTGTCAGAGAGGCGATTGAGCAATGCCCGAATCAGTCCCATACTGTCCTTGGAACGACGGAGATGGCAGGAAGAAAGCGAACTACAGGATCAACCTACCAAGCAGCGGCAGAAGAAGCCGGACAGGTCGGCGCACCCGTCATCCAGCGGCTTATAACAAACAAGCTACACGAAGTCAAGCGAAGGGACTCGGAACTGCCCTGAACTACGAGCTTTTTCCGCCTCTCTCGGCGGATAGCGGTCAGGCCGGCTGCAGATCGGCCAGGCGGACGGAGACCAGCTTGGAGACGCCCGGCTCTTCCATGGTCACGCCGAACAGGGAATCGGCCACCGACATCGTGCGTTTATTGTGCGTGATCACGATGAACTGGGCGGTCCGAGCCAATTCCTCCAGTACGACCGTGAAACGCCCGATGTTTTCTTCGTCCAACGGCGCGTCGATCTCGTCCAGAATGCAGAATGGCGTCGGCCGGATGAGGAAGCTCGCGAACAGCAACGCCATGGCCGTCAACGTCTTCTCTCCGCCCGACAGCATCGTGATGCTCTTCAGTCGTTTCCCCGGCGGCTGCGCGACGATGTCCACGCCCGGCTCCTGGTTCGTTCCCGGCTCGGCCCCTTCCGGCGGCGGTTCGTCCACCAAGACCAGCTCCGCGCGGCCCCCGGGGAAGAACTGCGCGAAGACCTCGCCGAACTTCTCCTGCAGCTCATTGAACGTAGCCAGGAACATGTCTTTCGTCGTGCGATTGATCCGGTGGATGATCTGCTTGAGCGAGCCGATGGAGTTGGAAAGATCCTGTTCCTGCTCCGTGAGAAAACGATAGCGCTCCTCCAACTCCCGGTGCTCCTCGATGGCGGCAAGATTGATGGGCCCCATCCGATCCAGGCGATCGCGGATTTTCTGCAATTGCTGCCGCCGTTCTTCAGCCGTGGCCGCAGGGGGTTCGCCTGCCGTGGGAACGGACCCGGATTCGTCGCCTCCCGCTTCCCGGCACTCGAGCACCGACGCGGGCGCGAGCTGATAGGTGCCGATCAGCGTGCTCTCCACGGCTGCAAGCTGCGTTTTCAGTTCGGCGCGCCGGACCTCCGCCGTCATCCGTAATTCCCGGATGGATGCGAGCGCCTGCCGGACCTCGGCCAACGCCTGTTCGAGGCGCCGGGCCGCGCCCATTTCCTCGGCCTGACGCTCCTGCGCCGCGATCAACTCGGCTTTGATCCGGCTCACAGCCCGTCCCAGTTCCTGGCACAACGCGTCCTGCCGTTCGCACTCCCGCCGGCTCTGTTGCCGCGACGCCTCCAACTCCGCGACCTGTTGATCGAGCGCCGACCGGTGAATTTTCGCCGCCTCCTGCCGATCCAGAAGCCGGGCCAAATCGGTTTCCGCATGGGCTCGGCGCGCGCGCAATCCTTCCACCGCCAAACGCGCGTCGGTGAGCCGGTGTTGCAACGCCAGGCTCTCTTCCTCGATTTCTTCGAGCCTCGCTTTCAGTCCGGCCAGCGCCGCCTCCTGTTCCACCTTGTCCTGAACGTCGCGCGCCAGGCGTTCGTGCATCGACCGGATCTCGGCCTCGATGCCCTGTCGCTCCTCTCGCCCGCGTTCAAGCTCGGCCGCGATCGCTTCGGCGCGCCGATCGAGTTCGGCGAAGCTTTGTCGCAGACCCGCTTCGTCTTTGACCAGCGACAGCGCCAGCATATCCGCTTCACGTAACGCATCGGCCAGCCGCTGCTCATCGTCGCGCAAAGCCGCCAGTCGCGCAGCGAGGTCCTCTCGCCGACGGCGGATCGTTTCGACGGCGCCGACCAATTCTTCGCGCCGGGCCGCGAGTTGCCGGACTTCCCGCCGGCGCTGCAACAAGCCCGTATCTGAACCGGCTCCTCCGCCCGTGATCACACCGGCCGCATCCACGATCTCTCCGGCCAAGGTGACCAACGTCGGCCCGTCGGGGGCGGCCCACCGGTGGCGTTCCCATACCCGGACCGCCGTCTCCAACGCGTCGACGATGACAACGCCGTCGAGCAGGCACGCGCAGGTCGCGGCGGAACCGGCCGGCGCCTGGACCAGGTCGAGCGCCCGCCCGATCACGCCCGGCTCTCCGGCGAGAGCCGGCCACCAGGCGTGAACCCGGTCCGCCGACCAGCGCGGCTGCCGCGGAATAAACGCGCCCCGTCCGAGGTCTTTTTGGCGGAGAAACTCCACGGCCCGGCACGCAACGGACGGGTGGTCGACGAGCCAGCCTCGCACCCGCTCGCCCAGGACCGCCTCGATCGCTCGATCGAGTCCTTGGGGCACCGCCAGCCATTCGACGATCGCCTCTCGCACGCCCTCGCAAGTCCTGAGCGCGGTGCCTTCCTCTCCCTGCCGCCCGTAGCCCATCTCCTCCCGAACGACGCCTTCCAGAGTCCGCAACCGGGAATCGGTCGCCGTGAACTCCTCCAGCCGCCGGCTGAGGAGTTGTTCCGTCTCCGCCAGCTCCGTCGTCACCCGCTCGGCTTCCGCGACGGCTTCCTGGCGGGCGCGTTGGAACTCCAGCCGCCGGTCTTCGTTCTCTCGCCCTTGAGCCTGCAGTCCTCGGGCTTTCTCCAGCAGCGCGGTCCTCTCGCGATCGATCTCGACCTGCTCGCCGGTCAGCCGTTCCGCGCGCCGAGTTGTCTCGCGTTCCCGCTCCGCCAACTGCGTCAGCGCATGCTCCCCGCCGGTCACACGGACCGTCAATTGCAAAATATCTTGCCGCAACCGCTCTTCCTCCGATTCGACCGTCGATCGCTGCTCCGACGCCTGCCGCACGGCGGCTTCCAACTCAGCAAGCCGGCCCGTCCGCTCGGCTATTTCCGCATCGCATTCGGAAAGCGTGAGGCGCAACCGATCCGCTTCCGCCGAAGCGCGATTTTGCTCCTCGGCCAGCCGCTGTATCTCGTGAGCGGCCTGGGCTTGCTGCTGTTCGTATAGCCCGATCCGGTTTTGTTCCACTTCCGCCGCCGCCAGCGCCCGCGCCTGTTGCTGCTCCGTCTGCCCCAACGCTTCCCGGAGACGATTGATCGCCTCTCCGCTCTCCAACACGCCGAGCTTGACCGTTTCCAACTCGGTGCTCAGCCGGGCTTGCTCGGCCGTCTGCGCCGACTCCCTGACTTCCAGACCGCCGACCTCCTCCTCGATCACGTTCAGGCCGGCTCGCAGAGTCCGATATTCGTCGGCGAGGAGTCGAATTTCCAACGCCCGTGCTTCTTGCTGGAGCGCTTGAAAGGACCGCGCCTGTCTCGCCTGCCGTTCGAGGGAATTGAGCTGTTTTTTCACCTCCGCGATGATGTCCCGCACCCGCAGCAGGTTCTGCTGGGTCGTCTCGAGCTTGCGGAGCGCCTCGGCTTTCTGTTTTTTGTAGCGGACGATGCCGGCCGTTTCCTCGATCAATTCGCGCCGATCCTGCGGCGAGGCGTTCAAGATCTGATCGATCCGGCCCTGTTCGATCACCGTATGCCCCTTTGACCCGGCCCGGGTGTCCAGGAGAAGACTCCGAATGTCCTTAAGCCGACAGGGCGTCTTGTTGATCAAATATTCGCTCTCGCCGTTCCGATAGAGTCGCCTCGTGATCATCAGCTCCTGGTACTCGTGCAGCCGGCCCGGCAGGCCGGCGACCACATCCGGCGCCAGGCCGCCGAGCCCGCCGATGACCAGCGATACTTCCGCCATCCCCAGCGGCTTCCGGAGTTCGGTCCCGTTGAAGATGACATCTTCCATCCGCTCGCTCCGGAGCGTCTTGGTGCTCTGCTCGCCCAACACCCACAAGATGGCGTCGACCACGTTGCTTTTCCCGGCCCCATTGGGACCGACGACGGCGGTGATCCCGCTGGGAAATTGAATCTTGGCCTCGGCAAACGACTTAAACCCGACCATCTCCAAGGACTTCAGGTACATCCGCAGACCTCCCTACCACTCCCGTTGCCGGCGACCCCGGTCAGCCGCGAGTTTCGGCCCTTGTAACACAGCCATAGGTGGAAAATCAAAGCAGAAATACCGTATGGGGTGGATGGAGAGAAAGCCCGCCACTATTTGTAGTGGACGGTCAAAGGTCGAGGGCCAGGGAACCTGAACCGGTCAGCCGCCGTTCGAGCGCCGGGAGATCGAATGGACGCTCACCAGTTCTTTAGGCAGGAGAAATTCCACATCCTCTTCGATCACCGTCAAGTCCTCGACCTCGGCGGGACCGTAGTTCTTCAAATAGGCCACGACTTCGGTCACCAAGACTTCCGGCGCTGAAGCGCCGGCCGTGATGCCGACCGCCTCGGCGTCTTTGAGCCATTCCGGATCGATGTCATCGGCCGAGTCGATCAGATAGGAAGAAATCCCGCAGTGCTCGCCCAATTCGCGCAGCCGGTTGGAGTTCGAGCTGTTGGGCGATCCGATGACCAGGATCACGTCCACCAGCTTGGCCAGTTCCTTGACGGCGTTCTGCCGGTTTTGCGTGGCGTAACAGATGTCCTCTTGGTGGGGCCCTTTGATGTTGGGGAACCGACGATGCAGCGCCTCGACGATGTCACGGCATTCGTCCACGCTGAGAGTGGTCTGCGTGACATAGGAAAGATGGTGTGTATTTTCGACCTGGAGCTTCTCGACATCTTCCACCGACGAGACCAGATGAAACTTGTCCGGAATCTGCCCAAGCGTTCCGATGACCTCTGGGTGGCCAGCGTGGCCGATCAGGATCAACTCGTAGCCTTGAGCATAATCCCGGTTCACCTCGTTGTGGACTTTGATCACCAAGGGACAGGTCGCATCGATCACCTTGAGCCGGCGGCTGTTGGCTTCCTTCCACACTTCCTTGGCCACGCCGTGAGCGCTGAAGATCACCACCGACCCTTCCGGGACTTCGCTCAGCTCTTCCACGAAGACAGCCCCTTTTTGCCGGAGCGAATTGACCACGTGGCGGCTGTGCACGATCTCGTGCCGCACGTATATGGGTGCTCCGTATTTCTTAAGAGACAGATCGACGATATCGATCGCCCGGTCGACGCCGGCGCAGAACCCGCGGGGATTGGCGAGATAGATCTTCATATCCAGTACCAGCTCCGTTATGTGCGCTAAAGAACGTTGCGATCTCGCCGGCCTGGAAGCCGGTCACCAAGGCGACACCTTACGTCAGACCCCGCCTCGCCGTCAACACATTTGACCGCTGACCGCGGCTGTCAGCGCGAACGTCGGCCCGGTGCCTTCAGTCCCCTGCACGCGGGCGACAGGCCGGATGCCCGTCGATCCGATCGGCGGCGCGGATCCGCGCCGTGAGGCCTTGACACCTCCAGGCCTTCTCATTAGGCTGTGATTCAGGTGAGCACGCCACCCTCGAGCAAGAAAATTCTGATCGTGGAGGATGAGAAAGATATCCTCCAGTTGGTCAAGCTCTATCTCGAAAAAGACGGCTACCGCACAGTCGCCGCGATGACCGGCACGGAAGGGCTCCGGCTGGTCAAGAGCGAGCGACCCGACCTGGTGATCCTGGATCTGATGCTGCCCGAGCTGGACGGCTTGGAGGTCTGCAAGAAAATCCGGACGGCTCGAGAGACGGCCCTCCTCCCGATCATCATGCTGACGGCCAAGGCCGAAGAGGCCGATACCGTGGTGGGTCTCGAACTCGGCGCGGACGACTATGTCACCAAGCCGTTCAGCCCCAAGGCTTTGGTCGCGCGGGTCAAAGCACTCTTGCGCCGCGTGGAACGCAGCCAGGAAGAGGGGCCGCCCCGGTATCTGTACGGCGACCTCGTCATGGACCTCGCCAAGCACGAAGTCACGGTCAACCATCGCGAGGTGCCGCTGACCGCCAAGGAATTCGGCTTGCTCGAGCATCTGCTGCGGAACTCCGGCCGCGTGTTGACCCGCGACGTGCTGCTGAACGCCGTCTGGGGGTACGACTATTACGGCACCACGCGCACGGTCGACGTGCATATCCGTCGATTGAAACAGAAGATCCCGCTGTTGAACGAGGCCATCGTCTCCGTCAAGTCGCTCGGGTACAAGCTCAAAGAACGTGAAGCGTGAAACGTGATGCGTGACGAGTCGGGCAATTGGATGCGTCCCGATCTTCCGGCTGCCATCTTTTACCCCTCACCCTTACCCTTCACCCCTCACTCCTCACCGTCCCTATGAGCCTCTCAATCCGCTGGAAAGTTACGCTCGGCACCCTGTTCGCGGTCACGCTGGGGCTCGCCGTGGCGGGGTGGTTGTCCATCCGCTCGATCGAAACGATCGAGTTGACCCGCCTGAAAGACACCCTCCACGCTCAGACCACCCTCGCCGCGTTGACGTTACAGCCGCTCCTGCAGAAGGAAGATTTGCGCAGGCCCGGTCCCGAGCTGCAAGCTCTCGCCAAGGAAATCGGCCGCCGTTCCCTTGCGCGCGTCACCGTGATCGCCGCCGACGGCACCGTTCTCGCCGACAGCGCCACCGAAGACCGTGCAGTGGCGCGAATGGACAACCACGCCGCGCGCCCGGAGGTCGTGCAGGCGTGGGCGTCCGGGGAGGGGACGACCATACGGGTCAGCGACACCACCGGGCAGCGGACCTTCTATCTCGCGCACCGCATGCGTCCTGTCGACCAGCCGGAGAGCCGCTCGGCGATCATCCGGTTAGGTCTGCCGATGACTCAGATCGAAGCGCAACTGCGCGAGCTGAAACAGCGACTCGCCCTGGCGTTGGGATTGGCGTTCCTGGTCGCCGTCGCGTTGGGCATGGTCATCGCCCGGAGCCTGACGCGCCCGCTCTCCGACATGGCCGAGGTCGCCAGAAAGCTGGCGGCCGGCGTGCTGGGCCAACGCGTCCCCGCCGCCTCGCGGGACGAAATAGGGGTGCTCGCCCGCGCCCTCAATGACATGACCAGCCAGTTGGAAGCCAAGATTCATGAATTGTCCGAGGACCGAGCGCAGTTGCTCGCGGTGCTGGTCTCGATGGTCGAAGGCGTGATGGTGCTGGATTGTCGAGGCACCGTCCTGCAGGTGAACCCCGCGCTCGAGCGAATGTTCGCGCTCAAGCCGGGCGAAACCAAAGGACGCCCGTATTGGGAAGTCATCCGGCACCATGAGCTCAACGAATTGACCGCTCGCGCGCTGGAACGCCGAACGAGCCTGGGAGGAGAGATCACCCTTACGCCGAGCGGAAACCAGCTTCGCGTCGAAGCCTCGGTCACGGCGTGCGCGGGGGAAAACGAACCTTGCGCCGTCCTGGTCTTTCACGACGTCACGGCCGTGCGCCGTTTGGAAAAAATCAGGAAGGACTTCGTCGCCAACGTCTCTCACGAACTCCGCACCCCCTTGACCTCGATCAGGGGGTATGTCGAAGCCCTGTTGGACGGGGGAAAGGACGATCCTGAAACGCTCGTCCGGTTCCTCGACATCATCCTCAAGCAGAGTCACCGGCTGGAGCTTATCCTGGAGGATCTTCTGCAACTCTCGCAGATCGAGTCCGGACTGGTTCTCTTCAAACGGGAGCCCGTCGCCCTCGGCGCCGTCATCGAGCGGACCGTGGCGCTGATCAAGCCGATGGCGGACAAGAAAAATCACGCGCTGATGACCCGCATCGACGACGATCTGCCGCCGGTCATCGGCGATGAAGACCGCCTGGTGCAAGTGCTGACCAACCTGCTGGATAACGCCGTCAAGTACACGCCGCCTCACGGCGCCATCACCGTCGCGGCCCATGCGCTTCGCGCGCGGACGGCGGACGGCTCGCCCGCCGGTATCGTGGAGCTCAGCGTCACCGACACCGGCGTCGGCATTCCCGAAGCCGACCGGCCCCGCGTCTTCGAACGGTTTTACCGCGTCGATAAGGCCCGCTCCCGGGAGCTCGGCGGAACCGGCCTGGGCCTGGCCATCGTGAAACACATCGTGGAAGGACACGGAGGGCAGGTATGGGTCGAGGGAAACGAACCGACGGGCAGCCGCTTTGTGGTCCGCCTGCCGGCGGCGAGGGAAACGCCGATCTCCGCTCAGCCCTATTTCGCCGCCAAGACCAAGACGTAGATCGCCGCCGAAAGGATCGCCGCGCCGGGCAGGGTGAACAGCCAGGCGAACAGAATCCGGGCGGTGACACCCCACCGGACGGCGGACAGCCGTTTAATGGCGCCCACTCCCATGACGGACGACGTGATGGTGTGCGTGGTGCTGACCGGCAACCCGATATGCGCCGTCATCAGCAGAACGGCCGCGGCGCCGGTCTCGGCGGCGAATCCGTGCACCGGTTCCAGCTTCACGATCCGCATCCCCAGTGTCCGGACGATCCGCCAGCCGCCGACCGCCGTGCCTAACCCCATCGCGATCGCACAGGATCCGATCACCCAGCCCGGCACCTCCGCGGTCGCAATCTGGCCGGCGGACAGCAACGCCAGCGTAATAATGCCCATCGCTTTCTGGGCGTCGTTTGCGCCGTGACTGAAGGCCATGAAACTGGCCGAGACGAGTTGAAGCCTCGAGAAAAGCCGCGTCGCGACGCTGCGTGGAACCCGGAAGAAGGTCCAACTGATAAAGACCATCAAGGCCAGACCGATCGCAAAGCCGAAGAACGGCGAGAGCACCATCGCTTCGAGCACCGCGCGCAGCCCCGACAATTTCACCGCAGTCCATCCGCTGTGGATCCACGCTGCGCCGACCATGCCGCCGATCAGCGCATGGGAAGAACTGGTCGGGAGTCCCAGCAGCAACGTAAAGAGATTCCAGAGAATCGCCCCGGCCAGGGCCGCCGCGACGACCTCCTGGGTGACCGCGGTCGGATCCACGATGCCCTTCCCCACCATCTTGGCAACGGCCGTCGACATGAACGCTCCCGCCACGTTCAGCACTCCCGCGACCACCACGGCAACGAACGGGCTCACGACCCGCGTGGACACCACGGTGGCGATCGCATTCGCGCTGTCGTGCCAGCCGTTCGAAAAATCGAACAGCAGAGCCAACACGACGACGAGCAGCAGCATGCCGGTCAGATCAAACACGACAGCCGTAAGGGGTAAGGGGTAAGGGGTAAAGAGTTCGGAGTATTGAGCGAGGAGATGGTCGGAAATTGAACGAGGGAAGACAGAAGGTACGGAAATCTAGACGGGCCACCCCGCCGATATAGGCGTGTTGTGCTCCTCTTCTCACGCCTAACGCCTCACCCCTCACGACAAGTTATCAGATGTGCTTCAGCGCGATGCGTTCCAGAATGTTCGCCACGTCTTCGCAGCGGTCGGTGCCCGCTTCGAAATTCTCGTAGATCTCTTTCCACTTGATCACGGCGATGGGGTCCGTCTCTTTGTCGAACAACCGGGAGATCGCGTCCCGCGAGATCCGGTCCGCCTCGTTCTCCAGGCTGTTGACCCTGACGCTGACTTCGTTCATGTCGGTGTGCGACTTTCCCAGCAAATCCACGGCGGCTCCCACCGCCTCCGAGGCCTGATAGAGAACGTTCGACAATTTGATGGCCATTTCGGTGGGCTTCTCCACCTTGTAGAGCACGAACCGATCCGCAATCGCCTCGACGACGTCCAAAATATCGTCGATCGCGCTGGCGAGGTCATGAATGTCCTCACGATCGATCGGCGTAATAAAGGTCTGATTCAGCTTCCTCGCGATGTCGTGGGTGATCGTGTCCCCGTCGTGCTCCACCTGCTTGATGCGCCTCGCCTTCTCGACCGGATTGGCGAAATCCTCCATCATGTCCTTGAGCAGACGGCTGCCCTCGATCATGTTGTGCGCCGCCTTGCGGAACAGATCGAAGAAGGCTTCTTCCCGGGGAATCAAGTTAAACATCCCGACTCAACTCCGTGCGCCCGCGTCGAACGCAGCACTGTGCCTTGATCATTACCAGCGCGCCAAGGCCGTCGCCCAGGTCAGCCCGCCGCCGAACGCGCCGAGCAACACCAGGTCGCCGGCGGCGATATGCCCGTCGCGCACCGCCCGGTCCAACGCAATGGGGAGCGATGCGGACGAGGCGTTCCCGAACCGCTCGATGACGGAATCCAGCGCCTCCGGCGGGAGCCCCAGCCGATCCCGCAGCGCCGCGAGGATACGCCCGTTGGCCTGGTGCACCACGACCCGCTTGACCTCGGAGAGGTCGACGCCGAATTCCTTCATGGTCGCTCGGACGGCCGTTTCCAAGCGACGGACTGCGATCCGAAACAACGGCCCGCCCTGCATACGAATCACGTGCTGGTTCTGACCGATCGTAACGGAACTCCCGGGAACCCGCGAGCCGCCGGCTATGACCTGAATCAACGTGTGCCTCGCGCCGTCCGCGTAGAGACGGACTCCTAAAATACCGGAGCCCTGACCGTCGGCGACCGTCTCACCGACGACGGTCGCCGCGCCCGCTCCGTCTCCGAACAACATGGCGGTCGCGTCGTCCTGACGGTCCAGGAACCGGGACTTGACCTCCGCCGCAATCACCAGACAACACCTTGCCTGGCCGCTCCTGATCATGGCGTCGGCCATCGAGAGACCGTACAGGAACCCGGAGCAGGAGGCCGCCAGATCGAACGCCGCAACGGCTCGCGCGCCCAGCGCCCGTTGCACGTAACAGGCGGTCGACGGAAAGACCGTGTCCGGCGAGGTGGTCGACACCAGAATGGCGTCGACCGACGACGGAGTCCTCCCCGCCGCGTCGAGCGCGTGGCGGGCCGCTTCCGTGGCCAGATCGGACGAAGCCTGGCCGTCCGGCGCCCAATGGCGCGTTCTGATACCGGTGAGCCGGAACACCCGATCCGGATTTCTCGCCAGCGAAGGACTGACCTCGCTGTTCCCGACCACACGCTCAGGCACATATGAACCCGTTCCGACGATTCTACTGCGTAGCATCGGCATCCGAATCTCCGAAGCGGGCAAGGATCGAAGTCCGTCCGAGTGCGCCGGCGGGATTATAGGGGTCCCCTTCCCACCGGTCAACTGCACGGCCCGCCATTTCCGTTGCATTTCAGCCGGGTCTTTGTTAAAAAAGCCGAAATTTGCCGACCATTCACCGCGGTGCTTCTGCGGTGCTTCTACGGTGCTTCTGATGCGCGGAACATGTGCTCGCTGGCGGCCGCCGATCGCCTTCGCCGCGGCGATGTTGATATCCACGGCTCTGCTCGCCGGCGGCTGTTCCGGCACCTCGAAGAAGACCGGCAGCAAGACCCTGAGCGGCACCGACGAGCAGATTTTCATCGGTGATACGATCGAAAAGAATTACGATCCAAACGTCATCATGAAGCGCGGGGAAGCCTTCTTTGAGAGAGAAGAGTATGCGGAAGCGTTAGTCGAATACCAGCACTTCCTCGACCTTCACCGCGCCCATGTGCTCGCCCCGTATGCGCAATTCCGGCTCGCAGAGGCTCATTTTAAAATGGCTCGGACGATCGACCGGGATCCCGAGCCGGTGTACAAGGCCTTGGCGGCGTTCGAGAAGTTGAGGCGTGAATTTCCCGGCAGCCGCTACGACGCTCAGGCGCTTCAAAAAATCCAGGAATGCCACGAGTGGCTGGCGCAGACGCATCTGTTCGTCGGGCAGTTCTACTACCGGCGAGAATCCTACTTAGCCGCCGCCCATCGCTTCGAGTTGATCATCAAGGAATACCCGGACATGAACGCCGCGCCCGACGCGTTGTATTACCTGGCCCTGAGTTGGAAGGAACTCGGCGCAGACGACTGGGCCCGCGACAGCCTCATCTTGCTGGCGGAAAAATATCCCAACAGCCAATACGCCGAAGACGGCCACAAGCTCCTCGCGAAACTCGGAAACCCGAAACCGCCGGCCTTGGTGGCCAAGTCGGACAACGGTTCGAACGGCAGTCGGCCGTCCCCTCCGTCGTCCAACGGCACGAACAACCATCACGTTCCCAACTTTCAGCTCGGCGTCCAACCTTCCTCCCTCGCCGTCCCCTCCGCCAATGGCCTCGGGCAGAGCTTCACGCCCTGCCGTGTCGGGGCGTGGTGTTAATCTCCAACTTCGAGCAAACAGTCGGTAGCGAACAGCGCAAGGCCGAGGAGATCATTGATTTTCCGGCACTTCGCTATCTTCTATTCGCTATTCGCTGCACGCGGTCAACGAAACGGCAGAGCTTCGCGCAAGAGTTCGCGGAACGAGGACTTCACAATGCCTTTGGCTTCGTGGAAAAAACTGTGGTAGGTGTGCCGCCCTCGCAGTACCTCGTAGTACAGGTTGATGACTTCCTGATAGCGGTGCATGAGACGGTGGCAGAGCTTGGGGAACGAATAGACGATACGGGCGATCCGAGAGGCAATGCGGAATTCCGAGTAGATCTCCCGTCTCACCGCCAACTCGTAGTCCATCAGTGAACGACGCCGGTCGTGGAACGTTTCCAGGACCGAGGCGGCCGCCATCTGGCCAGACCGAACCGCATAATAAATGCCTTCGCCGAACAGCGGATCGACCAGATGCCCAGCATCTCCGACCAACAGGGCCCGGCCGCTGACCAGCGCGACGGGAGGCTGTTCCGTGAGTCCGACCACGCGGGGCGAAAAGAGCGGCAACGGGTGTCCGGCCGGATGCGGCACGGTGAAACTCGCCAACCCTTTCTCGTCCCGCACGAATCGATCGAAGATCTGCTTGGGACTCGTCGTTTTTCCCCGAAACTCCGCCACGCCGATCGACAGCCGCTGGTGCTTCGGGAAGATCCACGCGTACCCTTTGGCCGTCGCGCCTAGATCGATGAGCACTTTCCCTTCGCCCGGATAGGGCGGCATCATGCCGATGCCGATCTCGCTCTCCAACGTCGGCATGCGCCGCAGACGACGTGCCGGAAACAGCCGCTGGGCCACGACGCTGTTGGCTCCGTCCGCGCCGATCAAGACCTTGGCGTGATAGCGGCCCCGGTCCGTCGTCACCTCGATGCCGTCCGCTGACTGTCGGAAGGCCAATGCCTGTTCGCCTTCATGGACATCGGCCCCGGCCCGGCGCGCCTTCTCCACCAAGAGATGATCGAAGCGATCCCGCATGACCATATACGCGATCGGCTGGGAGGACTCGATCAGGAAGGGCTCTTCGCCCCGATAGGTGAACTGCACGCCGTAAATCGTGTGTTCGACCACCGACTTGAAATCGGCCTCCAAGATCCGGTCGATTCGGAGCGAGAGTCCTCCGCCGCAGACTTTGTACCGGGGATGGAGCTGCTTCTCTAGACCGAGCACGGCCAAGCCCGCGCGGCTGAGTTCATAGGCGGCCGTGGCGCCGGCCGGTCCCATCCCGACGATCAGGGCGTCGTAGAATTTCATGTCGGGAAACGCGGGCATGGACGAACGAGCCTTCGACTTTCAGCCGTCGGTTCTCAGCTTTTCGGATGCGGAGATGCCGGCGAGGGTCAGCGGTTCTGAACGCGTCTCAGGGTAAAGCTGATGGCTGAAAGCTGATAACTAATAGCTGATCGCCGACAGCTCTTCACTGTCCCAGATACCAGCCGATGCCGTACCGCTCGAGGAAGCTGGTGATCATGGTGAGCGAGTTGGCATAGATCATCACGCCGACGACGACCAGCAACGCGCCGCTGACCGTCGAGACGCCCCACAAGTAGGCGCGGACCTCTTTGAAGTAAGCGAGGAACCGATCGACGCCGAGGGCGGTCAAAAACAGCGGCAACCCGAGGCCCAGCGAATAACACGTCAGCAGCGTGACGCCGTCGGTCAGCGCGTCGGTGGTGCTGGCGTAGAGCAGAATGGTGCCCAAAACCGGACCGACGCAGGGCGTCCAGCCCGCCGCAAAGGCCACCCCGATGAGAAACGAGCCCAGGTATCCGGCGGGCCGGTTTCGGAAATGGAGACGTTTCTCGGTCTTGAGAAAATTCAGGTTCAAAATCCCCAGCAGATACAACCCGAAAATGATCACCAGGATGCCGCCGAACCGGCGGAGGTGCTCCTGATAGGTGATCAGCATCTGCCCGATCAAGCTGGCGGAGGCGCCGAACGCCACGAACACGACGGAGAACCCGGCGATGAAGAGCAGCGAGTTCACGATGATGGCCTTGCGGAACCGGCTTCGCTCCGCCGCATCCGCCAGTTGCTCGACTGACAGGCCCGTGATGTAGGAGATGTAGGACGGAACCAGCGGCAGCACGCAGGGAGACACGAACGAGAGCAACCCGGCCGAGAAGGCGGCGAAGAACGAAATCTGTTGGATCGACTCCGACATGGTCAGAAGGCCTTCACCAGACTCTGAATCAATTGTATCGCTTCCGGACTCTGCCAGTCGCGCGCCCCGAAGATCCGATGCCGAATGACGCCGTGGCGATCGATCAAAAAGGTCATCGGCAGGGTGCGGGCGCCGTAGGCGACTCCGATGCGGAAATCAGCGTCGTGCAAGATCGGGAAGCTCAGACCGATCTCCCGCTGAAACGGCCTCGTCACCGCCGCGCCCTGCGGGTCCGTCGAAACCGCCAGGATCTCGAAGTCCTTGCGGTTGAACGACCGGTAGAGCCGCTCCATCGCCGGCATCTCGAAGCGGCAGGGACCGCACCAGGTCGCCCAGAAATTCACCAACACCACTTTGCCGCGCAGGCTCGCGAGCGTGACGAGGTTCCCGTCGAGGTCCCGCAACTGGAAGTCCGGCGCCGGCTCGCCGAGCTTGGGTCCCGAGCGGTCCGCAACGGCTACAACCTCCGTCGGCGGCGTCGACGACGAGGAAGGCTCGCTCGGTTCGCAGCCCGTCTCCGCCGCGAGCAGCATGGCGAGCAGGCACGTGTAACCCCACTCCCGCGTCATGGCTATGGATCACAGACGCTGCGCATCGGCCGCCGAATGAGCGGTTTGCGCGGACTTGGCGCCGGACTTCAGCAACTGCGTCACAATCTGCAGATTGTCCAGCCTGGTCCAGTCACGGGGACCGATGACCTTCTCTCGGAGGATGCCCTGTTGATCGATGATGTAGGTCTCGGGGACGCCCATCAGTTTGTATCGCTTGTCGGTCTGTCCCCAGGAGTCGATGAGGATCGGGAAGGTGAGGTTCAGACTTTTGACGAAGGGCGGGATATCCTTTTTCGTCGTGACCCGGTCGATACTCACCGCCAGAATCACCAGCCCGTCCTTCTCAAAATTCTTGTAGAGCACCTCCATGGACGGCATCTCTTCGCGACAGGGTTTGCACCAGGTCGCCCAGAAGTTGAGAAACACGACCTTGCCGCGATAATCGGACAGCCGCACGTCCTTGTCGTTGAGATCGGGCAGCTTGAAGTCGGGCGCTTCCTTCCCCACCGTGAGCGGCTCGTACTTGGCGCTCTGCATCCAGACCACGCCGAACGCAAACGCCAAGATCCCCGCCGTCATCAGCACAATGGACAGGCGCCGCGAGGCCGGCGGGTGCGGCTCTTTCTGCACGGACTCGACTGCGATCGGTTCAGCCATACCTTCCTTAGGCTAGAGGCGCGAGGCAAATGGCTAGGGGGATTTCACCACTCGCCTCAAGCCCCTCGCCCCTTGCCCGATTATGCGTACGCGTGGAGCCCGGATAGGAGAAAATTCACGCCCCAGAAACAGAAGATCACCATGAGAAACCCGAAGATGGCATAGATGGCGGCCCGTCGGCCTTCCCATCCTCTCGTCATCCGGGCATGGATGTACGCGCCGTAGATCAGCCAGACAATGAGCGACCAGGTCTCTTTGGGATCCCAGCTCCAGTAGCCGCCCCAGGCATAGTTGGCCCACATCGCGCCCAGGATGATCCCGAACGCCAAGAGCGGGAACCCGATCATGATCGCCTTATAGCCCAGCTCGTCGATGGTCTCAAGATCGGGAAAGCTGGCGAAGACCCGCGACCGGCTGCCTTGCCGCTCGGCCCGCTCCTTCAGCAGGTACATGACGCCCAGCCCGCCCGCCATCGCGAAGGCCGCGTAGCTGGTCAAGGTCACGGAGACATGAATGTAAATCCAATAGCTGTTCAAGGCCGGCACGAGCGGTTCCGCCGTTTGATAACGGTACGGAAGCAACGAGGCTGCGCCCATCGCGATGAACCCGATGCCGACCACGAAAGCGCCGATCGCCTTGATCCGATACCGGAACTCCAGCAGCACATAGCCGAGGATGATGGCCCACGAGACGTACGCCATGGCTTCGAACTGGTTCGACCAGGGCGCGAAGGTCCCCGAGTGCTGCATCCGTTCGAACGCCCGCGTGCCCAACGCGAGGGTGTTGACGATCCAGCCGAAGATCGTCACCAGCGTGGCCACCTGTCCCAGTTGGGTCGCCCAGGCTCCGTCGCCTTCTTCGACGTTCGAAGTCGGATGGCCGGCCGGCGCCAGTTGCATGGCCGGGCGCCGCACGAACATGTAGGCGACGTACAACACGAGCGCCGAGAGGTAGAGCCAGAAGGTCATGTCGAATAAGAAGAGTGAGCGAACCATAAAAACCTCCTCCTCAGGCGAGTGGCACGCGGCAAGCGACTAGAGGATGAGTGCCTGCTCCCCCTCGCCCCTAGCCTCGCGCCCCTGGCCCATCTACGTCTTTATCGTCTGAATCCGTTCCGTCAGTTTGGCGAATTCCTTCTGGAAATCGATCTGACTCTTGTGCGTCGTCCCGCCGAGATGCACCGTCGCGCCGTTCGGCCCCGGAACGACCTTGGCCCACAGCCGGCGATGGTAGATAAACGAGGACAGCGTGATGCCGACGACGATCATCGTGGAGCCCACCCAGACGATGTTCACGCCGGGATTCTTCGCGATCTGCAGGCCGGTAAACTTCTTCGGCTGATAGCCGACCAGCTCGAAGGCATACTTCGACCCCTGAATCTCGAACAGATCGGGATAATGATAAAAAATCCAGGGCGCCGCTTCCAGCGTCTTGCGCTCCCTGATGGCGAGACGGACCGCCGGATTCGCATGTTCGACCGTCTTGGAGAACACCTTCTTCTCGGTGGAATTGAAGGCGAAGTCGGCGACGAAATCGGTGAGCGTGAGATTCAGATCCAACCCGTCGACGACGGTTTCTTTTTGCCATTCCAGATCGACCGTTTTCAAGACCCTGTCGGTTTTCTTGTCCTTCACGTTGATGCGCGCGACTTCGATCCGATCCCACGCGTCTCCGTAGCTCGACTGATAAAACCAGATGCCCTTGTAGACGAGCGGATCGTTCACCGTGATCGTCTTCGTGGTCACCGGCGCGCCCTGGTCGATGACGGTGAGCGTGCTGTTATAGGATTTGATCGCGCCGTTCTCGTAATAGTCGATCCAGAATTTGTCCACCTTCAGGTCGAAATTCCCGCGCGGGATATGGTACGTCTGGCCTTCCAGGCACACGCCGAATTCCTGAAACCCGTAGTAGCTGCCGATGAGTCCGCCGAGCACGATCACGGTCGCGCTCAGATGCGCCATATGGGCGCCGACCCGGCCGATCACGCCCTTCGTGGCATAGAGGGTCACTTCGCCCGGCTCGTTCTTCGCCAGGACCCGATAGCCCTTTTCGATCAGCATCTGCGCCATCCGTTCCGCCACGTGTTCCCGGGACGCCGCAACCGGAATCTCGGCCTTGTGCTTCATGTTCTGAATGAACGCCAGGGAGACGCTCACCTTATCCTGACGCATGGAGCGCCAGACGGCCGGGAATCGCTTATAGAAGCAGGTGAGCGAGTTGACGCAGAGCAGTCCGAGCAGACTCGTGAACCACCAGGTGTGATAGACGTCGGTGAAGCCCAGGCGCAGAAACCAGCGGTAGGCGTCCTCCCCGTATTCCTGAATATAGACGTCCGGCCGCTCACCCTGCTGGATGACCGTCCCGATTGTGGCGGTCATGGCCAGGGCGATAAACAGGAACATGGCCAGTTTGATCGAAGCAAAAAACTCGACCAGTTCCCGGGAAAACTCTTCCCACCCCAATCCCGGTGTGGACGGGCGGGCAACCTCCCGCTCAGCGATGATTTCGGGTTTCCCGTTCATAGCGATTCAGTCCTTAAAGTGAAGCCGGGCCGGATTCCAGCCGGACGCAAAGACAAAAAACCAGCCCTCGGGGCAGCTCCCGATGCTGCCGAGGCCTCAAGGCTGGAGTGGCACGCAAACGATGGGTTGGGCGTGCGAGAATTCAGACAAGCCCGCGAAAATCAAGCTATGCTACAAGCCGGCGGTAACACGTGTCAAGCAAAGGACCCGCCCGACCGGCGCCAAGCCCCATACGGATGAGTGGTGGACAAATGCCCGCGGCTTCGTTAATATTCGCCAGGTTTTTTGGCGTTCTCAGGAGTTATGACACAGTCAGGTGCCGCCTGATAGAAGCCAGCGCTCACGCATTCCCATTCACCTGTAGTCAGAGGACACAATGAGAAATAATTATCTGTTCACCTCGGAATCCGTCAC
This sequence comes from Nitrospirota bacterium, assembly GCA_040755395.1. NCBI lineage: Bacteria > Pseudomonadati > Nitrospirota > Nitrospirota bacterium. Next base: position 296,692 of record JBFMAX010000001.1, read on the forward strand.
CGAGGGCCATCCGGACAAGATCGCCGATCAGATTTCCGACGGCATCCTCGACGCCATCATTGCGAAGGATAAGCACTGCCGGGTCGCCTGCGAGACCATCCTGACGACCGGCATCGCCTTCGTCGCCGGCGAAATCTCCACGACCGCGTACGTCGAGATTCCGGACATCATCCGCCAGGTGATCAAGGATGTCGGCTACACCGATGCTTCCTGGGGATTCGATTACCACACCTGCTCCGTTCTGACATCCATCCACAATCAATCGCCGGACATCGCGCAGGGGGTCGATTCGGGCGGCGCGGGCGACCAGGGACTCATGTTCGGCTATGCTTCCAACGAAACCGAAGAATTGATGCCGATGCCGATCGTGCTCGCGCACCGGCTCACCAGGCGGCTGGCCGAGGTGCGGAAGAAAAAAATCCTGCCCTGGGTGCGGCCGGACGGGAAATCGCAGGTGACCATTGAATATAGAAACTGGAAGCCGGTGCGGGTCGATACCGTCGTTGTGTCCTCCCAGCATAGCCCCGATGTCACCAGCAAACAGATCGAGCGCGACATCATCGAACACGTCGTCAAGCCCGTGATGCCCAAGGGGCTCTACGATCCCGCCAGCGTCAAACACTACATCAACCCGACCGGCCGATTCGTCGTCGGCGGTCCGATGGGCGACACCGGCCTGACGGGGCGGAAGATCATCGTCGACACCTACGGCGGCGTCGGCAGCCACGGCGGCGGGGCATTCTCCGGCAAAGACCCCACGAAAGTGGACCGCTCGGCCTCCTATATGGCCCGCTATATCGCGAAGAACGTCGTGGCCGCGGGCTTGGCGGACAAGTGCGAAGTCCAGTTGGCCTACGCGATCGGGGTGGCGGATCCCGTCTCGATCCTGATCGACACGAAGAACACGGAAAAAGTGGCGGTGGAGACGCTCGACAAGCTCGTCCGCAAGCATTTCCCCATGACCCCGCGCGGCATCATCGACCACCTGAAGCTTCGGCGCCCCATCTTCAGGAAGACGGCGGCGTACGGCCACTTCGGCCGGAACGAGCCGGAGTTCACCTGGGAAAAAACGGACAAGGCCAAGATTCTGAGGAGAGAAGCCGGGCTCTGACAGCAGGGGTTCTACAGGCAATGCACAAAGGGGGACGGAGCGCATTCCCGTCCCCTTTTTATATGATGAGCCAGTAGCTGACAGCGAATAGCGAGTAGCTCGTGAAGGATTGGGCTACGTCAGGCTATGAGCTATTAGCTATTCGCTGTTGGCTATCAGCTTTTTTAGGGAGGACATGTGGATTACGACGTGAAAGACATCAGGTTGGCCGACCAGGGCCGGCTGAAAATCGAATGGGCGGAAGCCACCATGCCGGTGCTGCGCCTGATCAGAAAACGCTTCAAGCGGGAGCAGCCGCTCAAGGGGATGCGGGTCACCGCCTGTCTCCATGTGACCACGGAGACCGCAAACCTCATGAAGACGCTGCAGGCCGGCGGCGCGGAGATCCGGCTCTGCGCGTCGAATCCGCTCAGCACCCAGGACGACGTGGCGGCGTCCCTCGTCCAGCACGACGGCATCGCCGTCTTCGCGATCAAGGGCGAGGACAATCAGACCTACTACCGCCACATCGAGTCGGCGATCGCGCACCGTCCCCAACTCACGATGGACGACGGCGCCGATGTCGTCTCGACTCTCCACGCCAAGCGCAAGGACCTGCTCAAACACGTCATCGGCGGCACGGAAGAGACGACCACGGGGGTGATCCGGCTGCGCAGCATGGCGGATCGGAAGGTCCTCCGCTTCCCCGTCATCTCCGTCAACGACGCGGACACCAAGCACATGTTCGACAACCGCTACGGCACGGGGCAAAGCACGATGGACGGGATCGTGCGCGCGACGAACCGGCTGATCTGCGGCTCCACGGTCGTGGTGGCCGGCTACGGGTGGTGCGGCCGCGGCGTCGCGATGCGTGCGAAGGGCATGGGCGCGGATGTGATCGTGACGGAAATCGATCCATTGAAAGGATTGGAGGCGGTCATGGACGGCTTCCGGGTCATGCCGATGGAACAGGCCGCCCCCGTGGGCGACTTCTTCATCACCGTCACCGGCAACCTGAAGGTGATTCGCGGGGAGCATTTCGCCGTCATGAAGGACGGTGCCATCGTCTGCAACTCGGGCCATTTCAACGTGGAGCTGGACATTCCGGCCCTGGAAAAGCTCAGCCGCAAGCGACGCCTGGTCCGGCCCGGCGTGGAGGAGTTCACGCTGAAGAACGGCCGGCGGGTCAGTCTGCTGGGCGAAGGGCGGCTGGTGAATCTGGCGACCGCCGAGGGCCATCCGTCCAGCGTGATGGACATGAGCTTCGCGAATCAGGCCTTGAGCGCGGAGTATCTGGTGAAGCATCGCCAGAAGCTGGAGAAGAAGGTGTACCCGGTGCCGGCGGAGATCGACAAGGAGATCGCGAGGCTGAAGCTGGCGGGGATGGGGGTGGAGATTGATCGGCTGACGAAGGAGCAGAGGAAGTATTTGGCGTCGTGGGAGATGGGGACGTAAGAGCGGGCCGGGAGGCTCTTTCCGCTCTTGGCCAGAGCGGCGTTGACCGCTCTACGCTTCGCCTCCACTTGGCTGCGGAACTTGTTCAATTCCAGCCACGCTGAATTGAACGTCGAACAGTCCTCGCCACCCGCAACAGCGGGCCGTTTCGGCTCAGCAAGCGCGGTGCCCCAACGCCGCTCTGATGCCCGCTCCAAGAGCCTCCCGGCCGCGCTTGAGCAGTCGGGAAAAAGAGCCTGTCGAGGGGAAACAGTGCTCGCCGTCGCGAAGCGCGACCGCATGTGCTCGGCAAGCGCGGGACCCGAGCCTCCGCGATTCGCGACACAGCTTACCCCATCCCGCCACACATCCCAGGGAAAAGCCACGCAGCTAGAGGGAGAGGGGAATCAAAAAGGCCACCGCTCATGGGTGGCCTTTTTGTATACGAATACGTTGGCTGACCTTTTTGAGCCTCTTAAGGTAAGCACCCTGTCTAGAGAAAGAGCAGTGACCCCCGCTGATCGTCTCTGCATGTGTTACCGCATTCTGTCGAATCATGCCGCCCCACTTACAGTAGTCTTCCCGCTCAACGTCCGGTGCCGACGGCTATAAGGGTGGCAGAGAAATACTCGGAGGGCTTGGAAGAAACGGCCTTAGCGCGAGGAAGGCTAATATTGCTAAGAGATTCACCCAGATTGGGGCTGTATAGTCGAGGGCATCGAGCCAGATCCAGAACCAAACCATAGGCGGATACTTACCCCCTCCGCTAACTCCGATGCAACCATAGTCTTGGGTAAGTCGGTTAACCACGCTCACCTGATCTTCCATACCTGGAACGTATCGGCTCGCGATTTCTCTGATCTCTGGGCTGTGGCTACCAGGTGGAATCGGCATAGGGCCGAACGCTCCCACCTCAAGCAGACGGCGCGCCTTCCATGGCGTCAGGGATTTAACGAGAGCGTGATAGGCATACCTCGCAGCCCCATATAAACAGACTAGGACCAGTCCCCATTCGACAACCGCTGGGCGGGTCAGCTTTAGATTGACACCTAAAAAAGGGACCTGCGCGTACTCTCCGAACGTGGCACCTGCAAGGCTGTAAACCCATAGAACCATCCCCAGTGTGAGCGCAAAACGGCGAAGCCTCAGAAGCTCGTTGTCCATCACAATGGTAGTGGGCGATCAATGTTTCCCCGGGATGGATATTACCCCTTAGTACCAATTCCGCGCTTTTATTCGAGGAGTCGGTCTTGTATTTCTCACGAAGCTCCTCGTATTGTGCTTGAATTAGCTCGTTTACACGCTCTCGTATCGTATGCTCAAAAATAGATATTAACCAGTTTGAGCTGAGGCCCGAACAAAGAGTTGCCGGGAACTGCTCTTGCGGAAGCCTACCACAGTAAGGCCGGTCGATGAAGAGAGCAAAGGTGCAGGAACTATTCCCCTGAACCTTTTTGCTGTGCTGATGGCGCTGGAGGATCGGATCGCCTGCACCACGGCGCGTCCACTGATTTAGCTGCCTTCCCGCCTCTGCTATAATCCCGGTCCACTATGAAGCCGCGAATTACGATGATCACCTTGGGCGTAGATGATTTGGAGCGATCGCTCAAGTTTTATCGCGATGGGTTGGGATTTCCGACGGAGGGGATCGTTGGGACGGAGTTTGAGCATGGCGCGGTGGCGTTTTTCGATCTGCAGCCGGGATGGGGGCTGGCGCGAGCAATGTAACACTTGATTTGGCCGATCGAGAGCGACGGCTGCCCCGCATGCTCCACCCTCGCACAGTTGCACCCCACATCCGCCGCACTCCCCCTGCTTCTGCGCTGGAGTAGGCTCTGGCCCCCCGCGTAGGTTTTGTATATACTTAATCCGTGTTCGAATGGGACCCGCTGAAGGCTGCCGCCAATCTTGCCAAGCACGGCGTCTCATTTGAAGAAGCCACGACGGCGTTTCAAGATGCCAGAGCTCTTGATGGTCCCGACATCGAACATTCCACTTCAGAGGCGCGCAGGCTTCATCTTGGCCTGTCCATGTCAGGCAGGCTCCTGGTGGTTGCCTATACCGTGAGGAGATACGACGATGAACAAGAGGCGATTCGGATCATCAGCGCGAGGCGCGCGAGTCGGAAAGAGAGACGCCGTTATCAAACGGCGCAGGATTGATTTCTCCGACATCCCGGAGATGTCCGATGCCCAATTGCGTGCCATGCGGCGAGTGGGCCGCCCGAGGCTTGGCGAGGTGGCACGGCAACTGATCGCGATCCGCATTGATCCCCAAGTGTTGGAAGATCTTCGGAAGGAAGCCAAGCGGCGGGATATCGGCTATCAAACGCTGATCAACAACATCCTGGCGGAGCACGCCAAAAAGAAAACGGCGTAGCGGGACAGAACAAGTAACATTACCGGCCGATGGCCACGGCCGGGCGGGTTCACCCGCTTGGTTCTGAAGCCACAGGCCATAGGCTTCCAGCGAGCCACTTTCCGCGGAGCCGCCACCCTCCCGCGTCCACTGATTTAGCTGCCTTCCCGCCTCTGCTATAATCCCGGTCCACTATGAAGCCGCGAATTACGATCATCACCTTGGGCGTAGATGATTTGGAGCGATCGCTCAAGTTTTATCGCGATGGGTTGGGATTTCCGACGGAGGGGATCGTTGGGACGGAGTTTGAGCATGGCGCGGTGGCGTTTTTCGATTTGCAGCCGGGATTGATGCTGGCCATTTGGCCTCGCAAGGATATCGCCCATGACGCGAACCTCCCCCTGACGCCTCGCAGCCCGACCGAGTTTACGATCGGCCACAATGTCGGCAGCCAGGAAGAAGTGGATGCAGTCATGGCGCAGGCGGAACGAGCGGGCGCCAAGCTCGTCAAACCTGCCGGCAGAACATTCTGGGGAGGCTACGCCGGATATTTCCAGGACCCCGACGGGCATGTGTGGGAGATCGCCTGGAATCCACGCATGCCAATAGCGGATTAGGAAGAGAAGAATGTACCAAGAGTCCTTTCTCACCCGAATACGGCGACCTCGGCCGATCGCCGGAGAATATGATGCTGCGCCGATCCATGGCGGGCCTCTGCGTTTTGACTTTCCTCGCGTGGCCGGTCTCTGGTCTGACCCCGGCTGCTCCTGTAGCTGCGGAGGTCGCTGAGCCGACGGCCGGGCAGTGGTCGGGCGGAGCGGGGCTTGGCTTTTTAGGCCGCACGCCGGATGGAGTTCTGGAGTTCGGGCTCAACGGGCACGCCGATTACTTCGTCATCAACCACGTCTCGCTCGGCCCGTTGGTCCAGTATGCCGGCGTGGGGAACGACATGATCTTTGGTTTGTCCGCGCAGGCCAAGTACTGGTGGGACATCCCCGGCAGCCACAGGGCGCGGCTCGCGGTGCAGAGCGGAGTCGGCTTCATCCGAGCCGGGATCAAAGACGCCGACAGCGGCGTGACCGACACCTATACTTCGTTCCTGATTCCACTCGGGATCGGGCTCGACTACGCCCTATCCCAGCGGTTCGCCGTCACGGCCGACGTCCTCCTCAACGTCACTTCTCTCGGGCAAACCCTGCGCGCTGGAGGACGCGACGTCGATCTCCACACGAATCTCATGCCGGGCCTGTACCTGGGAGTGAGGTTCTAAGGGAACAGAAGGGAAGAGAAGAGAAGATGTAGCGGGAGTCTTTTCTCACCCCATCAAATTCTTCAACGCTCAGAGCGGCCCACCCCGGTTCAGCAAGAGCGGTGACCAACGTCGCTCTGATAGCTGATCCCAAAGTGTCCCTGCCTTGCTTAACGGGTACGCGGGCAAGAAACACGCGCCTTAAGCCAGTGATTCCATGATCTTCCGATAGTCCGCCTCGGGATAGGCCTTGAGCGTGGTCGTCCGGACATTGCCGGCCGAGCCGGTCTTGAGCAGGAACTTGGCCGCCGCTTCATCGTTGGGCACCTCGAAGATCAGTACCGCATCGAAAGCTCCCTGGGTCATGTAAAAGCTCTTCACCTCGCCTCCCAACTTCTGCAGCTCTTTTTTCGCCGCGTCGAGGCGCTTGGGCGAATCCTTCACCGTTCGAATCCCCTGATCCGTCCAGTTGATGAGTGTCACGAAGGCCGGCATGACGCACCTCCTCTTCCCTCGGAAAGGACCCCGGTTGGTTGTCAATGATCGTGGCGCGGGCGTTCGATGGTATACGTGCCGGAGCGAGAAAAAGGCTAGGCTTCCTGTGGGGGCGTGTCAAGAGTGGGGAGTGAGGCTGAGCGGGGCCTGTCGCCGACCAGCCTGCTCGACCTCGGACAAGAACATGGAGACCTTCAGAATGTTGTAAACCGCCCGCCGGCGGCGACGGCTCGCCCGCACGATCCCGCGCTCGCCCGGTCGCTGATTCTGGAGGAGCTGTTTGCTCTGTTGCTCTATCAAGTGTTCCGGGTTAGGAAAGAGAGGCGAGGAGCGTGGTGCATTCCTCGGCCAGGCCCAAGGCTTCGGCCTGGGTCGCCAAGCTCTCCCGTTCGACGGCGCTTGGCTGGCGAACCGTGACAATGTCCAGAGCATCCTGGAGGTCCACCGGCCTCCCTGCATAAAGCTTCAAGAGCACCAGCGCCTGCCAATTCACCACCGGAACCGGTCAGTCCAGAACGGAAACGATGTCCACGCGTCTGAAGACGATATCAGCCCATTTCGGTTCGAACACGATTAACTGGACAGGAACGACGTGTTCGCCGACAGAAACCTCAATCCGGAACACACCGCTCAACGGATCGTCAGGATCGCCTGGACGATATCCGGCGTTCAGGTCGGCGGCAAGCATAGCGGGATCGGCGGCGCCGAGAGCCACCGCCAGGTCAATGTCGTGTGTGGCTCTGGGCTTTCCCCAGACCGCGACGGCGAATCCGCCGACCAGCGCGTAGGACTGCACGAGCTTCCGCTCTCGCGCCTGGTCGAGGCGTCGCGTGATCTCGATCAGTGCTTCGCGGAACACGTGCGCTTCAACTCGAAGCAGAAGTCGGAAAGTTCGAGGGCCAGCAGGAGCCGCTCCTCGGGAGTCATCCGCCGAGCCGCTTCGATCTTCTGGCCGGCGAGCCACCCGCTGAGTCGGCTGTGCCGCCTCCGGCGCGTAAGGGTGGGGAGAAAGAACCGGCGATTCATGGCCGGGATTATACACAGATTACGATAGGAAATGGAAAATGAGTGGAGCGGTGAGATGGGGCCCGGCATGAGTAATTGAATCTGCCCATTTGAGATATTGCTAATTTGGCAGCAAGAATCGGATGGTGCGCGTCACTGTATCAGAGGTAGGATGACTGTGCCGGGCGAGGGTGACGAGATGAACGACCGACTGTTGCCGGTGAGTCCAGACCGTGCGTGGGAAGCGGTTCTGACGCGCGATCGCCGGTTCGATGGCGCGTTCGTGTAATGGGTCGGGCTTTCTCCGAAAGCGTATCGAGATATGCGGAGAATGGAGCGTTTCAAAACATCGTTGAAGCGAGGTGAGACCGTGACGAATGCCATCTACGAGGCGAACTTTGGTTCGAGCGGCCGCCTGTATGAACGCGTGAATTCGGACCTGGGCATGACACCCTCGGTGTTGCAGTCAGGTGGAGCCGGGGTGACCCTTCGCTTTGCAACGGCTCCGACTCCCGCCGGCCGGATGTTGGTGGCGATCACGGAGCGGGGCATCGCGACCGTTCGACTCGGGAATACGGACGCTTCATTGATCGCGTCGCTTCAACGAGATTAGCCGAGGGCCATCCTCCGCCGAGATCCGTTCGGATCGAAGCCGTATGTGGATGGAATCTTCCACCGTCTCAGTGGAACAGGCCAAGCTCATCGGCTCCCGTTCGACCTCCACGCGACCGCATTTCAACGGCGGGTGTGGAAAGCCCTCCAACGGATCCCATACGGACAGACTCGTTCCTATCGTGAAATCGCGCGAGCGATCGGGCAGCCGGCTGCAGCCCGGGCTGTCGGCAAGGCTTGTGCGGCCAATCCCGTCGCGGTCGCCATTCCTTGCCATCGGGTTATTCGGGAAGATGGACGGCTCGGCGGCTATCGGTGGGGCCTTCAGCGAAAGAAACGGCTCCTCGCCCTCGAACAGGAATCGGCAGGCCCGGTGCGCAGGAATTCTTCGTGAGCACGAGACCCAAAGTGTACCGGGAAGTCTTTCCTCTATTGCTCATCTCGTTGTGACGGGTGATTCCCTGTGACTCCTAGACCTGATCCGAAATTCTTTCCGACCTTGAGCCCTCTATTCTCTTCGCCCCCATTGGGGGAGAGGCTGCGGTGAGGGGGTGCTTTTCGGATACCACCCTCACCTGTCTCCTCTCCCTCCCGCGCGAGGGAGAGGA